>CAYUHJ010000302.1:0-6490 GCA_964444365.1 uncultured Alcaligenaceae bacterium | reverse complement strand
CTGCGCGACGGCGAGCCGGTGTTCGGAACGCGCCTGTTCGAGAAGCTGTTCGCGGGCGTGCAGCCCCTCGCTTTCGGACGCCACCGCGGACCGGGCGGCGGCGAGGTCGGCCCGCGTCTGGGCGGCGTACTCGTGCAGTTCCGCGAGTTGGCCGCGAAGGACGTCCCGTGCCGCGGCCAGTCGGTCGACGGCGGCGGCGGCGCGCTCTTCCAGTTCCGGCGCGGCCCGGCGAAGCTCGTCGATTTCCCCGGCGACTTGCTGCCGGTGCGCGTCCACGGCGGCGCGGTCGGCGTCGAGCTGCGCCTTCGCGTCGGCGAGTTGCTTTTTCGCGGACGCGACCCCGCGGCCGACCTCCTGCAACCGTGCGACCTGCCGTTCGAGGGCGGCCTCGCGTTCGCCCAGAAGCGCCGTGTGCCGGGCGAGTTCGACGGAGCGTTCGCCGAGTTCCGTCCGCGTGGCGGCGAAGCCCTGCTCGGCGACTTCGCGGTCCTTCGCCAGTTCCGCGCGGAGGCGTTCGAGCTCGGCCTCCCGCTCCGCGAACTTGGCCGACGTTTCGTCGAGCTGCTTCGCCCGCGCGGACAGGTCCTCGGCCCGGCGGCGGAGTTGTTCCTGGAAGGTGGCGCGGGCGGTTTCCGCATCCGTGAGGGTGGTTTCCCGCGTGCGGACGGCCGTGCGGTCAGCTTCGAGCCGGGCCTGCAGGTCCATCGCCTGCGTGACGCGGGCCTTCAGCACCGCCGCTTGCTCGGCGATCTCGGCGGAGCGCGCGTCGAGTTCGTCTTCCTTGGCGCGGAGCCGGTCCGCCTCGGCCGCGAGCGTTTCCTGCTGTTGCCGCACTTCCGCCAGCGACGTGTCGAGCCGGGCGGCCTGTTCCGCGAGGTGCCGTTGCTGCTCGGCGTTCCCCTCGGCGGTGGCCGTCAGGTCGACCTTGAGGTGTTCGGCCTCCCGCAGTTTTTCCGCGAGTTCGGCCCGGGATTCGTCGAGCTTCGCCCGCCCCGCCGCGAGCCGCGCACTCTCCTGCCGGGAGTCTTCCGCCTGGCGTTCGAGCCGTGCCCGCAGCACCGCGAGCATCGCCTGCTGGGCTTCCAGGTGGGTCGCGCGGTCGTTCAGCTTCGCGGCGCGGTCGTCGACTTCCGTGCGAAGCTTGTCGAGCCGGTCGGATTCCGCCGTGATGCGGTCCTGCTCGGTGTCCGCGAGGCGGACTTGTTCTTCGAGTTCGAGCGTGTCCCGCTTCAGTTGCTCGAACCGGGCGTCGATCTCGGCGGCGCGGGCGTCGAGGCTGCGCTGCCGGTCGTCGAGCGTGGCCTGCCAGCGTTCGGACCGCACGAGGTCGGCGGCGTGGGCCTCGCGGTCGTGGGCCAGGGACGTGCGGCCGGCGGCGAGTTCCCCCTCGCGGCGGGACAGGTCCGCTTCCTTCGCCCGCAGATCGGCCCGGTCGGCTTCCAGGGCGGCGCGGTCGGCGTCGAGCTGGTTCCGTTCCAGCGCGAAGTCGGCCCGGCGGGCGGTCAGGTCCGCGTGGGCGGCCTCGACCTCCGCCCGGCGGAGGCGGTACTCCGCGAGCCGGGGTTCGGCCGCTCGCAGTTCCGCTTCGATGCGCTGGCGGGCGTCGCCTTCCAGCTCGGCCCGGCGGCGGTCGAGTTCCGCCCGGCCCGCGCGGTAGCGGTCGACGAGTTCTTCCCGCAGCGCGGCGAGTTCGTCCCGCACGAGGTTCAGTTCCCGTTCGCGGGCGTCGAGTTCCTTCTCCCGTTGCAATACGGAACTCGGAACTCGGAATGCGGAATGAGAATCCGCATTCCGCATTCCGAGTTCCGCATTCGTGCCGATGAACGTCGGCCGGAGCGGTTCGTCCGCCACCGTGACGCGGATGTCCACACTTCCGACGGCGACGGTCGCCCCGTTCGGGACCGTAACCGGGTCCATTCCCGCGAGCGGTTTGCCGTTCAACAGGATCGGGAAGGCGGGTGCGACCCGGCGGACGCGGACGCCGGCCGGGGTGCGGGCGAAGTGGCAGACGATCGGGGGGACGCCGGCGTCCGGCAGGCGGATGTCGCACGGGATCGCCCCGCCGACGAGGAACTGCTCGCCGTCGAACTCGTAGGCGTTCGGCCGGTCCGAGCCGACGCGCACTTCCACCCGGACCGGCGGAGCCGGCGGCGGGTTCGGGGGGGTCGGGACCGTCGGGGCCATCGTGGCCGGTGTCCATGCGGGCGCGGAATCCGTGCGGGCCGTGATTGGAACGCATTCCGGCGACGCTGACAAGCCCGAGTCGCGGGCGGAGCAGGGTGACGCAGTGCGGTAAGGTAGGCAACTCGCTCCGCGAGTTGCGGGCTCATGTCCCGAGAACGCAACACTCGCTTCCGAGCGATGACGCGCCGTCACTCGCGGAGCGACTGACCGACTGAATCGGCCACGCTGGAAACTCTGCGTCGCCTTGGCGGGCGGCGGCGGGTCGGCCGCCGTGGGTCAGAACGCGCGGAGCTTGGCGAGGTTGACCGGGTCCATCGCGGTCCCGTCGTCCGCCTCCTTCGGGGTCTCCAGGTACATCGGCCGGCCGGCGAACCGCGGGTCCGTCACGAGCCGGCGGAAGGCCGTCTCGCCGACGTGCCCGAGCCCGATCCCCGCGTGCCGGTCGACCCGGCTGCCGAGCGGCTTCGCCGAGTCGTTGACGTGGAACGCGAGTACCCGGTCCAGCCCGACGACCCGGTCGAACTCGTTCATCGTCGCGTCGTACTCGGCATCGGTTCCCAGGGCGTACCCGGCGGCGAAGACGTGGCAGGTGTCGAAGCAGACGCCCAGCCGGTCCGGGTGCCGCACGCCGGCCAGAATCGCCGCGAGGTGCTCGAACCGCCAGCCGAGGGTGGTCCCCTGGCCGGCGGTCGTCTCGACGAGGATTCGCGCGGTCGCATCGGGGACGCGGGCGTGGACCTCGTCCAGCCCGGCGATCACCCGCGCGAGCCCGGCGTCCTCCCCGGCCCCGAGGTGGGCACCGGGGTGCGACACGAGGTAGCTCAACCCGAGGGCGTCGGCCCGCCGGAGCTCGTCGGCCATCGCCGCGACGGACTTCTCCCACAGGGCGTCGTCGGCGGTGCCGAGGTTGATGAGGTACGAGTCGTGGGCCGTCGGGAACCGCAGGCCGGTGCGGGCGACCGCGGCCCGGAACGCGGCCACGGCGTCCGGCGTCAGCGGCTTCGCCGCCCACTGGCTCGCGTTCTTCGTGAAGATCTGGACGGTGTCCATCCCGAGGGCCGCCGCCGCCTCGACCGCGAGGTGGAGCCCGCCGGCGATCGACAGGTGCGCGCCGAGGAGTGGCATCGCGGGCCTCGCGGTTCGGGTTCGATCGGACCCCCCGGCGGCCTTCGGGGCGGGACGCTCACTCGGACCGCCGGTTCTTCTTGCACGCTTCGGAGCAATACCGCACCTGCTCCCAGACCTTCGCCCACTTCTTCCGCCACGCGAAGGGCCGCCGGCACACGGGGCAAACCTTCGTGGGCAGGTTCGGCTTCTTGGGCGTCACGGTCGCACCCCCGGTCGCCGCGTCACGGCTCGCACGCCCGCACCAGTGCCGCCAGCGGCTCCGGGTCGGCCAGGCGGTGATCGCTGCCGACGTCGATCAGCGTCGCCCCGCTGTTCGCCGCCAGCTCCACGCTGTCCGCGAACGGGATCACGTCGTCCGCCCGGCTGTGCAGGATCACGGCGTCGGGCCTCACCGTCCGGGCCGTCCCCCACTTCTTCCACGCCGGGCACAGCAGCACCAGCCGGGCGGTCCCGCTGGCGAGGTTCATGGCGACGGCCCCGCCCCGCGAACTGCCGACCACGACGGCCGGGTGGTGCTCGTCGAACGCGGCCTGGGCGGTGCGGACGGCCGCGTCGAAGTCGTCGTCGTCGAGGGCCGGGTTGAGGACGGTGTGGCCGTGACTCTTCAGGGTGGTCGGTTTGACCCCGCCGGGAACGCTGTGCCAGCCGTGCAGGAACAGGATGCAGGTCGGGCCGGCCGTCAGGCGGGTGCTGGGCTTCGGATGCGCCATCATGCCTCGGCCGTCCGGCACGGGACTTGTACCGGCTACGATACCGTGCCGCCGTCGATCGGGAAGGGGGCGGCGAACAGGGGTCCGGCCGTGTTCGATTACTCGCTCGACTTCGCGACCACGGACTTCCGCCGGCGGCCGGACCTGTACCGGGTCGGGAAGGGCGAACAGGGCGTGCTACTCGTCGAACCCTACAAGAGCGAGATCCTGCCGCACTGGCGGTTCCGCACCGAGGCGGAGGCCCGAAAGTCGGCGGCCGCGATCTGGGACCTGTTCCTGGCGTATCTGAAGGCCGAGGACTTCCCCGGCGCGGACATGGCCCGCAAGTTCCTTCAAATGGGCTGGACCCGCGCCCGGCGGTACGCCAACCACAAGGGCGGGCGGAAGTACGACCCGCGGACCGGGGCCGAGCTGCCGCGGACGACCGACCCCGAGAAGGCGGCCGCGGCCGCGGTCTTCTACGAGAGGTACGTCGCCGCCCGCGGGCACCCGGAGTACGTCCGACAGAAAACGCGGCACCAGCAGAAGTACGAAGGCAAGTGACGCGAGCCGTCGCTCGCCGGACCCGTCACCGGTCGTCGATCTGGGCGAGGGACGCAAACTTCTTCCCCTCGACGTAGGCCAGGAACGCGCCGCCGCCCGTGCTGACGTGCGTCATCTTTGCGTCGAAGCCGAACTGCTCGACGGCTTCCGCCGTCTCGCCACCGCCGACCACGGTAACTGCCGCACTCTCGGCCATCGCCTTCGCGATGCCCCTGGTCCCGCCCGAAAACGCGGGTTGCTCGAACCACCCGACCGGGCCGTTCCAGATGACGGTGCCGGCGTCCGCGATCTTCGCCGAGTACGACGCGAGCGTCTTCGGGCCGATGTCGACCCCCTCGAACCCGGCCGCGATCGGCCCCTCGAAGACCTGCGTCGCGGTCAGGTCGTCGGACTTCGCCGCGAGGGCGTCCGTCGGCAGCGTGATCTTCGAGCCGACGAACTTCAGCAGCGGTGCGGCGGCGGTCAGTTCCTCGTCGGCCACGCGGGTGCTGCCCACGTCGACCCCGGTGGACTTGAGGAACGTGTACGCCATCTTCCCGCCGATCAGCAGGTGATCGACCTTCTGCAGCAGCGCGTTGATGAACGCGATCTTGTCCGACACCTTGGCCCCGCCCATGACGGCCAGTACCGGCCGTTTCGGGGCGGACATCAGCCCTTCAATGACGTCCAGTTCCTTCGCGACGAGCAGCCCGACGGCCCGCGGCTTCCCGGCGGCCTTCAGCGCGGCGGGGACGGCGACCATGCTCGCGTCCTTGTCGTTGTGGCAGGTGCCGAAGGCGTCGTTGACGTAGACGTCGCCGAGGCCCGCAATCGCGGCGGCGAATGCGGCGTCGTTCTTCTGCTCGCGCGGATCGAACCGCAGGTTTTCGAGGAGGACCACGTCGCCGGGCTTCATCGCGGCGACGGCGGCAGTCACGGCTTCGCCGACAACTTCGTCCGCGGCCTTCTTCACCGGCTTGCCGAGGAGTTCGCCGAACCGGGCGGCGACCTTGTCCATCGTGAGGTTCTTGCGCTCCTCCGGCGTCGCCTTCTCCGGCCGGCCGAGGTGCGACATCGCGATGACGCTGGCCCCGGCGTCGAGCAACTTCTGGACGGTCGGCAACGCCCCGCGGATGCGGCGGTCGTTCTTCACCGCGCCCGTCTTCTTGTCGAGCGGCACGTTGAAGTCGACGCGGATCAGAACCTTCTTGCCCTTCAAATCGCCGAGGTCGGCGAGCGTTTTCTTTGGCATGTTTTCCTCATGAAGAAGGCTCACACAAAGCCGCAAAGACGCCAAGAAGAACGAACAATTCGCTCTTTGCGTCTTTGTGGCTTCGTGTGAGATTGAGTTAAATCAGTTACGCCTTCCCGACCATGTACTTCAGCAGGTCCACGCAGCGGTTGCTGTAGCCCCACTCGTTGTCGTACCACGAGATGAGCTTGAAGAACTTGCTGTTGAGTTCGATGCCGCTGCTCGCGTCGAAGATGCTGCTCGCGGGGTCGTGGATGAAGTCCGTGCTGGCGACCTCGTCCGTCGTGTGGACGAGGATGCCCTTCAGGTACGTCTCGCTCGCCTTCTTGATCGCGGCGGAAATCTCGGCGTAGCTGGTTTCCTTCACCGTCTTCACGGTCAGGGCGACCACCGAGACCGTCGGCGTCGGGACGCGGAAGGCCATGCCGGTGAGCTTGCCCTTCACCTCGGGGCAGACGAGGCCGACGGCCTTCGCCGCGCCGGTCGTGCTCGGGATGATGTTGATCGCCGCGCTGCGGCCGCCCTTCCAGTCCTTCTTGCTCGGGCCGTCCACGGTCTTCTGCGTGGCCGTGTAGCTGTGGACCGTCGTCATCAGGCCTTCGTCGATGCCGAACCCTTCCTTGAGAAGGACGTGGACGACCGGCGCGAGGCAGTTCGTCGTGCAGCTCGCGTTCGAGATGATGTTGTGCTTCGC
>CAYUHJ010000301.1:0-6505 GCA_964444365.1 uncultured Alcaligenaceae bacterium | reverse complement strand
CGGCGATTCGTCCGGCTTCATCGTCTTGTTGATGAGGACCTGAATCACTTCGCTCGGCTTGGTGTCGACCTTCCCTTCGAAGACTTCACCGGTGAAGCCGTCGATGCTGATGTACTGGCCTTCCTTCAGGGTCTTCCCGCCGACCGAGACGGTCGAGTGCTCGTAGTCGATGGCCAGTTCCTGGGCCCCGACGACGCAGACCTTCCCCATCTGCCGGCTGACCAGGGCGGCGTGCGAACTCGCCCCGCCGAACGCCGTCAGAATCCCCTTGGCGACCTTCATCCCGCGGAGGTCTTCGGGGGTCGTTTCGCGACGAACCAGAATCAGTTCCGCGCTGGGGTTCTTCAGGAAGGTGGCTTCCGCGTCGTCGGCATGGAAGACGATCTGGCCGAACGCGGCCCCGGGACCGGCGTTGATCCCCTTCGTGAGGAGCTTGCCGCTCGATTGCGCCGCCTTCTTCCCGGCGAGGTCGAAGACCGGCTGAAGAAGCTGGTTCAGGTCGTCGGCGGGGACGCGCTTGGCGGCGATCGCTTCCTTGTCGGTGATCTTCCCTTCTTCGCAGAGATCGACCGCGATGCGGACGGCGGCGAAGCCGGTCCGCTTGGCGTTGCGGGTCTGCAGCATCCAGACCTTGCCGCGCTCGACGGTGAACTCGATGTCTTGCACGTCCTTGTAATGGGCTTCCAGCTTCTTGCCGATTTCGTCGAGTTCGGCGAACGCCTTGGGCATGTCCTTGGCGAGCGTCTCTTCGATCCGCAGCGGGGTGCGGATCCCGGCGACGACGTCTTCCCCTTGCGCATTGATCAGGTAATCGCCGCAGTAACCGGGCGTTCCGAGCGCGCCGTCGCGGGTCAGGGCGACCCCGGTGGCGCAGTCGTCACCCAGGTTGCCGAAGACCATCGCCTGCACGTTGACGGCGGTGCCCCATTCGTGGGGGATGCCGTACATCCGGCGGTAGACGATCGCCCGGTCGTTCATCCACGAACCGAAGACGGCGCCGATCGCCCCCCAGACCTGCTGTTTCGGATCGGTCGGGAAGTCGTTCCCGGTCCGCTGCTTGATCGCCGCCTTAAACTCGGCGACGAGCTCCTTGAGCTGCGCGACGTTGAGCTCGTTATCGAATTCGACGCCGGCGGCGTGCTTCTTCTTCTCGAGGAGCTCCTCGAACGGATCGATGTCGGTCTTGTTCTCGGGTTTCATGCCGAGGACGACGTCGCCGTACATCTGGACGAAGCGGCGATAGCTGTCCCACGCGAAGCGTTCGTTGCCGGAGACCTTGGCGAGGGCCTGGACGGTGACGTCGTTGAGCCCGATGTTGAGGACGGTGTCCATCATCCCGGGCATCGATTCCCGCGCCCCGGAGCGGCACGAGACGAGGAGCGGGTCGGTCGTGTCCCCGAACTTCTTCCCCATCGCCTTCTCGACTTTGGCCATCGCCTCGTCGACTTGGGCGGAGAGTTCCGGCGGGTAGGTCTTTTCGTGCGCGTAGTAATAGGTGCAGACTTCGGTCCCGATGGTGAAGCCGGCGGGCACGGGGAGTCCGATGTTGGTCATTTCCGCCAGGTTGGCCCCTTTGCCCCCCAACTCGTTCTTCATCTTGGCGTTGCCGTCGGCTTTGCCGTCGCCGAAGAAAAAGACGTACTTCGTGGTCATCTGCGTGAATTCCTGAAACCGCGGGACCGGATGGGGCTCGGGGGCTCATCCGGCAAGGGAACCAGAGCTTGCGAGCATGAGGCGGGGCCGGCGGAGCGTTCGACCCCATCAAGGGGAACCGCTCAAACGGAACATGCGCACACCGACAGCGCCCGAGCCGACGCTCGTCGATGCCGGGACGGTACCGCGACAGCGCAACAGTTTCAAGGAACGGGAGAATTCGCAAATCTCTCAGAGGAAATTGTCGCCTTGACGGGCCCTCTCGGCGAATTCCGCCGCATGCGGGAACCCTTGCGAATTCCTGAAAATCAGACCCCAAACCAGGGTTTTCCGAATCCCGTCTCGCCGCAGCGACCTCATTTGTGCAATCGCGGCTATATGTCGACTTGATCATTCGGTACTGAGCGCGGTGGTCGATGTGACGTGCCCAGCGGTCGCGAAGATCGGCCGCTGGGCACCGTCGTTTGGTGGATGGGGAGCGTCCGAGTTGTCGACCCACGAAACACGCGGAGCGTGACGGCCGGAGCGGTCGTGGCGTGAAATGTCAGCCCAGATCGACGTCGGCGAGGGCCAAGCACGCCATCGAGTAGTAGAGTTGCTGAGCTTCGCAGCGGGTGACGTAATCGGCGGGCATCTTCGCCATCGTGTCGGCGTCCCACTCGATGATCAATTTGAGATCGGGGGGTTTGCCGGAGGTTTCGACCACCGCCCCCGTCCAGCCGGCGAGCGAGACCTCGGGAAACTCCGGAGATGGAACGCCTTCGCGCACGCGGATCTTCGTCCCCGCTCCGGGTCCCGCGGCTGCCTTTTTCTTGGCCATATCCTTGCCGTTGCCCTGAACTTCCCTCGGACGCCGACCAGACCGGAGGCGTTCCGAACACCACTATCCGCCCCTCCGCCAATCCCGTCAAGCGGGGGTGGAAGCCGACATTCATCTCCCGGCGGGTTCTCCTCGGTCCCCACGGCAGAACCAACGCCCCACCGCGGACCACAAGCCGAATCACGGTGCGATCCGTTCGACGGCTTCATGGGTTGATTCCCCGGGAACCAACCGGGAGCCGCCCGGTGGTCTGCCGGATCGCACGGTCACTGGTCGGAGGAGCGTCTTCATGAGAACTCGTCGGCCGCGATGGGGTTGGGTCATCGCGAACGTCATGGTCCTCTTCGTCGCCGTCACTGAGGGCGCGGAGGAGGTCGCTTTCCCGACTCGGGAAACTTGGTCCGTCGACGGCGTGACGCGCGACGCCCTGATCCATTGGCCCGCTCGACCGGTTGAACCACCGACCAGCAATGCCCGGCCCCTCGCCGACGTGACTCGGCTTGCCACGCCCCGGGGCGCGCCGGTGATCTTCGCATTGCACGGCCATGGGGGCACGGCCCGCGGCGCGGCGGAGAAATTCGGCTTCCACCGGCACTGGCCGGAGGCGATTGTCGTCTACATGCAGGGGTTACCGACCGCCACGCCGCGCGATCCGCAAGGGCGCCGCGCGGGGTGGCAAAATCGCGCGGGGCTGGACGGGGATCGCGATCTGAAGTTCTTCGACGCCGTCTACGACCGGCTTCGCGTTAAGCACACGATCGACGTCGACCGCATCTACGCGACCGGTCACTCGAACGGCGGAGGGTTCACGTACTTGTTGTGGAGCGCGCGGGGGGACCGGTTCGCGGCGTTCGCCCCTTCGGCGACCTTGGGGGGACGACGGTTACAAGGGGCAACCCCCAAACCGGTGCTGCACGTGATGGGCGAGCAAGACCAGACCGTGCCGATCGCCGACCAGCGCGCGGCGTTGGAGCACGTCCGCCGCCTCAACGGCTGCACGGAACCGGGCGAGCCTTGGGGCGAACAGGGAACGCGCTATCCGTCACAACAGAGGACTCCGGTGATCGCCTACGTCCATCCAGGGACGCATCAATACCCGGAAGCCGCGTCCATCGCGATCGTCCGCTTCTTCCGGGAACAAACGCGGCTACCGCAGCCGGTTGCAATCAAGGGTGAGCAACCGGAGTGAAAGAAACCCCGGGAAAGCGTTCCTTGGGCGGCAACATGGTGTGGCATCACAACTGGCATCGCGCGCGATACGGGACTATGCTCGCCATACCTCCATGATTCCTACTCCCGCCGATGCCGCCCCATGCCTTGGATGCCGCCGCCCCTTGCCGAATGGATCGAAACCGATGGACGCGGGGGGTATGCGTTGGGGACCGTCTGCGGGCGGCGGACGCGACGGTATCATGGGTTGCTGGTCACCGCGACCCAGCCCCCCACCGGGCGGATGCTGCTCGTTCAGGGGTTCGACGCCTGGCTCGACTGGGAAGGCGAACCACTCCCCCTCTCGCAGCAGCTTTACGCGCCGTATGTCGTCGCCCCCGACAACAGCCGCTTCCTCGACGACTTCACCACCCGGCCCTGGCCGACCTGGACCTTCCGCCTCCCCGACGGCACTCTCCTGCAACAGGAGCTCTTCATTCCGCGCGGCCGGTCGACGGTGGTGCTGCGGTGGGGTTGGCAAGACCGATCGAACGGTCGTCCGTTGCGGTTGATGCTGCGGCCGTTCCTGTCGGGGCGCGACCATCATGCGATCCATCGCGAGAACCCGGGGTTCGAGTTCGCGCCCGAACTCGGGCCCCAGCGCTGGACCTGGCGACCTTATCCGGGCGTCCCCGCGATCCATGCGACCGCGAATGGTCGCTTTCACGCCGAGCCATTGTGGTATCGGCAGTTCCTGTACGAGACCGAACGCGAACGAGGCCTGGAGGATGTCGAAGACCTCGCCGCGCCGGGAACGTTTCATTGGGATCTCGCGACCGGGCCCGCGGTGCTCGCTTGGAGCGCTGATGCCGCCGGGTTCGACGCCGCCATCGATCCAGTCACCCTCGTCACCCAGTGGGCCGACGAGGAAGCGAACCGCCGGGCCGCGCTGACCCCCGAACGCCGGCTCGCGGAGCCATATCTGGTCACGGGAGCGGCCCGACGAACGGTGATCGCGGGGTATCCGTGGTTCACCGATTGGGGCCGCGACACGTTCATCGCGCTGCGGGGCTTGTGTTTGGCGACAGGGGATTTGGAACCGGCGGGTGAGATCCTCGAAGCGTGGGCCGGACTGGTCGATCAGGGGATGCTGCCGAATCGGTTCCCCGACGCGGGCGAAGACCCCGAGTTCAACTCGGTTGATGCATCGCTGTGGTTCATTCTGGTCGCGCGCGAGTATTTCACGGCGTGTCAGCGGCAACGGCTCGAGATCACACCCACGCGACAGAGACGGCTGCGCGAGGCGGTCCGCGCGATCCTCGTCGGCTATGCGGCGGGAACCCGCTACGGGATTCGTCTGGAGGAGGATGGCCTCCTCGCCGCCGGGGAACCGGGGGTGCAACTGACGTGGATGGATGCGAAGGTGGGAGCATGGGTCGTCACGCCGCGGATCGGCAAGCCGGTCGAAATCCAGGCGCTCTGGCTCAACGCCCTCGCGGCGTTTCCCGATCTGCTCCCCGCCGGCCCGGCGTGGCTGGTCTGCGGGAAACGCTCGTTCGAGGAACGCTTCTGGAACGTCGCGACGGGCGCGCTGCATGACGTGATCGATCTCGATCACGTCCCCGGCAAGCTCGACGGCTGCGTGCGGCCGAATCAGCTCTTCGCCTGTGGCGGGCTGCCGCTCACGTTGACCACCCCCGTGCGAACGGCGTCGATCCTGCGGGTCGTCGAAGAGCATCTGCTCACGCCGCTGGGACCGCGCAGCCTGTCCCCCGCGTCGACCGAGTATCACGGCCGCTATCAGGGAAACGTCACCGCCCGCGACGGGGCCTATCATCAGGGGACGGTCTGGCCCTGGCTTCTGGGGGCCTACATCGAAGCGGCCCTCAAACTGCATGGCGCGACCCCGGAACACCGCCGCAAGTTACGACAGCAATGGCTCGACCCGCTCGAACGGCATCGTCGCGAGGCGGGGCTCGAGCATCTCTCCGAGATCGCCGACGGCGACGCCCCCCACACCCCGCGCGGCTGCCCGTTTCAGGCGTGGTCGGTCGGCGAATACCTGCGGATCAAGACGCTGCTGCGTGAGCCCGACGCCGTGGAGACCGCGTCGTGAGTGGTTCGTCCGATGTCTTCGCGACGCGTTGTCCCGCGGCGTTCGCGGTCTTCGAACAGGGCCGCGACAAAGGGCTGCATCACGCGTTGCAATTGACCGTTTCGCTGCGGGGCGAACGTATTCTGGAGGTCGCCGTTGGTGACGCCGTGCCGGGGATCCCGCTCACGACCGACCATTGGCTGCCGTGGTTGTCGGCGGGAAAGCCGCTGACGGCGGTGTTGATCCTGCAACTGGTCGAACGGCACGAACTCGCGCTCGACGATCCGGTGACGCGGTTCGTTCCCGAGTTCGGTCAACAGCACAAAGCGACCGTCACGCTGCGGCACCTGTTGACGCACACCGCCGGCATGCGGACCGCCGACACCGGCTGGCCCGAAGCGACGTGGGAGGCGACGATCGCGCGGTTGTGCGCGGCCCCCCTGGATGCCGACGCGACCCCGGGCCAAACCGCCGGGTATCACGTCGCTTCGAGCTGGTTTCTGCTGGGCGCGGTGCTGCAACGAGTCCATCAACGGCCCTACGCCGCGATCTTGCATGAGGAACTACTCGTCCCCTGCGGCATGGACGAAACCCGCGTATTGCTCGAATCGGATGAGTGGCCCACTTACGAATCCCGGCTGGCCCCGTTGTGGGAACGGATGCAGGGGGAACTCCAACTCACCGATTGGCACCAGCCGCCGCGCTTGACCCATCCCTCGCCGGGGAGCAGCACCCGCGGCCCGATCCGGGACTTGGCGACCTTCTACGAGATGCTGCTGGCGGACGGG
>CAYUHJ010000300.1:0-6549 GCA_964444365.1 uncultured Alcaligenaceae bacterium | reverse complement strand
GTCAGCGCCACCGCGCCGGCTTTCCGCAGGCGGATCTTCTGGTCGCCTTCCTGCAGCGCGATCTCGGCGAGTTCGTGCTTCGCCATCAGGTCGATGAGATGCTCGACCGTCTTCACGTCGAACGGGCGGGGGGTGCCCGCGGTATCGGTTGCCACCGGTGCCACCTCGGAAGGTCGGGTCCCGCCCGGCGTGCGGCCGGGCGGGGTCTCGCGGAGAGCCATTATCCTATGGCGGCGGCGTCGCGCGGCAGGGTGGTCATCCGGATCACGCCGTCCTTCGTCACGAGGAAGTCGTCCTCGACCCGGACCCCGCCCCACTCCGGGATGTACAGCCCCGGCTCCAGGGTGATGACCATGCCGGCCTGCAGCACGTCGTCCGAGTTGGCCCGGATGCGGGGGGCTTCGTGGACTTCCAGCCCGAGCCCGTGCCCGAGGCCGTGGGTGAAGAAGGCGTTCAGTCCGGGGTCCTGGGACTTGTTCGCCCGGAGGCGGGCGTTCGCGAACACCTTGCGGGCGGCCGCGTCCACGTCCTTCGCGAGCGCCCCGTGTCGGCAGGCGGCGGCGGCGGCGTCCTGGGCCTGGCAGACGATCGCGTGCAGCTCCTCGAACTCGTACATCGACCGCTCGTTCTTGTTCCGCCGGGTCGGGGCCGACCCGTAGGGGGACCGCAGGGTGCGGGTGATGTCCGACTTGTACCCGAGGTCCGCGCCCCAGTCGACCAGCAGCTTGCTGCCGTCCCCGAGCTGGCGGCTCGTCGGGGTCGCGTGCGGCAGCGCCCCCCGGTCGCCGACGGCGACGATGATGTCGAACGACGCCCGCCGCGCCCCGGACCGCCGCAGGTAGTGGTCGAGCGAGTCGGCCATGTCCTTCTCGGTGTCCGTCTCGCGGATCAGCACCTTGAACATGTTGAACGACTTTTCCGCGACCTTGATGGCCTCCCGGATGTGCTGGTGCTCGGACGGGTCCTTGATCGCCCGCAGGGCCTCGACGCGGCCGGGGAGCGGGGCGAACGTCGCCTTCGGGGCGGCGGCCTTCAGGGACTCGACCAGGGCGTAGGAGGCGTGGTGGGACTCGAACCCGACGGCCTTCGCCCCGGCCTTGGTCAGCACCTCGCCGGCCGCCTCCGGGGTGGTCTTGTCGTCCGGCCGGATGTGGACCTCCAGGCCGGCGCACTCCTCCCGGATCTGCTCCTCGTACCGGCCGTCGCTGACCAGCACGGTCGCTTTTGGCGTCAGAACGAGGTACCCGGAGCTCCCCGTGAACCCGGTCAGGTAGGTGACGTTCACCGGGTTCGTGACGAGGACGGCGTCGACGCCGTCGGCCTTCAGGTCGCGGACCACCGCGTGGCGGCGTTGGGTCACATAGTCCATGGTCGTCTCCGAATCGCTGGGCGACGCAACCGGGACGGTCGGTGCGTTACGGGAATAGGGAAGTTGTTCGTATTGCAAACATATAGAAAACTTTCAGCACGGCACGGGGAAACCGTGTCGAATTTTGCGCGTCTCGGGCGCGATGCTCTTCCCCGTGAGACGTACTCTAGCTCGGTGTTCGGGCCAATGCTTGACAAAATCGGTGAGAGTTCTCAACGAGTTCCCCGCCGGGCGTTCCCGGTGGGCCTCGACCTGACCGGGCGGCGGGTCGTCGTCGTCGGGGGCGGGCCGGTCGGCCGGCGGAAGGCCGTGGCGGCCCGGACGGCGGGGGCCGTCGTCCGGGTCGTCGCCCCGGAGCCGCGGCCGGCGGATATCGCTGCGGACATCGAGTGGGTGAGCGAACCGTACCAGAGCCGTCACCTCGAAGGTCAGATGTTGGTCTTCGCGGCCGCGACGACGGCCGTGAACGCATTCGTAGTCGCCGACGCGACGGCGCGACAACTGTGGGTCTGCGACTCCGCCGACCCGGCCCGCGGCACCTTCACCACCCCCGCCGTCGGCGCTCGCGGGTCCGTGACGGTCGCGGTCGACACCGCCGGCGCGGCCCCCGCCCTGGCCCGCCGGCTGCGGGACCGGATCGTCGAGCAGCTGGACCCGGCCATCGCGGACTGGGCGGAACTGCTGGCCGAAGTGCGGGGGGTCGTGCTGGAGAAGGTGCCCGATGCCCGAGTCCGGCGAGCCCTGCTGACGGACTTCGCCGACTGGCCGTGGCTGGAGCGGCTGCGACGAGACGGGCTGGATTCGACGCGGCTGGCGATGCGGCAAGCGGTCGACGAAGCCGCGGGGCGGGGCTAGGAGCCGTGCAGGATCGACACGGTCTTTTCCGACGGGACTTTATTGATTTGTGGCACCGGCCTCTGGCCGGTGCCACAAGTTTTCGCCCACTCGGGCGGATTTGATCCCTTGGACTTCTGGTGCTCTGCCCCTTGAGGGGGAGGGTGATGGTCGCTTGGGTGGTGAACTCTCACCCCCCACCCTCCCCCCTCAAGGGGGAGGGAGAAAGATCAACCCTGGGCGAATGGAGGATAAACACACGGTGATGGTACTGGACAGACTTTAGCGGAGGTCCACGTCCAGGGCGTTCCACCGGTCGGTCGGGCCGGAATCCAGGGCCTGCTTCGTTTCCCGGACGAAGTTGGCGAGGTAGATCGTGCCGCCGACCGCGACCGTGACGCCGAACCCGACCGCCAGGATGAACTCGTCCCGCTTCTTCGCCTCCGCACGGGCGGCCACGACGGCGGGGTCCTCCGGCACCGCAGGCCGGCACGACGACCGGCAGCAGGCGGCGAACGACGAACCGGCCAGGGCAACGGTCAGGGTGGCCGACAGGAGCAGGCGGTTCATCGCGACCTCGCGTTCGGGTGGCGTTCTTCTGGATACTAGCATTTCGCCGGAAGCCGTGCCGGATTTTTCCGCGCTTCCCAGGCGAGCAGGTCCCGCTTCCGCTCGACGCCCCAGCGGTAGCCGCGGAGGCTGCCGTCCGACCCGACGACGCGGTGGCACGGCACGATCAGCGACACCGGGTTCGTGGCACACGCCCGCGCCACGGCCCGGACTGAACCGGGAACCCCCAGGGCGACCGCGACGTCCCGGTAGGTGCGGGTCTCGCCGCGGGGGATCGTGCGGAGCTCGGCCCAGACGCGGTGCTGGAACGCGGTCCCGCTCGAATCCAGGGGAATCTCCGCGTCGGAGCCCGCCAGGAATTCACGCACACGGTCCAACCACCCGGCGAGCGCCGCGTCGTCGCGGACGAGCTCGGCACCGGGGAATTCTTCGGGCAGCCAGGCGTCCATGCCGTCCGCGTCGGAGCCGAAACTGAGGGCACAGACGCCCCTGTCCGTGGCCGCGATCAGCACGTGCCCGAGGATGCAGTCGCCGACGGTGTAGCGGATCATGGGGGACGCTCGGACGGGTGCTGTGACTTTATGTTCAGTATAACCGCCGCGATCGTGGCGGTCGAGACGATTTGCACCAGACACAGCGCCGCGACGGTGGAGTCCGCGCCGTAGTGCATCTGGTCGAACAGCCGCAGAATGTACGCGGACCGGAACGGCGGGTTGACGAGCTTCCCGGCGGACACTTCCCCCAGGGCCAGGGCCGCCACCGCGACCGCGGCGCGGGCGGCGGCCGACCCCGTCAGCGGGACGAGCACGAACGTCCACACGCCGACGCCGTCGAGCCTCGCGGCGTCGAGCAGTTCCCGCGGGACCGCCCGCACGGCCGGCCACAGGACCGCCACCGCCACCGGGAAGAACCGGACCACCGCCGCCCACCCGGCCGGCACCGGCGACGGCTGGTCGTACAGGGCGGACCGCACCGGCGGGAAGTCCGGTGACACCCCGGTGACACTCAGGACGGCGTCCTCCGCGTCGAGCAGCACCGCGACCGCCCGCTTCAGCCCGAGCCCGACCAGCGGCCCCGGCGTGACCCACAGCACGACGCACAGGGCGAACAGGAACCGCCCGAACGCCCGCGACTCGCCGGCGGACCGGCACGCGACCCACGCCAACCCCGCCGCGACCCCGCCCGCGACCGCCGCAGACCCGACGCTCCCGGCCAGGGTGCCGCCGTCGGTGCGGAGCACCCGCCCGACGGACCCCGCCAGCCCCGAAACGTCCCACCCGACCCGCGTCCCGCCGCCGCCCGCCTTCCAGACGATCGCCGACACCGGAAGCCCGACGAAGACGACCGCGGCCCCCCACAGTCCGAGCGTCGCGGCCACCCGCACCCGCTTCGCGAACCGCAAAGTGACTGGAATCCCCGGCTCCCCCGCCGGTTCGCCGAACGTCCGCACGACGGGCCGCGCCAGCCACCCGGCCGCCACCGCGGTCGCGACCCAGACCGGCACCGTCACCGCGACCGCCCCGGCGAGCCCGTCCGCGGCCGAGACGAACTGCGTGTACACCTCTTCCGCGAACGTGCGGACCATCATCGCGTCCGTGACGGGAATCTCCGTCGCGGCGGTGACGGCGACCCACCCCGCCGCGGCGGCGGCCGCCAACATCGCCCGTGGAATCAAGACTTTTCGCACGACTGCGCCGGAACCGCCGGTCAGCAGGGCGTCTTCTTCCAGCCCCCGGTCCGCACCCCGCACGGCGGCCCCGACGATCCAAACGACCCACGGAAACCCGGCCACGCCGTGAACCCACGCGGCCGGCAGCAACCCTTCCGCCCACGGCCGCCACGCCACATCGCCCGGATTCAGGTTCAACGGCGGCAGCCACGTCCCGAGCACGACCTGCCACGCCACCGCGTACACCGGCAGCGGCAGGAACAGCCCCGCCACGACGAACCCGCGCAGCACCCCCTTCCCCGGCACCGGCACCCGCTCCAGCGCGACCGCCGCCAGCACCCCGCCCGGCACCGCGACCAGACACGCCCCCGCCGCAAGGAAAAACGTGTTGGCGAGCAATCCGCCGATTCGCGCAGACTCGCCCCACGCGGCCCAGCCGTGCGGCGACCGCAGCAGGTCGACGACCAGCACCCCCGGCGGCCCGGCGAGGAGGAGCGTCAAGCCGATGGCGAACGCGAGTTTCACGGGAGTGGGAGTCCGATCAAAAAACGAAATCCAACCCCTCCCCCCAACCCCCTCCCCGAAGCGGAGAGGGGGAAGTTCCTGGTCTTTCTCCCCCTCTCCGTTTCGGGGAGGGGGTTGGGGGGAGGGGTTGTCTTACCAACGGGTTCGCATTCATTCAGCGCGGGTTGCGTAAGATAGCGTTCGGCCCGCGAGTTGCACCGGAGCGGAACATGAGCACCTTCTCGGGAACGTCGTTCCGCCAAACCTGGGACGTGATGAAGCGGCTGGTCCGGGCCGAGGGTCCCCCGCCGGACCTGGACAAGGAACTCGCGGCGATCCGGACCCAGTTGCCCTCCCCGGTGTTCTGGCTGTTCGGCAAGACGCAGTCGGGAAAGACGTCGCTCATCCGGTTCCTGACCGGCGCGGAAGACGCTGCCATCGGGAGCGGGTTCCGGCCCTGCACCAAGACGTCGCGGGAGTACCCGTTCCCGAACGCCGAACTGCCGGTGCTCACGTTCCTCGACACCCGTGGCGTCGACGAGCCCGGCTACGACCCGGCCGACGACCTCGCCGCGTTCGACTCCCGCGCTCACCTCGTCGTCGTCACGTCCCGCGTCACGGACTTCGCCCACGGCGGCGTCCGGGACTCGCTGAAGAAGATTCACGACGCGAACCGCCGCCGGCCCGTCGTGCTGGTGCTGACCTGCCTGCACGAAGTCGACCCGACGAACCCGCACCCGCAGCCGTACCCGTTCGACCCGCTCGGTTCGCCGACGGGGGCCGTGCCGAAAATCACGGGCGAAATCTCCGACAAGTTGAAGCGACTGATCGAGGAACAGGCGAAGCAATTCGAGGGCCTCGTCGACCGCATCGTGCCGGTGGACCTGACCCGTCCGGAGGAGGGGTATCCGGACGCCGAGTACGGCGGGGACGCGCTGAAAAAGGTGCTGCTCGACGTGCTCCCGGACGCGTTCCGCGAAACCCTGCTGCGGGTGACGGACCTGACCGCCGGGCTCCGCGACGCCCACCTCCGGGCGGCCGCCCCGCTCATCACCGGGTACAGCTCGCTGGCGGCAACCGCGGGGGCGATCCCGATTCCGTTCGTGGACTTGCTACTCATCCCCGCGATTCAGGCCCGGATGGTCAACGAACTCGCGAAGGTCTACGGCCAACCCGCCGCGGCCGCCCGGTTCATGGAGCTCGCCGCATCCCTGGGTCTCGGACTGCTCGCCCGGCAGGCCGTCCGGCAGGTCGCAAAATTCATCCCGTTCGTCGGCTCCGCGGCCGGGGCGGGCCTCGCCGGGGCGTCGACCTACGCCCTCGGCCGGGCGTTCTGCGAGTACTTCGCGCAAGTCCACGGCGGCCACGTCCCCACCGGCGGCGAGTTGCGGAAGCTGTATCACGACCAACTTCGCACGGCGGAAAATGCGTGGTTCAAGTCCCAGAAATGACTTCCCGCGGTCCAAGTTCTCGACCTCCGACACGAACAGCCCACTGGAACCCGGAACTCCCTCATAACCCACTCGGGCTGTTTTGATTTTTTCCGACTTCTGGTCCCCTCCCCCTTGAGGGGGGAGGGTGAGGGTGGGGGTGGTTTGGGGAG
>CAYUHJ010000299.1:0-6591 GCA_964444365.1 uncultured Alcaligenaceae bacterium | reverse complement strand
CAGCGCGGGCGGGGGAACCGGGCGGGCCGGCGGCAGGGCCGCTTTCGCCGCCGGGCCGACCGCGACGCCGTTCGTCGGCTCGCCGCCGAACCGGGTCACCACGTAGGTCCCGCTCGTCTTGTGGCGCTCCAGTTCGATCAGCCCGTTCCGCTGCGCGTCTTCCAGCAGTTCCGTGAAGGTGCGGTAGCCGTGGTACTCCTCGTTGAAGGACGGCTTCTTCCGCTTCATCGTGTCCTTGACCATCGACGAGAAGATGACCTCCTTGTTCTCCCGCCGCAGGGCCAGGAGCGAGTCGATGAGCAGGTTGAATGCCTTCCGCTTCACCTCGGGGATCGCGGGGTTGTCCGACAGGGACGGGATCGCGACGCGGTCCAGGTCTTCGTAGTAGATGAACTCGTCGCAGTTGTCGCGCAGCAACTCGGACGTGCTCTCGGACAATCCGAGGCCGATGACGTGCTTGCCGAGTTCCTTGAGCTTGGACACCAGCGGCGAGAAGTCGCTGTCCCCCGACACGATCACGAACGTGTCGATGTGTTCCTTGGAGAACGCGAGGTCCATCGCGTCCACGACCATGCGGATGTCGGCGGAGTTCTTCCCGGTCTGGGTCCGCTTCGGGATCTCGACGAGTTCGACGGCCGACTGGTGCAGGGAGGCGGCGTAGTTCCCGAACCGGCTCCAGTCGGCGTAGGCCTTCTTCGCGACGATCTTGCCCTTCTCGACGAGCCGCTCGATGACCTTCTCGATGGTGAACCGGTCGCGGCGGTTGCCGAACCCGAGGGCGAGGTTCTCGAAGTCGATGAAGACGGCCAGGATTCGTTCGCCGTCGCCGGCGCGGTGCGATTTCATGGGAGGGATCGGACTCCGTGTCTCGCGCCCGGGGTCGCCCGGAAGGGGACGCCGCGGACGCCGTTATCTTGTTGGCCGCCGGGCGGTTCGACAATCGGCCGGGGCACGAAACCGCGCGGAATGCGGAATCGGTCGACAGTTCGCCCGATTTCCTTACCGTATCGGGATGGCTCGGGTTCCGGACTCTCCTCGGGGAAAAATCATGGCGGACGGCGACGCGTTCTTCCGGCTGGACGGCAAGGTGGCGGTCGTGACGGGCGGCGGGCAGGGCATCGGGGAGGCGATCTCCCGGCGGCTGGCGGCGGCCGGGGCGAAGGTCGGCGTGTTCGACCTGTCCGCCGAGAATGCGAACCGCGTCGCCGCGGACATCGGCGGCGTCCCGCTCGTCGGCGACCTCACGAAAGAAGCGGACTTGGACCGGGTGTTCGCCCAGATCGGCAGCGTGGACATCCTCGTCAACAACGCCGGCGTCGCCAGCCGGAAGGGCCGCGACCTGCCCATCTGGGAGCTCGTCCGCGAGGACTGGGAGTTCGTGCTCGGCATCAACGTGACCGGGCTGGCCCTCTGCTGCAAGGCCGTGCTCCCCGGCATGATCGCGCGGCGGTACGGCCGGATCGTCAACATCGCCAGCATCGCCGGGAAGGAAGGCAACCCGAAGATGGGGCCGTACTCCGCGAGCAAGGCGGCGGTCATCTGCCTGACGAAGTCGCTGTCCAAGGAACTCGTCGGCAAGGGGGACATCTGCGTGAACAGCGTGTCCCCGGCCGTCATCCAGACGCCCATCCTGGACCAGTTGAACGAAGAGCAGGTCAACATGATGCTCAGCAAGATCCCCCTCGCCCGGACCGGGAAGCCGGACGAAGTGGCCGCCCTCGTCCACTTCCTGGCCAGCGACGAGTGCAGCTTCACGACCGGGTTCTGCTTCGACATCAGCGGCGGCCGGGCGACGTACTGAGTCCGGGCGTCTTACCTCGAACCACGGCGGGCTGACGCCCCGCCGCTCGCCGTGCCGAAGTCAAGTCTAGCCCCGCCGGGGGACGATCACTTCTCTCATGGCTGAACCCTCCCTCGCCGCGGCCCCCGGCCCGACCGACCGCACCGTCCGCACCCCGGACGGCGTCGTCCGCCCCGTGCCCGACGGCTGGGTCCTGGTCCCGCCCGGCGACCCCGGCCTGACCCGGCGGATCAAGGCCGCGGGGCCGGCGTGGACCGTCGCCGAGAAGCGCGGGCGAAAGACCTTCTCCCGCGGCGTGTGGGTGCCCGCCGCCAGCCTCGCCTTGGCCACGGCGGAACTGGAGGCGGAACGCGCCTCCCCCGCCTACGCCAAGAAGCGGGCCGCCGACGCGAAGCGGCGGGAAGCCGCGCAGGGGGAGTACGTCGAGGACTTTTCCGCCGCGGTCGGAAGGTTCCTGAACTTCGCGCCCCGGTTCGCCGAGCTGTCGCAGTCGCTGGCGAAGGCCGTCACCGACCACGCCACGCCGGTCGGCAGCGGGACGGTGGCGCGAACGAAGCGAATTCCCGTCGAAGAGCGGGCCGCGGCCGCTGTCATCGCGTGGATGCGGCACCAGACGACCGGCTACGACTCGATGGCGATCCCCCGCGTAAAGGGCAAGCGCCGCGAGGTCCGCCGGATGCTCGCCGCCCGGTCGCGGGAACTGCTCGACGCCTACCGCCGCGGCGTCGACCCCGCCCCGACGTGCCCGCTGCGGAAGGCGCTTGGCGCGTCCCCTTCGTAGGGCGGGCCGAGGAGGCTTGGCGAAGAGTCCAACACCAGCCCGAAGCGCAAGCGAGGGTTGATAGGAGGCCCTCGCTTGCGCTTCGGGCTGGTGTTCCGGCGGGCCCCGCCCGACGAAGACCCGCCGGCCGTATAATCCCCGCATGTCAACCGCCGCCGTCCGCGTCCGCGCCCTCGTCAAGACGTACCCCGGCAAGCCGCCCGTCGAGGCGGTGCGGGGGCTCGATCTCGAAGTCCAAGCCGGCGAGTGTTTCGGCCTGCTCGGGCCGAACGGGGCCGGCAAGACCACGACGATGGAGGTCATCGAGGGGCTGCTCGAACCCACCGCCGGCGAGGTCGAAGTCCTCGGCATGAGTTGGGCGAAAGACGGCAACGCCATCCGCGAACGGATCGGGATTTCCCTTCAGGAAACCCGGCTCGCGGACAAGCTGACCGTCCGCGAGGTCGTCCGGCTGTTCCGGTCCTTCTACCGCACCGGGCTCGACCCGGAGGCCGCGATCGCGTCCGTGTCGTTGCAGGAAAAGGCGAACTCGGCCGTGTCCAGCCTGTCCGGCGGCCAGAAGCAGCGGCTCGCCGTGGCGACCGCGCTCGTGGGCGACCCGGACCTACTGTTCCTCGACGAGCCGACGACCGGCCTGGACCCGCAGTCGCGTCGGCAAATGTGGGACGTGGTGCGAGCCTTCAAGGACCGCGGGAAGACGGTGCTGCTCACGACGCACTACATGGACGAGGCCGAGCGATTGTGCGACCGCGTCGCAGTGGTGGACGCCGGCAAGGTCATCGCCCTCGGCACGCCGGCGGAACTGATCCATCAGGTGGGCGGCGAGCACGTCGTCGACTTCACCCTGGCCGACGGCGACGACGCGAAGGTCGGCGAGGACGCGGTCCGTACGCTGCCGACCGTCCAGACCGCCCGACGGGACGGGGCCGCGTACACCCTGACGGTCGCCGCCCCGCACGCGGTGCTGCCGGAACTGGTCGGGCTCATCGGCCGCAGCGGGGCGACCCTCGCCGGGCTGACGACGCGAACGGCGACGCTGGAAGACGTGTTCGTGTCGCTGACCGGAAAACACCTTCGGGACGAGTGAGGCCCGATCCTCAACCCCTTTCGGCCCACTCCCCCTGGGAGGGTGGGGGTGGGGGTCGCTGGGGTGGTGGAGGGTCAACCCCTCCCCCAACCCCCTCCCCGAAGCGGAGAGGGGGAGAAAAACCTCTTCTCTTTCACCCCTCTCCGCTTCGGGGAGGGGACGGGGGAGGGGTTGACTTTTCATGCTCACCCCGAGCCCCCCTCATGGGGGAAAGATCAACCCGAGTACTGAACTGAGCCCCCCGTGCCCACCCTGATCGACACGCACGCCCACCTCGACGACGGCCGGTTCGCGGACGACCTGCCCGCGGTGCTGGGCCGCGCCGCCGCCGCCGGGGTCGAACGCGTCCTCACCATCGGCATCGACCTCTCGACGAGCCGAGCCTCGGTCGCGCTGGCGGCGAAGTACCCCACGCTCGCGGCGGCGGTCGCGATTCAGCCGAACCACGTCGCGGAGGCGAACCCCGGCGACTTCGACGAGATCGTTCGCCTCGCCGAGGCCGATCCCCACGTGGTCGCCGTCGGCGAGACGGGGCTGGACCGCTACTGGGACCGCGCCCCGTTCGACCTTCAGGAAGACTTCTTTCGCCGGCATCTGGCCCTCGCCCGGCGACTGAACAAGCCGGTGATTATCCATTGCCGGGAGGCGGAAGCGGACGTCGTGCGCGTCCTCGGCGACGAGTTCGCGGCCGGCGGCCCGGTCCGCGGGGTGATGCACTCGTACAGCGGCGACGCCGATACTGCCCGGGCGTGCCTCGGGTTCGGGCTCGACGTGTCGTTCGCCGGGATGCTGACGTACAAGAACGCGGACGCGCTCCGGGCCGTGGCGAAGCTGATCCCCCTCGACCGGGTGCTGGTCGAAACGGACAGCCCGTACCTCGCCCCGGTGCCGGTCCGGGGCAAGCGGAACGAGCCCGCGTTCGTCGCCCACACGGCGGCGGTTCTGGCCGGGATTCACGGCGTTTCGCCGCAGACCATCGCCGAGCACACGACGCGGAACGCCCGCCGGCTGTTCGGCTTCTGACCGCGGCCGCTACACTACCCGCATGAACCGCTCGCGCTCCCCGCTCTCGGGCCTCGACCCTCGGACCCGTCAGCTGCTCACGTTGGCCGTCATCGTCGTCCTCGCCCTGGCGTCGTGGTGGGTCCGCCACCGCGAACGCCAGCCGGTTCCGCCCGGTCCGCACGGGACGCCGAGCGGCGACGTCGATCCGAACGTCCACCTCGCGATGGGCAACCCCAGCGGCGCGACCGACGACCCGGCGAACCGCGACAACTTCCTGATGCGCAAGCCCTACTTCGCGCTGTCGTACAACGACGCCAAGGGCACGCCGAACTGGGTCGCGTGGCGGCTGCGCGCGGACGACCTCGGGTCCGCCCCGCGCGGGGAGTTTTTCACCGACTCCACCCTGCCGGCCGGGTTCAAGCGGGTCGCGTCGAGGGACTACAGCGGGTCCGGGTTCGACCGCGGCCACCTGTGCCCCCACTCCGACCGGGCCGGCACCCCCGACGCGTCGAAGGCGACGTTCGCGATGACGAACATCATGCCGCAGTCGCCGGCGACCAATCAGAAGGCGTGGAACGATTTCGAGGAGTACTGCCGGACTCTGGTCAAGCACGACGGCCGGACGCTGCACCTCGTCGCCGGGCCGGCCGGGCAGGGCGGCACCGGGAAGAACGGCCTCGCGGACGCGATCGGCAACGGCTCCGTGACGGTGCCCGCGAAGTGCTGGAAGGTCGTCGTCGTGGCGGACGACGCGGCGAACGTCGGCCCCGGCACGCGGGTCATCGCCGTCGTGATGCCGAACGACATGACCGTCGGCCACGGCTGGGGGAAGTACCGCACCAGCGTGGCCGACGTCGAGGCGCTGACCGGGTACACGTTCCTGGACCGCGTCCCCCCGACGATCGCGAACGGCCTGAAAGCCAAGGTCGACGCCGGGCCGGAGCGGTAGGCGAACGCCCCCCGCGTGTGGTATGATCTTGTTGCACGCCCGAGCCCTCGTCTGATATGCTCGTCTGCGTCCCACGCTGCCACGGGGAAACCGAGATGCTTCGTCCTGTCGCGGTGGCGGCCGCACTCCTGACCGTCGGTTCGTCGGCCGCGGCGGACGACTTCTTCGAAGCCAAGATCCGCCCGCTACTCGCGGACCAGTGCTACTCGTGCCACTCCGACCGGGCCAAGAAGAGCAAGGGCGGGTTGAAGCTGGACAGCAAGGCGGCCGTGTTCGGCGGCGGCGACTCCGGGCCGGCCGTCGTCGCCGGGAAGCCCGCCGAGAGCCTGATTCTCAAGGCCGTCAAGCGGACGGACAAGGACGTCTCGGCGATGCCGCCGGACCGGCCGCTGTCGGACCAGCAGGTCAAAGACCTCGCGAAGTGGATCGCCGACGGGGCGAAATTCCCCGACGCGGGTCCGGCCAGGTCTGATCCCTTGCAACACTGGGCGTTCCAGCCGGTGCGGAAGCCGGCCGTCCCCGCGGTGGCGGCGAAGGACTGGCCGCGGTCGGACATCGACCGCTTCCTGCTCGCGAAACTGGAGGCGGCGAAGCTGGCCCCCGCCGCCGACGCGGACCCGAGTACGGTCGCCCGCCGGCTCGCGTTCGCCCTCACCGGGTTGCCGCCGACCGTGGCCGACCTGGACGCCATCCGGAAGGGGAAGCCCGACGAGGCACTCGCGCAGTACGCCGACCGGCTGCTCGCGTCCCCGCACTTCGGCGAACGCTGGGCGCGGCACTGGATGGACCTCGTCCGGTACGCCGACAGCGGGGGGCACGAGTACGACTACGAGTTCGAGGGGGCGTGGCGGTACCGCGACTACCTCGTCCGCGCGTTCAACGCGGACCTGCCGTTCGACCGGTTCGTCCGGGAGCACGTCGAGGTCTTCACCGGGAAGGTCGAAGCGGACCACCGCATCCTGCACACG
>CAYUHJ010000298.1:1865-6610 GCA_964444365.1 uncultured Alcaligenaceae bacterium | reverse complement strand
CCGGGTCCGGGATCGAGTTGTACAGCGGACCCTGCTCGAAGTACGGCAGGGTGAGGACGATCCAGTTCGGGCCGAAGTTGCCGGTCACCTCGCGGCGGTTGTCGCCGGATTGCATCAACACCGCCGGCGGCAGCGCCCCGACCGCGTCGTGGTAAGCGTGGGACGCGATGGCCAGCTGCTTCAAGTTGTTCGAGCACTTCGACCGGGCCGCCGCCTCGCGGACCTTTTGCACCGCGGGGAGCAGCAATCCGATGAGGATCGCAATGATGGCGATGACCACCAGCAGTTCGATCAGCGTGAACCCACGACGGGGGCGAGTCTGGCCCATCGACGGACTCCGGGTAAGGAGAAGAACCCGTTCAGCCCCCGCGAGAACCGGCGCGAGCGATGTGGGAGGCTGGGAACGATGAAGAAATCTTCCCGCTTAACTCTAGCAATAAATACCGTCTGGAGCCAGTTCAACTCGAAGCAGGTTGCGAATTTCCTGCAGAGTTCTCAGATTACTCCGGGCGGTTTGGCCGTACCAAACACCAGCCGGCAGCGAACAACCCGGCCCCGCCGACCGCCGGGGACAGATGGAAGGGGTCGGTGTACCCGATTGCCGGGTGAACGAGGACCGCGGTCCCGAACCCGAACGCCCCGGCGACGCCGAGCGCCTGCCACCCCGCCCGGTCGAGAGTGGCCCGCCACGCGACGCCCAGCAGGATGACGCCGCCGCAGCACACAGCCCCGCCGAACCCCGCCCGGTCGTGGGCAATCAGCGGCACGAGCCGCGGGTTGATCGCGTCGAGGTCGCTTCGCCCGACGCCCATGAACGCCACGTCTTCCGGCACGAACACCACCGTCATCCCGACCACGCAGATCGTCACCCCGCCCGCGATCATTCCCGCGGCGGTGCCGACCAGCGCCGCCCGCCCGACACACTGGCGGTTGCGAAGCGAAGTCCACCAGCCGGGCCGCGCCCGCCAACCGCCGGCCGCGCCCGCAGGTCGACTCTTCGCCATTCCGACGACGAACAACGGGGCCAGCACCAGCGTCGCGCCGCCGTGCCACGTGTCGAGGTAGCCGTACCCGAGGTACGCCAGGAACGACGCGAACCCGACGGCCCCGCTGGCGGCGAGCAGGTCCCACGCCCACCGTTCCCCGTTCCCCAGCGGCCCGGCGACGAGCCACAGGTACACCACCCCGATCGCGACGAGCGCCCCGCCGAACGAGACGCGGTCGTGGACCATGAAGTGAACGATTCGGCACTCGTTGACCGCACACAACTCCGGCGGCGTCATCCCGAGGAACGCCACGTCGTGCGGCAGGAACTCGCCCCGCGCCGCGACGAACAGCGCAAACCCGCCGGACGCGACCAGCGCGAGTGCCACCGCCGCCAACGGCGGCCGCCCGTCCCCGAGCAGCAGCGCGACCAACCCGCGGTCCGACGTCACGGCTTCCCCCGTAGCAATCAGTCGACCGCGAACCGCGGACGCCAGTCCGCGGGTGAAAGCGATTCTACCCGCGGACTGGCGTCCGCGGCTCGCCGAGCAATGTCGGCAGCCGGTCGTCGCGCATCGTGGTATCCTTCTCCCCATACCCGCAGTCGGGCGGGCCGCGCAACTCCTCCTGAAGAGACGAACCCATGCGGAAACCCCTCCTCGCCCTCGTCGCAGCCGCCCTCGTCGGGGGGCCGGTCGCGGCGCAAGACGCCGAATCCCTCGCCGGGAAGCGGGTGGTGTTCCTCGGGGACAGCATCACGCAGGCGGGCGGGTACATCTCCTTCGTGTCGTACTACCTGGAGAAACAACACCCCAAGAAAGACTTCGACTTCCTCGGCCTCGGGCTCGCGAGTGAGACGCTGTCCGGGCTCAGCGAGGACGGCCACGCCGGGGGGAAGTTTCCGCGGCCGTGCCTGTTCGAGCGGCTCGGGCGGGTGCTGGACAAGGCGAAGCCCGAAGTCGTGGTCGCGTGCTACGGGATGAACGACGGCATCTACCAGCCGCTCGACGACGCCCGGTTCGCGGCGTTCAAGAAGGGCGTCGCGAAGCTCGTCGAGCAGTGCCAGGCCGCGGGCGTGAAGGACGTGTACCTCGTCACCCCGCCGATCTACGACTTCACGCCGAAGGGGACGGAGTTCAACTACGACGCGGTGCTGACCGAGTACGCCAAATGGGAGACCGAGTTGAAGACCCCCGGCGTCCGCGTCATCGACCTGCACACGGCGATGCGGACGGCCCGCGACGCGCGAAAAGAGCCGTTCTCCAGGGACAAGGTCCACCCCGGCGACGACGGGCACCTCGTCATGGCCCACGCGATCCTGGCCGGGCTCGGGGTCAAGGTGCCGAACGACGCGCTCGCCGACATTCAGAAAGACCCGCTGTTCAAGCTCGTCAACCAGAAGCGCGGGCTGCGGTCCGCGGCGTGGATGAAGCACGTCGGCTACACGCGGGAAAAAACCGTCGAGCCGCAACCGCTCGGCACCGTCGAGGCGGACGCCGCGAAGCTCCAGGAGCAAATCGACGCCCTGCGGCGGGGGAAGTGAGTCTGCGAGAGCCGCGACCGCGAGGGAGCGGCCGCCCCAGCGGTGAAATCGCTCCACTCGAACGCACTGACTGCCCCGGAAATTGCTGCGTTTCGACCGCGGAAGCGACCGCGAGAAAGCGGCCGCGGCTCTCGGAATCGGGTCACGGCTCTTCCAGGTACGTGTACCCGCTCAGGCCGTGCTCGTAGAAGCCGAGGAACGCCCGGCTCTCCGCGACGCTGAGGCGGCCGGCGCGGACGGCGCGTTCCACGTCCTTTCGCACGCGGTCGGTGAGTTTTTCGGAACTGTACTGCACGTAGTGCAGCACCTCCGTGACCGTGTCCCCCTTGATGACCGTGTCGACGTTCGGCGTGCCGTCGTCTTCGAGCGAGACGTGGACCGCGTTCGTATCGCCCAGCAGGTTGTGCAAGTCGCCGAGAATTTCCTGGTACGCCCCGAGCAGGAACGCCCCGAGGCAGTACTGCTGCCCCGGCGTGAACGGGTGCAGTTCCAGCGTGCCCCGCACGTCCCGCAGGTCGATGAACTGGTCGACCTTGCCGTCCGAGTCGCAGGTGATGTCCCCGAGCACCCCGCGGCGGCTCGGGACTTCGGTCAGCCGGTGGATCGGCATGATCGGGAACAGCTGGTCGATCGCCCACGAGTCCGGCATGGACTGGAACACGGAGTAGTTGCAGAAGTACGTGTCCGACAGCATCGTGTCGAGGTTCTGCAGTTCTTCTGGGACGTGGTCGAGTTCGCGGACGAGCCGCTGGAGCTTGCGGCCGAACGCCCAGAACAGCCGCTCGGCGAGGGCGCGGAGTTCCACCGACAGGTGCCCGAGGTTGAACAGGCTCAGCGCCTGTTCCATGTGGTCGACGGCGTCGTGGTAGTACTCGATCAGGTTCTTCTTGTTGAGATCCTTGTACGCGGAGAACATGTCCCGGATCGGCACCGGGGCGTCGGCCGGCAGGTCCGGGGGGGCTTCGCACTTGTCGAACGAGTGCGTCCCGAGCACGTCGAACACGAGCACCGAGTGGTACGCCACGATCGCCCGGCCGCTCTCGGAGATGATCGTCGGGTGCGGGACGTTGGCCTCATCGCACACCTGCTTGATCCGGAAGACCACGTCGTTCGCGTATTCCTGCAGCGTGTAGTTGATGCTCGACTCGAAGTCCGTCTGCGACCCGTCGTAGTCGACGCCGAGGCCGCCGCCGACGTCGATGTACTTCAACCCCGCGCCGAGGCGGTGCAGTTCGACAAAGATGCGGGCGGCCTCGTTGAGCGCGTCCTTCACCTTGCGGATGTTCGTGATCTGGCTGCCCATGTGGAAGTGGGTCATTTGCAGGCAGTCCTGCATCCCGCGGGCCTTCAGGTACTCCAGCGCGTCGATCACTTCCGTGATGGTCAGCCCGAACTTGCTGCGGTATCCCGCGGACGACCGCCACCGGCCGGCCCCCTTCGTCGCGAGCTTGACCCGCACGCCGATCGGCTGGCGGACGCCGAGCTCCTCCATGTACTTGACGATCATTTCCAGTTCGGAGAACTGCTCGACGACGGGGATGATGTTCTTCCCGATCTTCCGGGCGAGGACGACCATCTTGATGAACTCGTCGTCCTTGAAGCCGTTGCAGATGATCGGGGTGTTGTCCTCGGTGTTGGTGACGGCCAGCACCGCGAGGAGTTCCGGCTTGCTGCCCGCCTCCAGGCCGAAGCCGTGCGGCTTGCCGAAGTTGAGCACCTCCTCGACGACGTGCCGCTGCTGGTTGACCTTGATCGGGTAGACGCAGGAGTAGCCGCCGGCGTAGCCGTACTCTTCGGTGGACTTCTTGAACGCCTCCGCGATCTCGCCGATGCGGTGCTTGAGGATGTCCGTGAACCGGAGCAGGATCGGGAGTTGGATGCCGCGGTTCTGGAGCTGGTCGACGAGGTCCTTCAGGTCGATGGACCGGTCCGGGTTCTTGTTCGGGTGGACGGTGACGTGCCCGTGGTCGTTCACCCCGAAGTAGCCCTTGCCCCAGTTCTTGACGCTGTAGGTTTCGATCGCGTCCTGCAGGGTCCAGGGCCGGCCGCCGATGTCGCCGCCGTCGGTGGTGCGCCGTTCGAGCAGTTTGCCCATCAGTCCGTGCCCCGTCCCGCGTGTGCGGGGGATGAGAAGATCGCGTGAAGGCGGCGACGTGCCGCGCGCGAGTCATGATAGACAGTCGGCCCGCGGGTGCAATAACGATCTCGGCCGCGGAGC
>CAYUHJ010000298.1:0-1765 GCA_964444365.1 uncultured Alcaligenaceae bacterium | reverse complement strand
GCCGGACTCAGTACATGTCGTCGTGGCCGCCGCCGGCCGGCTTCTTCTCGCCGTCCTTCGGGGCGTCGGCGACGAGGGCGTCGCTGGTCAGCAGCAGCGTGGCGACGCTGGCCGCGTTCTGCAGGGCGCTCCGCACGACCTTGGTCGGGTCGATGACGCCCTTCTTGACCATGTCCGTGTACTCGCCGGCGCGGGCGTCGTAGCCGTAGTTGAAGTCCGCGTTCCGCAGCACTTCGTTCGCCACGACGTTGCCGTCTTCCCCGGCGTTCTCGACGATCTGCTTGATCGGGGCCTTGCAGGCGCGGACCACGATGTTGTAGCCGATCTCTTCGTCGTGCGTCAGGTCCTTCGCCTTCAGGCCGGTGCTGGCCCGCAGGAGGGCGACGCCGCCGCCGGGGAGGATGCCTTCCTGGTTCGCGGCGCGGGTCGCGAACATGGCGTCCTCGACGCGCATCTTCTTTTCCTTCACTTCCGACTCGGTCGCGCCGCCGACGTTGATCTTCGCGACGCCGCCTTGCAGCTTCGCGATCCGCTCGGAGAGCTTCTCGCGGTCGTAGTCGCTCGTGCTCTTGTCCAGTTCCTTCTGGATCTGGGCGACGCGGGCCTTGATGGCGTCCTTCTTGCCCGAGCCTTCGATGACGACGGTGTTGTCCTTGTCGATCTTGACCTTCTTCGCCCGGCCGAGCTGCGTCAGTTCGACGCCTTCCAGCTGGATGCCGAGGTCTTCGAAGATCGCCTGGCCGCCGGTGAGGATGGCGATGTCTTCGAGCATGGCCTTGCGGCGGTCGCCGTAGCCGGGGGCCTTGACGGCCGCGGCCTTGAACGCGCCGGGGTTCCGCATCTTGTTCACGACGAGCGTGGCGAGGGCCTCGCCGTCGACGTCTTCCGCGATGATCAGGATCGGCTTGCCTTGCTGCAGGACCTTTTCCAGCACCGGGACGAGGTCGCGGTTGGACGAGATCTTCTTCTCGTAGATGAGGATGTACGGGTCGTCGAGTTCCGCTTCCATCGTCTCCATGTTGGTGACGAAGTACGGCGACAGGTAGCCGCGGTCGAACTGCATCCCCTCGACGAACTCGTGGCCGGTGTCGATCGTCTTGCCGTCCTCGACGGTGATGACGCCGTCCTTGCCGACCTTGTCCATCGCCTCGGCGATGATGGTGCCGATCTTCCCGTCGCCGTTGGCGGCCACGGTGGCGACGTTCTCCAGGTCCTTCTTGCCCTTCACCGGGATGCTGGCGGCCTTCAGCTTGGCGACGATGTCCTCGACGGCCTTCTCCATCCCGCGCTTCATGAGCATCGGGTTCGTGCCGGCGACGACGGCCTTCAGGCCCTCGTTGAAGATCGCCTCGGCGAGAACGGTCGCGGACGTGGTGCCGTCACCGGCCACGTCGCTGGTCTTGGACGCGACTTCCTTGACCATCGCCGCGCCCATGTTCTCGTAGTGGTCCGGGAGTTCGATCTCCTTGGCGACGGTCACGCCGTCCTTCGTCACGGTCGGGGAGCCGAACGACTTCTGGATGATGACGTTGCGGCCCTTCGGCCCGAGGGTGACTTTGACGGCGCGGGCGAGCTTGCCGATCCCGCGCTTCATCGCTTCGCGGGCTTCCTGGTCGAACGCGATCTGCTTGGCGGCCATGTTGTACAGTCTCCGGTTTCGGGTCGGGTTTGAAGTTGTATACAGGTTTGATCTGGTAGGTCGGGCCGAGTCTTCGAGGCCCGACATTGCGCTTCCCGTCGGGCCTCGAAGACTCGGCCCGACCTA
>CAYUHJ010000297.1:0-6640 GCA_964444365.1 uncultured Alcaligenaceae bacterium | reverse complement strand
CCCCCTCCTCCGAATTGTCCGAAGCCACCTCCGAATTGGCCGAACCCTCCGCCGAACTGTCCGAAGCCACCTCCGAATTGGCCGAACCCTCCGCCGAACTGTCCGCCGAAGCCGCCGACGCCGAACTGGCCGAACCCGCTGATGCCGCCGCCGAACTGTCCGCCGAACCCGCCGACGCCCCCCAACTGTCCGCCGAACCCGCCGACACCCCCCAGCTGGCCGCCGAACCCGCCGACACCCCCCAGCTGGCCGCCGAACCCGCCGACGCCCCCCAACTGGCCGCCGAACCCGCCCCCGCCGCCGATCCCGGCCAGCGGCGGCAGCGGGACGAAACCCGCCGGGTTGGTGCGGTTCGCGCCCGCGGGCAAGGCCGGAACGGTGGCGTTCCCCCCGCCGAACGGGATGGTCCGCTGCCCGCCGACGCCCTGGGCGGACACGAACGCGGAGGCGACGCCCAGCACGCAGGCAGCGGCCGACAGGAACGAGGCAGTCGAGCGGAACATGGCGGAACTTTCGGAAAAGGAGGGAGGATGTCGCGCACCCATTCGCGAGCCGGTCCGAAACCCGGCCCCGTCAGGACCAACGGGCACGCGCCCGAAATCTGATACATCTACCGCAAATCCTGCACCGTCTAACAGGAGTCGTCAACTTCCACGGAAGGCGGTTCCCCGCGGGACGGTGCGGGTCGTCCGGGTTGTGCCGGGCGTGCCGCGGGGCCTCCTGGAAAAACGATGTCAGACGACCTGCGTTGGCAGCCCGCGGGGAAAAACTCCTCCTCCGACGCGCTCGAAGGTGTGCCACTCGTACCCGTCCGGCAGTTCCCGCCCGTCGGCCAGTTCCAGGTGAACGACCCGCCGGTGTCCGGTGTGCCCCGGCGGGCAGTGGGCGCTGGCGTGCAGCAACCGGGGCCGCATCAGCACCGCGTCCCCGGCGTCGCACCGCACGTCCCCGGCGGCGTCCGTCGGCACGTCCGCCCGGTGGGAGCCCGGCACCACCCGGAGCGGGCCGTTGGCGTCCGTCATCGCGTCGAGGTGGACCCGCACCGTCAGCATCCGGTCGAGCACCCCGGCGGGGGCTTCCGCAAGGGAGCGGCCGGCTCGACGGGAGAGAGCCGCACTTGCCGGGCAACAACGAGCCCACAAATCGTGCGTTTTGACGCCGGGAAACCCGCGCTCCGTTGCGGTCGCGACTGTTGAATACAATACGGTTTTGCTCCCCGCCACGCGAAGCCCTCCCATGCCGACCGACACCGCGACCCCGGCCGTTTCGTTTCACCACGCCAACGACATCCCGCGCGTGGACGCCGGCAAGGTCCCGCCGATCATCGAGCGGATGAAGGCCATCGTCGGGGCGGACGGCGTGCTCACGCACAAGGCCGAACTCGCGGTGTACGAGTGCGACGGCTTCACCGTCGAAAAGAACAAGCCGGACGTCGTGGTCTTCCCCACCAGCACGGAACACGTCGTCGCGATCGTGAAGGCGTGCAACGAACTCGACGTGCCGTTCATGGCCCGCGGGGCCGGGACCAGTCTCGCAGGCGGATGTGTGCCCGTCGGCGGCGGGGTCATGATTGCCCTGTCGCGGATGAAGAAGATCCTCGAAGTGAACGTCCGCGACCGGTACGCGATCGTCGAGGCGGGCGTCGTCAACGTCTGGCTCACGAACCAGCTCAAGCCGCACGGCTACCACTACGCCCCGGACCCGAGCAGCCAGGGGGCGTGTACCATCGGCGGGAACGTCGCCACCAACTCGGGCGGGCCGCACACGCTGAAGTACGGCGTCACCGTCAACCACGTCATCGGCGTCGAGATGGTGCTGCCCGACGGCCGGGTCGTCGTCACCGGCGGGCCGTGCGAGGATTCCCCCGGCTACGACCTCACCGGCACCATCGTCGGGTCCGAAGGCACCTTCGGAATCGTGACGAAAACGTGGGTCCGCATCACCCGCAACCCGGAGGCGTACCGCACGCTGCTGGGCGTCTTCGGCAGCATCGACGACGCGGTCAACACGATCTCCGAGATCGTCGCGGCGGGGATCGTGCCGGCGGCCCTGGAACTGCTCGACCAGACGATCCTCGGCGCGGTGGAGGCCGCGTTCAAGTTCGGCTTCCCGCTCGACGCGGCGGCCGTGCTCATCATGGAGGTGGACGGCCTCGCCGCCGGGTTGCAGGAAGAAGCGGACCGCATCGAGGCGATTGCGAAGCGGAACAACGCCCGCGAAGTCCGGAAGTCGAACACCGAGGCCGAGCGGCTCGCGCTGTGGAAGGCCCGCAAGCAAGCCTTCGGCACGATCGGCCGGCTCGGGTATCCGAGTTACTGCACGCAAGACGGCGTCGTGCCGCGGACGAAGCTGCCGGACATCATGAAGCACATCCAGGCCACGTCCGCGAAGTACGGCATCGCGATCGCGAACGTCTTCCACGCCGGCGACGGCAACATCCACCCGATCCTGATGTTCGACGAACGCGACCCCGTGCAGGTGGAAAAGGTCCTCCACGCCAGCACGGACATCCTGGAGGAGTGCATCCGCCTCGGCGGCAGCGTCACCGGCGAGCACGGCATCGGCGTCGAGAAACTCGACTTCATGCCGAAGCTCTTTTCGCCGGACGACCTCGCGTTCATGGTGCGTCTGCGAACGGCGTTCAACCCGTCGAACCGGTGCAGCCCGAACAAGATGCTCCCGACCGCCGGGGCGTGCGTGGAATCGGGGCACGTCCATCAGGTGAAGCCCGGCCGTCGCGCCGCGGTGTGAGTTTTGCGCCCGGTGTCGAGTTTGAACCGATTCCGTCGTTCGAGCGTAATGAAAGTTAGGATGAAGTCGCGGCGTGGGGCACGGCTTGTGCTTCATCAAAACTTCATCGACGTGGAGTTGGTTGCCGCCGGCTCCGATACCTAGATTGGAAGAATCGCCTACTACTCTCGAACCGACGTCGCGAATGACTGCACGCTTCCCCGCAATTTCCAGTGAACCGGCGGCCCGGTTCCTCGCGGTTCTCGACCAGAGCGGCCTCCTCGCGCGGGACCGGACGGACTCCGTCGCGGACTTGCTCGCCGGGCAGGGGAGCGCGGAGGGCGTCGCCGGGGTGCTCGTCCGGGAGCGGTATCTGACGCCGTTCCAGGCACGGCAACTCCTCCGCGGCCGGCACGCCGGGTTCTTCCCCGCCGACAAGTACAAGGTGCTCGACGTCCTCGGCGAAGGGGGCATGGGCCGGGTGCTGCTTTGCGAACACCTGCTGCTGCAAAAGCTCGTCGCGGTGAAGCAACTGCACCCGACCGAGTGCGGCGTGCCCGGCTCGGTGGAGCGGTTCCTGCGGGAAGCCCGGGCCGTCGCGAAACTGGACCACCCCAACATCGTCCGCGTGATGGACGTGGATTCGACGGGGAAGGGTCCGCTCATCGTGATGGACTACGTCGACGGGACGAACCTGCACACGCTGGTGGCCGACCACGGCAAGCTGCCCGTCCGCCGCGTCGCGGAGTACGTCCGGCAAGCGGCGCTCGCCCTCGGGTGCGCGCACGGCGCGGGGCTGATCCACCGGGACGTCAAGCCCGGCAACCTGATGCTCGACCGCACGGGGACGGTGAAGGTCATCGACTTCGGGCTGTCCCGCATCACCGCCGTCGCGGACCCGACCGAGGACGACGCCTGGGACGACAGCTTCCTGCTCGGCACCGCGGACTTCGTCTCGCCGGAACAGGCGAGCGAGCACGACACCGTCGACCCGCGGTCGGACATCTATTCCCTCGGCTGCACCGCGTACTTCCTCCTGACGGGCCGGTTCCCGTTCGACGGGGGCAGCGTCAAGGACAAGCTCGCGCGGCACAAGGCCGAGTCCGCCCCGCTGGCCAGCCGTGCTTGCCCCGAGGTCCCGGAGGCGTTCGCGCTGGTCGTCGCGAAGATGATGAAGAAAGCCCCCGACCAGCGGTTCCAGACGGCGGACGAGGTGGCGGCGGCGGTGGCCGCGTTCTGCACGGGGCCGGTCGCCCGCCCCGCCCCGGCCGAGATGCCGACCGCCCGGCCGGACGAGTTCCGCCTCGGCACGTGCCGCCGCCCCGCGGTCCGGTTCGACCCGAAGCCGCTGGCCTCCCGCACCACCCCGGCCCCGATGGCCAAGCTCCGACTGGATTCCAAGGTCTACCAGAAGCTCGACCTGCCGAAGACGAAGCCGCTCCCCGGCCGGCCCGCCCCGGCGGACCGCGCGACCCCGGCCGAGGCCGTCCCGACGACCCGGCTGTTCACCGGCCCCCGGACGACCGCGGTGCTGTACGCCCTGTGCGGCGCGGCCCTGTTCCTGAGCGGCGGCCTCGCCGGGTTACTGCTGCGGTGACGCACCGGAAGCGCTCGATCCAGTCCGTTCGACTTCTGGTTCCCTCCCCCTGGGAGGGGGGAGGGTGAGGGTGGGGGTCGCTTCAGTAAGTGGACTTTACCCCCACCCCGGCCCACGCCCATCAGGGGGGAGGGGAAAAATCAGTCCGGACAACAGTTCATCGAGCCGGGCCACCCGCCGCGGCACCTGCGGCCACCGCCCCGCCGGGTCGAGCAACACCGCCCGGAACCCGGCCGCCGTCGCCCCCTCGTAGTCGTTCTCCACGTCGTCCCCGACGAACAGGATTTCGCCCGGTTCGCACCCGGCCCGGTCCCGCACCTCCGCGAAGAACCTCGCCCCCGGCTTCCGCACGCCGACGAGCGAACTGATCACGACCCGCCCCCGCAGCCGCGCCAGTTCCGGCCGGCCCGCGAGGACGCTCTCCAGCCGCGAATCGTAGTTCGAAGCCAGCCCGAGCACCAGCCCCCGCCCCGCGAGGTCGTCCAGCACGGCGGCCAGCCCGTCGGGGACTCGCCACGCGTCGGGTTTCGCGAAGTGGCCGTACAGTCTCTCGAACACCCCGGCCGGCGCGCCCGGCAACGACTCCGCGACGATCGCCCGCCACCGGTCTTCTTCGCGCTGCTCGCTCGTGACCCAGCCGGCGGCGCGGTCCGCTTCTTCTTCCCGCCGGAATGCGGCTTTGAACTTCGCCAGCACCTCGGCGGGGTCGGCCGGCAGCCCGAACGCGGCGGCGGTTTCCGCGTAGACCTGCGGCGCGCCGGGGTGCGGGAACAGCACCGTGCCGACCGCGTCGAAGAACACCGCGCGAACGTGGGGTGACATTGCCGACCCTGCCGAAGACTCTGGCCCTTCAGACAGATGATACGCCGTGACTTCCGGGTGCGACCGGTCCCGTCCGGACGGCTGGTCCGGTTGGCGCGACGCGCGTTCGCCGCAACGCCGGTCCGGCCGCGCGAATCGCTGCATCGGGTCGAATTCCCCCGCCGAACAGAACTGGCGAAGACGGCAGACGTTCGTCAACCCGAAGCGGGAGGCACGCACATGCGAGTCACGTGGCGGAAACTGTGGGCGGCCGGTGTGGCGGCGAGTCTGACGGGGACGGCCCAGGCCGACCCGCTGCCGACCGTGATCGGGGCGGCCGACCTCGCGAAGCGGAACGCGACGGAATCGTCCGAACGGATCGCGGCCGTCAAGTACCTCGGCACGCTCGACTGCCGGTACCTCCCGGACGCGGAAGCCGCCCTGATCGCGGCGCTGCGGGCCGACGGCCAGGAAGCGGTCCGGTTCGAGGCGGCCACGGTCCGCGCCCGCGGGGGCTGCTGCACGCCGAAGGTGATGGAAACGCTCGTCGTCACGATTTCCGGCAGCGAACGGGACGGCCACCCGGCCGAGAAGTCCCCCCGCGTCCGGCTGGCGGCGGCGCGGGCCCTGGAAAAGTGCCTCGCCGTGACCGCCCCCGCGGACGCCGCCGTCCCCCCCGCCGCGGGCAAGCCCGGCCCGAAGGTCGTCGAACACCCCCGCGTCGAGACCGGGCCGATCGTCACCGAAATGGCCGCCCCGAAGTGGCCGGACCTGAAGCTCGTCGAGACGTCGAACCAGACGCTCGTCGAGTTCCGCGCGAAGGCGGACCCCGCCCGCCCGGACCCCGCCCCGGTTCCGAAGTCCGCCCCGGTCGCGGCGCACGCCCCGGTGGTGAAGTCGGCCCCGGTCGAGCCGCCGGCCGCGGTGGAAGTCGCCCCGATGCCGACGGCCGTCGTCCCCCCGCCGGTGAAGCGGACGCCGGTGGAGGTTCCCCCGGCAAAGGTCGAACCCGCGGCCACGCCGGTGCCGGAAATCAAGCTGCCGGACGTGTCGATCCCCGAGGTGAAGCTGCCCCCGGCCCCGGCCGAGAAGCCGACCATCGTCACCGTCGCGGCCCCGGCGAAACTCCCGGACGCGACGCCCGCCGTCGTACCGGCGTCCCGGTCGGAGGCCGCCACCCCCGCCGCCGAGAGCGCGTCGTTCCGCGACCTGGTCAAGAAGCTGTACACGTCCGAGAAGCCGGCGGACCGCCACGCGGCGATCCGGGAGCTGGTCAAGCTCGACCGCGAGGAGAACCCCGGCGTCGTCCGGGCGCTGATCGCCCGGGCGAAGTACGACCCGTCCGAAGTCGTCCGCGTCGACTGCATCCGGCACATCGTCCACCACAAGATGGCCACGCCGGAAGTCGTGACCGAACTGAGCCAACTCACCCGCGACAAGAGCGAGTGGGTCCGCGGCGAGGCGGAAAAGGCCGTCGCGGAGTTGAAGAAGAAGTGACGGCGAGCGGCGGGG
>CAYUHJ010000296.1:0-6681 GCA_964444365.1 uncultured Alcaligenaceae bacterium | reverse complement strand
GGGGGAGAGGGTGGCCGAAGGCCGGGTGAGGGGAAGACCCCAACAGGGAGGACGCTTCAGACAAGGGCTGAGAGCGTCAGCGGGGATGACGCCGTTCCCCTCACCCCGACCCCCCTCCCCCAAGGGGAGAGGGGAGAAAGTCATTTGCCGCTCGCCTGAGTCGCGATCAACTTACCCCACGAACACGCCGCCGGTGAAGGCGGGGTCGAGGCCGGGGAAGGCATTCAGGAACTCGCCTTCGAGGGTGTACACGTTCACCTGCGGGCCGCCGCCGGGGCCGGCCCCGACGAGCAGGGACAGGTTCGTGCCGAACCCGAGGATCCCGACCGACGCGCCGCCGGTCAGGGCCGGGTCGAAGGCGGGGAAGTCGTCGAACTGGTTCCCGTCCTTGTCGTACAGCTGGACCCGCGGGCCGCCGCCGACGGCCGGGGCCGCGGCGATCACGCCGCCGCCGGCCGCCACGTTCACCCCGCCGATGAAGCTGTTGTCGAAGACCTGGATCGTCTTGAGCACCTTCCCGGTCAGGTCGGCGATGGCGACCTCGGCGGCGATGCCGGGGCCGGTCGGGACGAACACGCCGTTGACGAGGTCGACGGAAAACCCGCCGCGGCCGAGGACGTACTGCCCGTCCGCGAAGGCGACCGTGATGCCGCCCCGCCAGTTCGCGTCGAAGGCGAAGAAGCTCGCCAGCAAGGCCGAGTCCGCGATGTACTGCTCGGCGTCGATGGTGACCGTCTGGTTCAGCTTGGTGCCGTCGATGGCGATGACCCGCGGCCCGCCGCCGACGCCGGCCCCGACGATGACGTCCGGGGTGCCGTCGCCGTTCACGTCCCCGGTAGCCACCGACACGCCGCCGCGGGAGAACGCGGTGAAGGCGTAGAAGCTGGCGATCTCGGCCCCGGTCGCGCCGTCGTACACCTTGACGACCGGCCCGCCGCCGACCCCGGCCCCGGCGACGATGTCGTCGATCCGGTCGCCGTTGAAGTCGGCGGTGGCGGTATAGACGCTGCCGCCGAAGCCGGGGAACGGGTTCAGGTCCGCGAACTTCACCGTTCCGTCCCCGTTCAGCACCCGCAATTGGGCTAGGCCGTTGACGTTGCCGACGCCGATGACCGGCACGTAAGCCGTTTGGACCTCGAACGCGCCGATGTCGGTGCCGCCGCCGAACGTGCGGTAGAAGTCGATGCCGCGCTGGTCGGAGGTCAGGCCGGTGAGGTTCGAGCCGGCGTTGAGGGCCGGGCTGCCGGCGAGCAGGGCGTGCGTCTGGGTCGGCCCGCCGTTGTCCGCGAGCGGCCCGATGAGCGGGTCGATCGGGGCGGCGGCGGTGCCGACGAGGTCGCCGCCGGTGCCGTTGGTGAACCCGGTCGCCCCGTCGCCGATCCCGATCAGGTTGTTGCCGAGCGAGATGAAGTTGCTGAAGACGTCCGGGCCGACGGCCTGGGCCGGGTTCTGGGCGTTCGTGACGGTGTTGGTCGCGACGAGGGTGCTGGACAGCGTGACGACGCCGTTCGCCCCTTCCCCGCCGACGATCCCGCCGCCGAGGGCCGAGCCGGCGACGAGCGTTTCGGTGCCCGTCGTGGTAGCCCCGCCGGCGACCGCGGAGTTGGCCGCGATGGTGCTGTTCGCGACGCTCGCGAACCCGCCCGAGTAGCCGAGGAACACCCCGCCGCCGAGGGCGTTGCCCGCGAAGAGGGTGCCGCCGCCCGCGTTGGACCCGGTGATCGACCCGCCGAGGGCCTGGTTCCCGGAGACGGTGCTGTTGACCAGGGAGAAGCCTTCGCCGCCGGACACGAAGATGCCCCCGCCGAACCCGCGGCCGGCACTCGCGCTTCCGTCCGTCGATGTGTTCCCGCCGCCCTCGGCGGTGTTGGCGGAAACGGTGCTCCGGAGAACGGTGAGCGACCCGCGGGCGAAGATCCCGCCCCCTCGGCCGTCCTGACTGGAGTTGTTGTCCCTCGCCCCGCCGACGGCCCGGTTCCCGGAGACGGTCGTGTCGACGACCGTGAGCCCGCCGGTGGCGGCCCCGTAACTGTAGGTCCGGGAGTAGACGCCGCCGCCGCGAGAATCGTCGTTCACGCCGCCCAGGACCGCGTTCCCGGAGATCACCGAGCGGGCAATGGTCGCGTTCGCGATGGCATACGAGGCGATACTCAGCCCGCCCCCCTCGCCGCCGGACAAGACGGTGTTCCCCGACACCACGCTGTCCGTCATCTCGAACGTGCCGCCGGCGGAGAAGAACGCGACCCCGCCGCCGGTCCCGCCGGAGCCGTACGACCCCGTCACCGTGTTGTTCGAGATCACGCTGTTGGAAATGCGGAGGCCGCCCGCTTCCCCGTTCAAGCCGAACAAGAACCCGTAGCTGAAGTTCCGGACGAAGATCGCCCCGCCCCCGAGGTACGCGGTGTTGCCGCTGGCCGTGACGTTGGTGAGGGTCAGCGAGCCCTGCTCGACGCGGACCGCCCCGCCGTATGAGTTGCCCCCGTACCCGTAGGAGGCGTTCCCCCCGGTCAGGGTCAGGTTGTTGAGGGTCAAGTCGCCGCCCTGACTGTCGAACAGCCGGTCCTGCAGGCCCGCCGAGAACGCCTGGGTGATGGTCGTGGCCCCCTGCCCGGCCCCGGTGACCGTCAGCTTGCCGGCGAGCGACACGTCCCGCACGTCGAGGTCGCCGGTCGCCCCGCCGTCCTCGTTGCTGCCGTCGACCGTCAGCGTGTACGTCCCCGCCCCGAGGACGATCGTGTCGTCCGCGGGGGACTGGTTCGCCGCCAGCACCGCCGCCCGCAGGCTGGAGGCGTTGAACGTGCCGGAACCGGTTTGGGTGACGGTGCCGGGCAGGGCTTCGTCCGCGGTTCCCAGGACGGTGTACACCGCCGGCACGGCGCGGTCTTCGAGTTGTTCCGGGCGAAGGCGGACCGTATTGTGGGTCATCCGGCGGGGCGTGGGCTTCATTGGGCGGATCCGATAGGAAGGAACGGTGGAGAAGAAGTTCCGCTGATGTCGACGGCGAGTGTTAGTCTGCGGAAGTCGGGCAACGAAGGCAATTCTTTTTCGCCAGCAGGACACCCCAACGTGAGGCCGTGGATTACACCGTCCGTCCCCGCCGTCGTCCTCGCGCCGATGGAAGGCGTGACGGACGCCGCCATGCGGGCGGTGCAGGGGGAGATCGGCCCGTTCACGTTTGCAGTCTCGGAATTCCTGCGAATCAGCCACGCGGTTCCGCCGCGGCACGTGTTTGACCGGCACGTCCCGGAACTCCGGAACGACGCACAAACGCCCACCGGGTTACCGGTCCAGGTTCAGCTCCTGGGCGGGGACGCCGGCCGGATGGCGGCTTCGGCTGGCATCGCGGTCGAGTGCGGGGCGACCGCGATCGACCTGAACTTCGGCTGTCCCGCCCCGACCGTGAACCGGCACGACGGCGGCGCGACCCTGTTGAAGTACCCCGCCCGCATCCGCGAGATCGTCCGGGCGGTCCGGGCCGCCGTACCCCGGCACCTCCCCGTGTCCGCGAAGATGCGGCTCGGGTGGGACGCGACCGACCCGGTCTTCGAGAACGCGGCGATGGCGGCCGAGGGCGGGGCCAGCTGGATCACGATCCACGGCCGCACGCGGGCCGCCGGGTACGCCCCGCCGATCCACTGGGAGCCGATCGGCCGGGTGCGGGAGCGGCTCGGGATCCCGGTCGTCGCGAACGGCGACATCTGGACGGTCGAGGACTTCCGCCGGTGCCGGGACGCGACGGGTTGCGAACACTTCATGCTCGGTCGGGGCGCGCTGGCGGACCCCCGCCTGCCGCACCGCGTCGCCGCGGAACTCGGGCTGCCGGCGAAACCGGCGGGCGTCGTGGACTGGGCCGGGCTGTTGAAGCGGTTCGTGGAGTGGTCCGACGCCGTCCGCGGCGGGCGGGCGGACGGGGCCGTCCGGAAGCTCAAGCAGTGGCTGCGGCTCGCGGCACAGTTCGGCGAGTTCGCGGCGTTCGACGCGGTCAAGCGGGCCGACACCGTGGACGAGGTGTTCCGGATTCTGTCCGAACCGGCTTACCCGGCGGCCCGCGCGGCGGCGGCCGCCAGCGGCCCCCACCAGACGCCGAGGGCCACGACCGCCGCGGCCAGCGCGCCGACGGTCGCGGCCGCCGACCAGCCTTCCCCGAGCGGCACGGGGTTCCCCTTTTCATCCCCTTCCGGCTCGTCGAGCGTCACGATTCGCAGCAGTCGCAGGTAGTACCCGGCACTGACCGCGGTGTTCACCGCGCCGACGCCGAGGAGCACGAGGTACGCCGTCCCGAGCCCCGGCCGGCCCAGGGCCGCGTACCCCCGGCCGGCGTCGTACACCGCGGCGAACACCTGGAACTTTCCCGCGAACCCGGCCAGCGGCGGCAGCCCGAGCAGGCCGAGCACGCACACCGCCAGCCCGACCCCCAGCGCCGGCGATCGGGCCATCAATCCGCGGCACGAATCCACCGTTTCCGATCCGGTCCGGTCCCGCACGACGGCGGCGACCGCGAACGCGCCGAGGTTCATCGGCAGGTACGCGGCCATGTAGAAGAGCGCCGCCGCCGCCCCCTCCCGCGTCAGCGTGGACAGGGCCATCAGCACGTACCCGGCGTGGGCGATCGTGGAGTAGGCCAGGAACCGCTTCAGGTTCGTCTGCGTCATCGCCGCCAGGTTGCCGAGTGTGGCGGTCACCGCCGCGACGACCAGGGCCGCCATGCCGAACGACTGCGGAAGAAGCGCGAACCCCGGCCCGTTCAGGACCGCTTCCCCTTGCAGCGCGAGCAGGAACCGCGCGGTCAGCCCGACGGCGGCCGCTTTCGACGCGACCGACAGGAACGCCGCGACCTCGGTGGCCGCCCCGTCGAACACGTCCGGCAGCCAGAAGTGGAACGGCACCGCCGACAGCTTGAACGCGAGCCCGACCAAGACGAACGCGATTCCGATCGCGGGCAAGAGGGGCAACTTCCCCGCGTCCGCAGCGAGTGCGAACCCCTTCGCCACGCCGGGCAAGCTCCCCGTCCCGAACCCGCCCGCGAGCAGGCTGATGCCGTAGAGCATGACCCCGGACGCGGCCGCCCCGTAGACGACGTACTTCAGCGCGGCCTCGCTGCCGGCCCGTCTCCCCTTCAGGAACCCGGCCAGGGCGTAGCTCGGCAGGCTCGCCATTTCGACGGCCAGGAACACGATTAACAGGTGGTTCGCGGACGCCATCAACATCATCCCGAGGGCCGCCCCGAGCAGCAGCGTCCCGAAGTCCGCCGAGTCCTCGCGGTCGGGCAGGCCGCTGGTCCCGCACATCGCCAGGACGACCAGCGTGGCCGTCAGCACCAGCGCGCGGACGATCCCGGCGAGCGGGTCGAGAGCGATCAGCCCGGCGAACGCGGGGCCGTCCGGGAACCGGGCCGGTTCGACGAACTGCCAGCCGAGGAACCCGAGCGCGACCGCCGCCCCCGCGCCGGCGAACGTCGTGAGATTGACGCGGTCCAGCGACGAAAACAGCTTCGCCACGAGCACCGCGACGATCGTCCCCGCCACGACGAGTTCGGGGGCGAACCGCGCCAGGTCGTGCGCGAGATCGAGTTGCAGTGCGGCGAGGTCGGCAGACGAGGGAGGCATGTCGGCCGGTCCAGGAGGGGGGGAGCGGAGAAGTGTCAGCCTACCCACGGCACCCGAACGGGGAAAGTGGTCACTGCCCCGCGACGGTCAGGTCGACCCGGTACAGCGACTTGCCGGCCGTCACGTACAGCGTCTTCGACCCCGGCCCGCCGAAGCAGCAGTTCGAGGGAACCTCCGGCGTGGGCAGGAAACCCACTTGCTTCCCGGTCGGCTCGAAGAACCAGATTCCGCCGAGCTTCTCCTTCCCCGCCGTGGCGACGATCAAGCCGTCGGCCGTCACCGTCATGCCGTCGATGCCGCGGCCCGCGCCGAAGTCGTGGAGAACGTTCTTCTCGCCGACGGTGCCGTCTTCCTTCAGTGGGTACGCCAGCAGTTGCCGGTTCCCCTTCGGGTCCGGGCTGTGCTCCGCAAGGTAGAGCGTCTTGCCGTCCGGGGAGATCACGATGCCGTTCGGCTTGGTCACGTCCGAGATCACCCGCGTCACGGTGCCGTCCGGGTCGACGCGGTAGACGGATTCGTGGTCCAGTTCCCGCTTCTCCGTGCCGACGTACCGCGGGTCGGTGAAGTAGATGCGGCCCTTGGCGTCGAGCGTCAGGTCGTTCGGGGAGTTGAACCGCTTGCCGTCGAACTGGTCCGCGAGGGTCGTGACCTTGTCGGCGTCGGTGATGCTGATGCGCCGCCCGCCACCGGTGTTGGCCCCTTCGCACACGATGAGCCGACCCTTCGTGTCGAACTTCATCCCGTTCGAGCGGCCGGACGGGTCGCGGAAGGCAGCGGTTTTCCGGGTCTTGGGGTCAAAGCGCATGAGGCGGTTGCCGATGTCCGAGAAGTAAATCGCCCCGTCCGGCCCGGCGGTCGGCCCCTCGGTGAACTCGCCGTCGCCCCAGAGTTTTTCGAGTTTCGACCCTTCGGCGACAAAGGTTTTTAGTCCCTGGGCGGACGCGGGCCAGGCGAGGAGGAACACGACGACGAGGGCGGCGGGGCGCATCGGTTTCTCGATTCTTGTAGGTCTTGTAGGTTGGGCCGAGTCTTCGAGGCCCGACGTTGCGCTTCCCGTCGGGCCTCGAAGACTCGG
>CAYUHJ010000295.1:2227-6692 GCA_964444365.1 uncultured Alcaligenaceae bacterium | reverse complement strand
CACCAAGGCGTTCCGCAGTTGGCTGACCCGGTACTTTCTCCGCCGGGGGGTCGCCTACCGCCCGGGTGTCATCCGCGAGAAGGTCGCCCTGCTCGAAGCCCTCGCGGACGAGGAGCGGCGTGAACTGTCCAACCGCAGTGACTGGTCGCCGGACCGCAAGGCCCTGTGGGTCGATCTGTGCGACGACCGCTGGCGGGCGGTCCGCGTGGACGCGGAGGGCTGGGGCGTCGTGGACCACCCGCCGAGCCTGTTCCGCCGGTTCGCCCACCAGCAGCCGCTGCCCGAGCCAGAGCAGGGCGGCGACCTCGCGGAGCTGTGGGACTTCCTGCCGCCCCTGGGGTCGGACGGCGACCGCCTTCTCCTGACGTGCTGGCTGGCGGCGGCCTTGGTGCCGATGCCCCGGCCGATCCTCGTCCTGGTCGGCCCGCACGGGTCGGCCAAGAGCACGTTCTCGACGTTCCTCCGCCGGCTGCTCGACCCGTCCCGCGTCGAACTGCTGGGGCGGGACACGCGGGCCGACCTGCCGCTGGTCTTCTTCAAGCACGCGGTCCCCGTCTTCGACAACACCGACGGCATGACCCCGCAGGAGACGGACCTGTTCTGCCAGGCCGTGACCGGCCGGGGCATCGCGCGGCGGAAGCTGTACACGGACGCCGACGAGTTCATCCTCTCGTTCCAGCGGCCGGTCGTCCTCAACGGCCTGCGGCTGCCGACCAACCGCCCCGACTTCCTCGACCGCTCGCTGATCCTCGACCTGGACCGGCTGCCGCCGGAACGAAGGCAAGTGCTGGAACACGTCGAGCGCGAGTTCCTGGGTGCCCGGCCGCGGCTGCTGGGGGCCGTACTGACGACGCTGTCGAGGGCGATGTCGGTCCTGCCGACCGTCGACCGGCAGGGCCTGAGCCGCATGGCCGACTTCCACCTGATGGGGCGGGCCGTCGCCGAGGTCGTCGGCGCGTCGGCCGCCGGGTTCGACGAGGCGATGGCCCGGGCGGAAGCCCGCCAGAAGCGCGGGGCGTTCGACAACACGCTCGCCCTGACCCTGCTGCTCTTCGCCCGGCAGGTGCGGCGGTGGACGGGGGAGGCGACCGACCTCCTCCAGCGGCTGCACGAGACCGCCAAGGCCAACCAGGTCCGGCAGTCGCCGGAATTCTGGCCGGACACGCCGATGGCGCTCGGCCGGCAACTCAAGCACCTGGGCGAGTCGTTGGCCCGCAACGGCGTCCGCGTCAGCCGGGTTCGGCGGGCGACGGCGCGACTCATCGCCCTGGAATACGACCCGGCCGCCGACCGGGTCGGCGACGACGACTGACCCCCGGTCCGGTTCCCGAGATCGCACACCCACACCCAGGAGAATGACGATGGCGGTCCTCGCGTCCAAACCCCTGAACTGGTTCAAAGTCGCCCCGCAGGCGCGGCGGCACTTCGACGAGGCCGAACTGCGGCTGCTCGGCGAGTCCCTCAAGGTCAAGCAACTCCAGCCCGTCCTGGCCCGCTCGGACGGGACGCTGGTCGCCGGCGAACGCCGGCTGCGGGCGGCGACCCTGGTGGGCCTCCAGGAACTGTCGGTCGTCGTCTCCGACGAGCCGCTGACCGAGTCCGAACTCCGCGTCTTCCAGTTGATGGAAAACTGCCTGCGGGCCGACCTCCGCGACGCCGAAAAGTGGCACGCCTTCGAGGAACTGCTCCGCTTGAATCCCGGATGGAGCAACAAGGAACTGGCCGCCCATCTCAAACTGGGCGAGTCGGTGGTGAGCAAGTATCTCTCGGCATCTCGCTGCGTGCCCGAAGTGATCGCGGCTTTTGAAGCGGCACGCATCGGGATCACGACGGTCTACGAGTTGAGCCGCGTGCCTGCCGAGCAGCAGGCAGAGCTACTCGCGTTCAAGCTTTCCGGGGCATCGCGTGATGCCGTAGCCAGTCGCGTTCGCAAGAAGCGAGGCGGTGCCCAGTCGCAGGTTCGAGTCAACCGCATCAACTGCCCATTGCCTACCGGCGTCACAGTCTCGGTCAGCGGCCAAGGACTTTCGCTTTCGGACTTGATCGCGGCCCTCGGCGACGCCCTGAAGAAGGCGCGTTGGGCGGCGGAACGCGGTTTCGACTCGAAGACCTTCACCTCCGTCATGAAGGACGAAGCCAAGAAGGGGGTGGGCCATGAATAAGCCGCCACCCCTTCGTCAGGTCATCCAGTGCGGCGGCGGTGTTGCCATCGTTTGCATGGCGGCACTGATTCCCGAACGCGGCCTCCCGAATGACCGCTTGCTCACCTTGGGTGGAGCGGCCGTCGGAACGATTTTCATCGTACATGCGGCGCTGTCCGGCATGCGTCGGCCTACTCGTCAGGCATCCGGCGACGGCCTGGACCGCGTCCTGTTCCACTGGGACGAAGAGAACGTCTTTACCGAACGCGATTTGTTGGCGGGCGGCGTCGGCATCTACGGCATGACCGGCTCGGGCAAGACGTCCTCCAGCGGGCGCGTGCTTGCCGAAGCCCTGGTCCGCCGGCCGGGGAGCGGCGGCCTCATCGTCGCGGCCAAGCCCGGCGAGGACCGGGCCATGTGGCAGAAGATATTCGGGGACGCGGGCCGCGCCGACGACCTGCTGATCTTCTCGCCCGAACACCACCTGCGGTTCAACTTCCTCGACTTCGAGATGAGCCAAGGGGGTGAGACCCGCAACATCACCAAATGCATCACGGTCATCGGCGAGACGCTCCGTTCCGCCGACACGGGCAAGCGCGAGGCGGCCGACTTCTGGCAACGCGAAACCGAACGGATGATCTTCAACGCCGTGGAGGTCGTCAAGCGGGCCACGGGCCGCGTCACCGCCCCCGACCTGCACCGGTTCCTGGTCGGTGCCGCGACGCACCCGTCGCAGTTCACCTCCGACGAGTGGCTGGGCGGCTTTCACAACCAGTGCCTGAAGGCCGCGTGGGACCGGGCCAAGTCCCCCGTCGAGCAACACGACTTCGACCTCGCCAAAGAGTACTTCCTGGGCGAACTGCCGAACATGGCCGACAAGACTCGGTCGTCGATCATGGTCGGGGCACTCGGTCTTCTGCACGTGTTCAACGTGGGGACGGTCCGGGAGCTCGTCAGTACCACCACCAACGTCCGGCCGGACGACCTGTTCCGCGGGCGGTGGCTGCTGATCGACATGCCGGTGTCCCGGTACGGGGACGTGGGCGCGTTCGTCATCGGCGGGTGGAAATACCTCGTGCAGCGGGCCATCCTGGCCCGCGTGGCGTCGGCCGACACGCCGCCGGTGGCGGTCTGGTGCGACGAGGCCCAGACCGCGGTCACCTCATTCGACGCCCACTTTTTAGCTCAGTGCCGCAGCCATCACGGCTGCATGGTGATGCTCTCGCAGTCGCTGCCGGGCTACTACGCGGCCCTCGGCGGGCAAAACGGCAAACAGTACATCGACGCGCTCCAAGCGTCGCTGACCACGAAGGTCTTCCACGCCCTGGGCGATTTGGAGACGGCGAACTGGGCCAGCGGCCTGGTCGGCCGGTCGCTCACCACCTTCACCGGCGGGTCGAGTTCGCCGTCGGACGGGGCGTACCAGACCCTGTTGGGCGGCAGCCAGTTCAGCAGCAACTTCTCGGAAGCCTACGAGAACACGCTGCAAACCAACGACTTCATGAACGGGCTTCGGACCGGCGGGCCGCGCAACGGGTTCGTCTGCGACTGCTTCGTCATCCGCTCGGGCCAGCCGTTCGCCTCGGGGAGCAACTGGCTGGCGACCAGCTTCTCCCAAAAAGGAGGTGCTTCGTGAAACGGCCCGCGCCGGGGGTGCGGGTAGGGGCTTCACACGCCAAACGACGGTCGATTCATGTTACCGCGGTTCGACCGCAACAAGTGTCTCTCGGCTCAACACCATTTACGCGTGAAAGGGGGACGTCGTGTCCAACGGAAACGGTGAATCGTCGATGGCGGCGAACTTCAACCTGCTGCTGAACTTCGCCCGGGTCCACGCGCTGTGCCTGACGGTGTTCGTCCGCCGGGACTACGGCCGCGAGGGGATCGGCATGACCGGCCTCGGGGCCTTCGTCCTGATCCCGGCCTACGCCGGCTTCACGAACAGCCCGCCCGTGCTGCTGTTCTGGGGGTTTTGGTTCCTCGCGGTTATCGGCCAGCGGATGCGGCAGTACCGCAACTGGCGGAACGGGGTGGTTTTGCACAGCCGGTACGAGGGCTACCCGTGGCTCGCCTTCAAGCTGTTCCCGCGCATCCGCACGGAGGGGAACGCCAAGGCGGCCGAAGCCTTCCTGATGTTCGCCGTCGGCGGCGTGCTGACCCACTTCGACAAACCGCTCGGCTGGTTCGTGATGGCCGGGTTCCTCTCGATCCTGTTCGTCGAGGCGATCTCGGTGGAGATCACCCGCAAGCGCCTTTCGGACATGAAGGACGCCCAGTTGGAGCAACAGTACCTGGCCCGACGCTTCCGCTCGGGCCGCTTCTGA
>CAYUHJ010000295.1:0-2127 GCA_964444365.1 uncultured Alcaligenaceae bacterium | reverse complement strand
CTCGCACTGATCGGCCTGCTGGCCCGCCACGTCCGCAACGACTACCGGAAGCAGGGCGGCGCTCCGGCGCTCGCCAAGAAGGTGGCCGGAGGCATCGCGTCGCGGATGATCCGACGGTGGATCATCGGGCGATTTAGCTGAGTTGCAGAGAACTGCACACCGAACACTCCAACCCCAAGAAAGTCGAGGATGTCATGTCCGTGAAAGTGAAATTCCGCTGCCCGCACTGCGACGCGAACCTGTCCGCCGGCGGCAAGCTGGCGGGCAGGGAGGTCGGCTGCCCCGGCTGCGCGGTGCCGCTGGTCGTTCCCGCCGTCACGACCCTCGTGCCTGTGAGGCCGCAAGCCGTGATGCCGCGCGTCGTGGAGGCCCGGCCGGTCGAGCGGCGGGTGGTCCGGCCGAAGCGCCGGACGGCCGAACTGACCCCGGTCGAACTCCATCTGCCCGGCCAACTCGGCGGGATGAAGGCGAACGTGGACCGCAAGACCGGCAACATGATGGCCACGACGTTTCTCGGCGGCCTCTTGGTCGCTATCGGCGCGGTCCTGTTCGCCGCGTTCGGGGGCAAGTCGAAGTCGGCCTGACCGCCCTTGAAACCACCACACCCGGCGGCACGCCACCCGTGCCGCCCTTACTTGAGGAGACGAACCATGCTCGCAGCGTTATTCGCGGTTCTGATCGGCCTGATCGTTCTGCTCGCGGCGGCGTTCGCGGCCTACGCGGTCTGTTGCGTCAAGGAACACATGGACAACTGCCCCACGGCCGCGAAGGCGCTGTACGACCACGTCTTCTTGCCGGTCGTTCTGGGGCCGGACAAGTCGGCGGCGGTCGCGGCGCTCGACAACCAAGAACCCGTTGACCTGTCGGCCGTCGAGTGACGGCCGAAGGCTTCGATGTCTGGCGGCATTGAAGGCGGGCGGGACCAACAACCCGCCCGCCGATCCGGCGAACCACACGGACCGAACACAACCGCCACCCCAAAGACGAGGATCGAGACATGATGGACGCCACCAACACGCCCCCGGAGTTCTGGCAGATCGCATGTGCAGCCACCGCCCGGTACGCCCTGACCGTCCTCCGCATGGCCGGCCGGCCGGTCGTGGCCGGCAACGTCGTGGCCCTGATCGCCAGCGCCCCGCGGAACCGGGCCGAGGCGGACGACCTCGAACCCCATCGGTCCTTCTGCCGGACCTGCCTGAACGAAGCGTTCGACTGGGTTGCCGACTGCGGGTCGGCCGAGGACGCGGCCGCGTACTACGCGGCGCGGTCCCACTTCCTGGGCACCATCCCCGACCTCTCCGGCGGCACCCGGCGGCTTCTGGAGGACTCCTTCGCCGGGATCGTCCACGGCCTCCGGCTCGACGAATTGGGTGGGGGCGGGCTGGTGCTGGCCGCCGGCCCGGCCGTTCGGCGGGAGGACGCACCGTGACGCCGACACTGGAACAGCGGCTGGCGCGGATCGAAGAACTCCTGGCCGATCTGGTTGGCCGAGAGCAGGCCCGGGACTGGTACTCGGTCGAGGAGTTCGCCCGACTGGCCGGCCGCTCCGCGTTCACCTGCCGCGAATGGTGCCGTCTCGGGCGGATCGCGGCGCGGAAGAAAACCAGCGGCCGGGGCGCTCACGCTGCCTGGGCCATCCCCCACGGGGAGTTGCAACGCTTCCAGCGCGAAGGCCTATTGCCCTGTCAGGGCCGTCAACCGAGTCACAGCGACGGGCCGTGTGCCCGCCGGAACGATACCGACGGGCAATCGCACCGCGAATGCGGGTAGCGAGCAACTCGGGAGCGCGAAGACTCTGCGCGGGGAGTCGCCGGGAGTACCGCATAACGGTCCGGCAGAACCTGCAATCGTCCGACAGCCAGATTTCAAAGTTCACGGACAGTACGATCGATTGCGAGAACGTCATGAGCGCGGAAATACTCAACGACTTGACGGCACGCCTGGCTCGGATCGAACGGGCCGTTGACCTGCTCGTGCGGCAACGAACCGTGAAAGATTGGTATTCGACGGCCGAGGTCGCACAACTGCTCGGCAAGGCCGAATTCACCGTCCGCGAGTGGTGCCGTCTCGGCCGCGTCAAGGCCGAAAAGAAGAAGTGCGGCCGCGGCGTTGCCGGCGAATGGATCG
>CAYUHJ010000294.1:0-6703 GCA_964444365.1 uncultured Alcaligenaceae bacterium | reverse complement strand
CGCGCCGCCGCCCGGCTGATCCTGGCCGGCGCGACCCGGCGACAGGCCGCCGACGGCCTGGGGGTCTCCGAGCGAGTCCTCCGTTCGTGGCTCGCCATCGGCCGGGAGAACCCCGACGGCATCTACGGCTACCTCTATATCGCCGTGAAGAGGGCCGAGGCGAGCCGGCCCGCGCTCCCGCCCGAGACGCCGGAGGAGCGGGCACGCCTCGACAAGCTGCTCCGCGGGGCGGCGGGGTTCTCCCTCTCCGCCCAGGCCGGTGGCGGCCCGCAAGACGCCGCCACCGGGGTCGAGTGCCTCGGCCCGGACGGCTTGCCGGACTTCGTGCCGTGCCCCCCGGACGAGATTCCCCAGGCGATGCGCGTGCTCGCGCTCGCCGGGGCGACGAGCGTGAAGGCTGTCGGGCTTCCCGTTCAGCCGGCGAAGGGCCAACCCCGCGAACCCGACCCCGACGAGCCGGCCCCCACCCCCACCCGGAACCCCGCCATGATGCCGCCAGAAATAGCCGTCCCGAAAGACACGTCCGTCGCATACACCGACGCCGCCGGCGTCCGGCATGAGTACCAGTTCCCGCCGGAGGAGATGCAAACGATCATCGAGGGGCTGGCCGCGACCGGGGCGCGGGACGCGGTCATCAGCGGGACCGTGAACGGCCGCCGCGAGACGATGCCGGTGAATCCGGTCCCGGCCGGGGCGAAGCGGGGGCCGAGGGGTTGAGCGTTGACTCGCAGGAACCCGAGTGGCTTCGCACGGCCCGCGAGCGTGACGGATACGGTCGCGATTCGGCATCGCGCAGCAACGAAGAGAAGTCCTGACCCGCCCCTCCCAAACGCTAAGCGGCCCGGCGAAGACGTCCGCCGAGCCGCCGCGCGTCAACGCCCCTGTGGACGCTGAGAAGATGATAGGCGACTCGCCAGACGAAAAGCATGCGGCCCGGCGAGTCTACCCGCCGATTCACGGTTCCCGATTCGAGTACGCGGCAAGCGGGGCGTAATGCCGGCGGCCTGCCCTCGCCGTGTTACAATTCCCGAATGCCCCCACCTGGCACCCTGGAATCGCTCTGGGCCCGTGCCCGCGCCGGCGAACCTACGGCCGCAGAAGACCTGGCCCGGGCCGTCCGCCCCTGGACGCTTCGCGCGGCGTGGAGGTACGCCCGGCTCTACGGGATGGACCGGGAGGAGCTCTACTCCGAAGGCCTGTCCGTGTTCCCGGCCGCCCTCCGGAGCTACGACCCGGCCCGCGGCGGGTTCTTGAACTACTTCGCGGCGTGCGCGGGCCGGGCGATGGCCGAGGCCGGCCGCCGGGCCGTCAACTCGCCCGAACGCACCGCTGGGCGTTCCCGGTCTTCCGAAGAAGGCGGACCGTTCGACCGCATACCGGCCCCCGTCAGCGACGACACGCGGCATCAACGCATCCTCGCAGTCGCCGAGGTGCTTCACGACTTGTCGGCCCGTGACGAGTTGGCCCTGGCGGTCCTGGCGATGGCTGCCGGCCTGCTGGCGGGCGGGCGAAAGTGTGACGCCGCTGTCATCGCCCGCAAGTACGGGCTCGAAGCCGCGGGGGTCAAGGAAGCGTACCGCCGGGCGGACGCGGCGGTGCGTGAGGCGATACGGTCGCTCGGGTGAGCGGCACGGGGCGCCTTCCGACATTCTCCGCCACGCAGAATTGTCGTAAGAAGGGGAGCGTTCGCCCGTCAGTTCTACCCTCCGCGAGCCCGCCCATGCCCGTCGTCATCTGTCCCGAGTGCGAGAACGAGCAGATCGCGCCCCGCGAACTCGAAGGGCTGAAGGTCGATTGCGAGAAGTGCGGGGCGGAGTTCAAGGCCGTGGCCGCGGTGCCGAAGAAGATCCGGGCCCGCAGGTCCGCCGACGCCGCCGCGATCGCCGAGGCCGACGGCGAGGGCCGGCTCGGGGCGGCCGGCACCGCGAAGGCGGTCGGGCTGCTCGTCGGCCTGGTCGCGCTCGTGCTCGGGGTCGGCGTCGCCGTGGTGTACGCGGTGAAGCCGACGAAGGCCGAGCCGACCGCCCCGGCGACGCAGCCGGCAGCGAAGAAGCCGCCGCCGAAGGTCGAGGCCCCGAGCCGCGACCCGGAGAAGGAAGAACGGGACCGCCGCGAGCGGGAAGAAGTCGAGCGCCAGGCGGTCGCCGCCGGCGTGGGGCTCGGCGTGCTGCTTGCGATCCTGCTTTACGTGCTCGCCGTGTTCGGCGTCGGCGTGTGGGTGGCCTTCGACGCGGGCGGACGCGGCATGTCGCCACTGGGGTGGGCGAGCTTCTACTACCTCTTTCACCTGCTCGTCCGCGGCGCGGCCTTCCCGTTCGCAACCATCGCCGCGGTCCCGACGCTCGGCATCGGCGGTCTGCTCGTCGTGCTGTTCGTCGAGCCGTTCACCTGGGTCGGGCTGATTGCCTACTTCGCGGCCCGGAGGGGCGGCCGCCAGTCGAGGTGCGCGAACTGTGGGAACTCGCGGTTGTCGTACCTCGTAACGTGCCCGCACTGTGGAGTAAGCCGAGAGTAGCCGATTTCGCCGCCGGAAACGACGCGACCCCGGATAGCCGGGGTCGGTTGCTTTGACCGAGTGCGTATGCCCGCACTACCGGTCCTTCCACTTCGCGGCTCGTTCAGCCTTCTTCCGTCGCTCCTTCACGGCCGCGGCCACGGCCTCGACCAGCTCGCGGTTCCGCCGGGCCTCTTCCAGCCGCTGCCGGGCGACTTCGAGCCGGTAGGCGGCCTCCCAGAGCTTGCGAAGCCGCGGGTCGGTGATGTCGTCGGGCGGGGTCATGGCCTTGGTCTCAGATATGTCGAGTCACGAGTTAGCTGTATGGCTACTGAAGGTACCGACGTTCACTGGGTTGGTTTCTTCAATGGTTGGGATCGGCCGGTCTAGCAATTCGCTCCGGATCGTCGCCCCCTGCCTATCCAGGATGCGGGCGCGAATCGCTTCGAGCAGTTGCGGGCCGGTCTTCTTCCCGGCCGGCACGCCGATCCCCGCGGCGACGGCCACCTGATCCGGCTTCTTCAACCCCTTTAGCCGGCCGACTGCGGCCGCGACGACCTCCTCCGTCACCGCCGGCTCTTTCGCCCGCGCGTACAGGTCCGCGATCTCACGGTGGCACGCCTCGGGGTCGGCCTTGGGGGCCTTCGGTGCCGGCGGCTTCTTCTCCCGCGGCGGCTTCGGCTCGGGGGGCGGCTTGCGGCCGGACTCGGCGAGATTCAGGAGCGCGGCGACCGTCATCCCCTCGAACGCCGCCAGCCCGTCGGCGAGCGCCGCCAGGTCGCCGGACACGCCCCTTGCCCCCGCCGCCTCGAACACCGGCCGCAGGTTCGCCAGCATCTGGCGGAGTTGCTCGACCTTCACGTTGTGACCTCCTCGACGGGGGCGGCTGCCGGCCGTGAAGCCCGGCAGAACATGGGCAGGCGGGATTCGACCTCCCGGGCCAGTGCGGTGAACGGCTCGAACATCGCGTCGCCGGGGCCGAACGGGGTCCGCTCCTCTTCCGAGGTGCGGACGTCGGCGCTCTGCCGGATGAACGTCTCGAACAGCGGCACCGCGTGACCGTACACGTCGAGGCACTTGTCCCGTAGTCCGGTCAGGATCGCACGCTCGTCGGCGGTGAGGGCCGACTGCCTCGTCCGGTTTCCGAAGATCCCCATCACGCCCAGTGCCGGGTTCACGCTCTGGTGCAGGTCCTTCACCCGCCGCACCAGGGTCACCACCCGATCCGCCGACTGCTTGCTCGGCATCGTCGGGACCAGGACGAAGTCGCTGGCGGCCAGGGCGTTCACGCAGCTGACGTTCAGCAGCGGCGGGCAGTCGAGCAGGACGATGTCGTACACGTTCGTCACCCGGCGAAGGTGAAGCTCCTTGCGGAGGAGGAACCGCGGATCGCGGTTCGCGTCCCGCAAGAACCAGCGGACGTTCAGGCTCATCTCGGCGTAGGCCAGCTCGTCCGTGGTCGGCACCAGGGCGGACCCGTTCGGCAGGTCGAGCGGGACCGCATAGTCGTCCAACTTCGGGAACTCGGAGTCGAATGCGGCTTCGAGGAAGTCCCCGATCAGCCGCCGCTGCTCGTGCGCCTCCCGCTGCCGCTTCTCGTCGAGGAACATGCCGGTCAGTGAGCCCTGGAGGTCCAGGTCGACGAGCAGGACGCGGTAGCCGAGGTGGGCGAACGCCGCCCCGAGGTTGGCCACCGCGGTCGTCTTCCCGACCCCGCCCTTCAGGTTCAGGACCGACACGACCGGCGTCCGCCGGCCGTCCGGGTCCAACGGCTTGAACTCCACGGCCCGAGAGGCAAGAACCCTCTCGGACCAGATCGCGCCGTCCTTGTCGGCCGCCTTGCGGATCCGACGCTGCTCCGCCTCGAGCTGATCCCGGGCCGCGTCGCGGTCGCCGACCGCCGCGTCGCGTTCCGTGGTTGCCCCCGCCAGTTCCCCGCGGAGGGCCTCGGACACCTGGCGGTAGCCGTCCGCTTCCTTCCGAAGGTCGGCCGCCCGCGATTCCAAGCGGATCACGTCGTCCTGCAGCGCCTGCCTCTCGGCCTCCGCATCGGCGGCGCGCTTCTCGGCGTCATCGGCCTTACGGCGGAGGTCCTCAACGATGTCGGCCGGGCGGTCCCGTCGCTCGGACTCAAGGTGTTTGATCCGCTCCTTTGCCTCTTGCAACTGCTTGAGCGTCCCGATCGTGAAGAACTTCACGACGCCCCAGACGACGGGGATCGACGCCCCGACGAGGCCCAGGACCGCGACGAGGACTTCTTTGTCGGTCCAAGTTGGGACGGGGCCCGAGGCCGCAGTAACCGCCTCGGCAAACAGTAGGAACGGGGTGGGCACGGGCAGACCCTCGGGAACCCGCAGCGGCGTGGAAGTGGGACGGGTGCCGACGCGGATCGAGTTTATTGAATCCGACGCGCGAACATCGGCCAGAGGGAGGGAAGATATTTGACCTAAAGGGGCGAGCTCACTTCCTCTTCCCTCGGGCCCGCTCCGCTTCCTCGGTCGGGTCTTCCGCCTGCGCTGGTGGGCGGCCTCGCCGTGGCTGCTCGGGCGGGTCGTTGGCTACCGGTGGCTGGTCGGCGAACGCCCCGCAGTCGACACCGAAGGCAGCAGCGAGGCCGAGGACGCTCGAATATCCCGGATCGAGTCTGACACCTTGTTCCAAGTCGCGATACGTGCCGACCGGCAACCCTGCCGCGGCCGCCGCTTGCGATTGCGTCCACCCCTTCTCCTCGCGCAGTCGCTTCAACTTCAACGCATCGAAGGGCATGGATCAATCCGAAAATAGGTACTGGAATTCCAGTTGACAATATACTGGAATACCAGTAGTCTATCCCCATATCGCTGGCAACGCAACCAATCTTCAGGAGCCCGTCCCGTGTGCCTGACCTGCCTCCCGATCGCCGGCGACCTTCCAGCAACGAAGACCTACGCTTCCCGCCGATGGGTGTGGACGCGGAACCCCGACCCGACCGCCCTGGCCGACGGGACGCTCACCATCACCTGCAAGCGGTCGGCGAAGCCCGGCGCGAAGGCCGAGGACGACAGCTACGACGTGGCCGAGCAGTTCGAGGCCGTCCGCGGGTTCCGCCGGTTCTACGCCGTGAACCTGGGGTCGGGCGAGGTGTACGAGGTGACGCTCGGCGACCGGGGCGACCTCTGCACCTGCGAGGCGGGCCGGGCGAAGGTGCCCAGCGGCTGCAAGCACCGGCACGCCCTCCGGGCCGTCGTCGCCGCCGGCGGGTTCGAGCGAGAGGAAGCCCGAGTCCCCGCCCTTGCCGTGGCCTGAGCCGTCCCGAAAGGGTGTACGGATTCCCTTCCCCCCCCTTCCGGAGCGACCCCGTGACCTTCCTGGCCCGCGTGCTCGAGCTGCTCGCCCTGATCCTCGACCCCGCCGGCAGTGCGACCGACGACGAGTAGCCCCCTACGGCGTTTCCGTACCCCCCTCGCCGACGCGGGTCCGGAAGTTCCGGACCCCCATCCCGCAACCCCTTGGAGTCCTGCCCGTGACCTTCCTCGACGCCCTGACCCGGTCGACGACCGCCTTCGAGACGTGGGACGAGTTCCGCGGCCACCTGGCCCGCGGCTACGTCCCGACCGTCCACCCGACCTGCCGCCGGAAGCGGCTCCTGATCCGCGTGCTGAGGGCCCACGGGTTCGCCGTGTGGCCGAGGCCGCGGAAGCGCCTGTCCGCCGCCGGGTGATCCGATGGCCCTCCCTGGGGTGCGGACGTCCGCACCCCGTTCTTCTCACTCCCTCCCTGGAGCTTTGCCCGTGAACAAGCCCGACATGCCCGAGACCGTCCCGCCGACCGTCCACTTCAAAGGCCGCACCTGGACCCCGCGGACCTCGCTCGACTTCGAGGTCATGCAGCACCACGAGCGCGACCCGCTCAACCGTTGCTACGACGGCCAGCGGCTGCAGCAGATCGCCGAGACCCACGCCGACGGCAACATCCGCGAGTGCCAAGACCTGATCGACAGCCTGGTGATCGACCTGGCGTTCCCGACGCTCTGCACGGCCGTGCCCGCGGTGCGGAAGCAGATGGTCGAGACGCTCGCCGCCGTCCACGCGCTGAAGGCGATGCTCCGCTACTACCGCGACGCGGGCAACCGCTCGGAGAACACGACCTCCGAGCAGGACTTCGTCGAGGGCCTCGCGGCGCTCGAGATGCAGCGGTTGCAGAAGGAGAACGCCGAGCTGGAGGCGGAGT
>CAYUHJ010000293.1:0-6752 GCA_964444365.1 uncultured Alcaligenaceae bacterium | reverse complement strand
CTTTCCCGGAAGCGAGACCACCGGCGAGGGGACGTTCGTGTTCGACGCGCCGGACATCGTGGCCGGGTTCCGCGGGCTCGGGTACCGCACGGTTTGCGTCGGGGGAACCGGGTTCTTCAACAAGCAGACGCCGCTCGGCTGCGTGCTGCCGGGGTTGTTCGACGAGAGCGTGTGGTCCCCGGAACTGGGCGTGACCGACCCGCGTTCGACGGAGCATCAGGTGCGGGCGGCGGTGCAAATGTTGAATCGCGACCGCACGTTCCTGTTCCTCAACGTCTCCGCCATCCACCAACCGAACCGCTTCTACCTTCCGGGTGCGACCGCCGACACGCTCGACTCCCACGCCGCGGCGCTGGAGTACGTCGACTCCCAGCTCGGCGTTCTCTTCGCCGCCCTGCGGAAGCGCGGCCCGTGGCTGTGCGTGATTTGCTCCGACCACGGCACCGCCTACGGCGAAGGCGGGTACACCGGCCACCGCGTCGGGCACCCGGTCGTGTGGGACGTGCCCTACGCGGAGTTCGTGCTGCCGGGGGAACAAGCGTGACCGACCCGCGCGACGTGCTGACCGGCTCGCCGTACCGCGGGTACGTGTACGCCTACCCGCACAAGACGGCGTACCGCCGGTTGCCGGAACCGCGGCCATTGCGCGACGTGTGGAAGGACGAGGACCGGCGGTCGCTGTTCCTGTACGTCCACGTCCCGTTCTGCACGATGCGGTGCGGGTTCTGCAACCTCTTCACGCAACCGCAACCGGCGGACGGCCTCGCGAAGTTGTACCTGGACGCCCTCGCGGTCGAAGCCCGGCGGGTGCGGGAGGCCCTGCCCGATGCGACGTTCGCGCGGTTCGCGATCGGCGGCGGGACGCCCACCTTCCTGAGCGAATCGGAACTCGCGACCGTGTTCGACCTCGCGGGACGGGTCATGGGCGCGGATGCGACTGCGATTCCCGTCGGCGTCGAAACCTCGCCGGACACGATGTCGCCGGGGAAAATCGCGGTGTTGAAGGCCCGCGGCGTCGACCGCGTGAGCATCGGCGTGCAGTCGTTCGTCGAGTCCGAGACCGCCGCGAGCGGCCGGCCGCAGAAGACGGCGGACGTGGTCGCGGCGCTGGACCGGCTCAAGTCCGCGGCGTTCGGCACGCTCAACATCGACCTCATCTACGGCCTGCCGGGGCAGACGCTCGACACGTGGCGAACCTCGCTGCGGGCGGCCCTCGCGTTCCGGCCGGAGGAACTGTACCTCTACCCGCTCTACGTCCGCCCGCTGACGGGCCTCGGGAAGTCCCGGAAATCCTGGGACGACGTGCGGCTCGCGTGCTACCGCGAGGCCCGCGACACGCTGCTCGCGGAAGGGTATTCGCAGGTGTCGATGCGGATGTTCCGCCGCACCGACGCCCCCGATTCCGGCGGCCCCGCGTACTGCTGCCAGACCGACGGCATGGTCGGCCTCGGCGTCGGGGCGCGGTCGTACACGCGGAACCTGCACTATTCCAGCGAGTACGCCGTCGGCGCGAAGGGGGTTAAGGCGATCGTCGGGAACTATCTTGCGCGCGAGGAACCCGACTTCGACGCGGTCGCGCACGGCTTCGCGCTCGACGAGGCCGAGCAAAGGCGGCGGTTCGTGCTGCAATCGCTACTGAACCGCGAGGGGCTGGACGGGGCGGAGTACTTCGCGCGGTTCGGCACGAAGGCGGACGCGGACTTCCCGGAGTTGCGGGCGTTTGTCGAGATGGGGTTGTTGGTATGCAACCCCTCCCCCCAACCCCCTCCCCGAAGCGGAGAGGGGGAGCCAGACGGGTTTTCCTCCCCTCTCCGCTTCGGGGAGGGGCCGGGGGAGGGGTTGCCTTTGCCTGTTCGCTGGCTCCCCACGCCCCTCGGCCTCGAACGCTCGGACGCCCTCGGCCCGTGGTTCTTCTCCGCGGCGGTGCGACGGCTCATGGCGGAGTACGACGCCCGATGAACCTGTCCATCCTCTACCGCGGGCCGCTCAGCAGTTGCAACTACGCCTGCGACTACTGCCCGTTCGCGAAGCGGACCGAAACCGCGAGCGAACTCGCACACGACCGCGAGTGCCTGCACCGGTTCGTCGACTGGGTCGCGGCGAAGTCCGAGCATTCGCTCGGCATCCTGTTCACCCCCTGGGGCGAGGCCCTGGTCCGCAGCTGGTATCGGGACGCGCTCGTCCGGCTCACGCACCTGCCGCACGTCCGGAAGGCCGCGGCTCAGACGAACCTGTCGTGCAAGCTCGACTGGGTCGAAGCATGCGACCGCGGCAAACTCGCGTTGTGGTGTACCTACCACCCCGGCGAAACGACCCGCGACCGGTTCCTGGCGAAGTGCCGGGAACTGGTCGCCCGCGGCGTCCGGTTCAGCGTCGGCGTCGTCGGGCTGAAGGAGCACGTCGCGGAAATCGAGGCGCTTCGCGCGGAACTGCCGGCAGACGTGTACCTGTGGGTGAACGCCTACAAGCGGGAGCCGAACTACTACACGCCGGACATGCTCGCCGACCTGGAACGCATCGACCCGCACTTCCGCACGAACGCGGTCCGCCACGCCAGTCTGGGCGAGCCGTGCCGGGCCGGGAGCAGCGTGATTTCCGTGGCCGGCGACGGCACCGCCCGCCGCTGCCACTTCATCGACCGCCCGCTGGGGAACATTTACGAGCCGAACTTCGAGACGGTGTTGGTGGACCGCCCCTGCACGAATGAGACGTGCGGCTGCCACATCGGGTACGTCCACCTCGACCGGCTGCAACTGTACGACGTGTACGGCGACGGCGTGCTCGAACGGGTGCCGCTGCGGGTGCGTTCTTCGTAGGGTGGGTCGAGCCGGCTTTGCGGCGCAGACCCACCGAACCGGCAAGGAGCGATTGCCCGACCGGTGGGTCTGCGCGAATCCCGCTACGCCAGGTCGAACAACAGCACCTCGCCGGGCTGGTCGCCGACCACGTCGATGCGGGGTTCCCCTTCGATGGCGGCCGCGTCCCCGGCGGTCAGCGACACCCCGTTGACCGTGACCGCGCCCGTCGCGACGTGGAGCCACGCGCCGCGGCCGGGCTTCAGGTCGTAGCCGAAGCGGTCGCCGGGGCGGACGCGGGCGGCGGACAGGACCGCGTCCTGGTGGATGACGATCGTCCCGTCGCGGCCGTCCTTCGTGCCGACGACCCGCCACTTCCCCTCGGATTCCGCCGGCGGGAATGCCTTCTCCTCGTAGCTCGGCGGCAGGCCCTTCGTGTCCGGCACGAGCCAGATCTGGAGCAGGTGCAGGGGGTCCGTGTCGGAGGCGTTGTACTCGCTGTGGACGACCCCGCGACCGGCCGACATCTTCTGCCACTGGCCGGGGCGGATGACCGACTCGTGCCCCATGTTGTCCCGGTGGGCGACGCCGCCGGACAGGACGTAGGTGAGGATTTCCATGTCCCGGTGCGGGTGCGCGCCGAACCCGCCGCCGGGGGCGATGCGGTCGTCGTTGATGACCCGCAGGCTGCGGTAATGCGTGTGGGCCGGGTCGAAGTAGTCGCCGAAGCTGAACGTGTGCTGGCTGTCCAGCCAGCCGATGTGCGTCTCGCCGCGGTCGGCCGACTTGCGGATGCGGAACATGAGCGGAACCTCTGACAATCACCGAGGTGAAGTGGTGATCGTCTGGATATACCCGGCCTCGGAACGGGGCTTACGCGGGCGGCCGCACCCACCGGCGGACGTCGACCCCGTGCATCCCCGCCCGGTCGGCGGCTTCCAGCCCGATGTCCGTGTCCTCGAACACGACGCACCCCGCCGGCTCGACCCCCAACCGGCGGGCCGCTTCGAGGAAGACGTCCGGGTCCGGCTTGTGCCGCGGCGTGTCCTCGGCGCAGACCATCGCGCCGAACCAGTCTCGCACGCCGATCCGGTCGAGCGTCTGGCCGACGACGTCCCGGTAGCCGCCGGACGCGACCGCCATCGGCAGCTTGCCCCGGTGCGCCTCGGCCACGCGGTAAACGGGCTCGACCGGGCGGACGTCGTGCAGGAATTCGAGAAATGCGGCTTCTTTTTGCCACACGACCGCGTCCACGTCCGGCACGGGAACCGCGTGCTCGTCCGCGAGGAGCCGGATGATGCGGGCCGTGGGCATGCCGCCGAGCTGGTAGAAGCGGGTCTCCGGGAACGGGATGCCGAGCCGGTTCATCGTGACGGTCCACGCCCGGAAGTGGATGGGCATGGTGTCCGCGAGGGTCCCGTCGCAGTCGAAGATGAGGGCGGTCGTGGCGGCCGGCAGGGTCCAGTTCATGGGGTTAGGGTAAGGAACCGGACGACCGCGCCAAGCCATGGAGGTTCGGCTTGCTTGCGGCAGTCCGACCGGGTATCCGACCGCGAGCTCCCGAACCGAGGGTTCCCGATGCACCTGGCATCCCTGGCACGGACCGTCCGGACGACCCTGGCGGGGTGCTTTCACACCCCGCCTTCGCCCCGGCCGATCGCGGCGATCGCAGCTCCCGAAGGCATGCCCGCCCGGCGGCGGGACGTGTTCCCGCTGCTGGTCGCGGCCGACGGGAAGCTCTGCTTCAACAGGGATTGCGGGCCGACGTCGGCGCGGGTCCTGGCGACGACGGTGCCGAAGTCCGGGACGTACCTGCTGGGTCAGGTGCTGGAGCGGCTCGGGTTCGGGCCGATCGGGGTCCAGGTGTACGAAGACGCCGTCCAGGACCTCCGAGGGCAGACCCGGGACGAGGCCCTGGACACGGACAACGTGCAGGTCCGGTTGCCCATCGAGCAGTCGCTGCCGCTGGTCCGGGCCGGGCAGTACGCGCTCGGGCACGTCGCGTATTCCGAGCGGGCTGTTTCGGCCGCGAAGGGCTTCACGGTCCTGTTCGTATACCGCGACCTGCGGGACTGTTTCGTTTCGCTCGTGCGGTTCTCGGAACGGCTCAAGCGGTCCGGGCCGCCGCCGGCGTGGACGACGCTCCGCGGCCGGGCCGAGAAAATGAACGGCTTTCTCGACGAGCCGTGCGGGGTGGAGTGGTTCATGGGGCTGGCCCGCGGCGTCGTCCCGTGGGTGACGCACCCGGGCGTCTTGCCCGTCCGGTACGAGACGCTCCTGGGCGATGAGGGGCGCGAGTCGGCGGAACGCCTGGTCGGTGAGATTGGCCGGGCGGTCGGCGTCGAGGCGGGCCGCGGCCGGGCGGCGGAGGTGTTGGCGGCGGCGGTTTCCTCCGAAACCATCACCAAGAGCAGCGGTCGGAGCAAGTGGACCGACTACTGGGACGATCGCGTCGAGGCGAAGTTCCGGCACGTCGGGGCGGCCGATCTCAACCGGGCGCTCGGGTACTCCTGACGCGGTCACGCCGCGGAGCGGGACGCGGCGACGGACGTTCGGTCCGCAAGAACGGCTCGCGCGTTCGAAATCGCTGCGGCGTACCCGGCGGCGACCGCGGTCCGGTTGCAGGTGGCCGCCGCGAACCGCGCCGCCGCGGCGGACAGCCGTCCCCGCAGGTCGGGCTCGGTCGCGAGGCGTGTCAGCGCGGCGGCGAGGTCGTCCACGTCCCGGACGGGGGACCGCACCTTGAGCACGACGTCGTTCGGCAACTCGGCCATCGACCCGGTGTCGGACACGACGCACGCGGCCCCGGCCGCGAGGGCGCGGTACAGGGCGGCCGACGTTTCCCCGTTCGACGGGAACCGCAACTGAACGCAGGCGTCGGCCGCCGCGGAGTAAGCCGCGAAGTCCGCCAGCGGGGCTTTCCCGCGGATCTCGACCCGGCCTGGGAGCCCGACTTCCTCCGCGAGAGTCAGCAACTGCGTGCGGAACACCTCGGGGCACGGGCCGACGGAGAGGACGAGCGTCCGCTCCTTCACGGCGGCGGGCAACCGGCCGGCGGCGCGGACCATCGCGTCGAGCCGCTTCGGCGGGCCGACGAACCCGAGCGACGCGACGACGAACCGGTCCGCGGGCAGCCCGAGCCGCCTGCGTTCGGCGGCCGGGTCGAGCGGCGTCGCAGGCCCCTCCGCGAACAGCGGGACGAGCGACACCGGGGCGTCCGTCACCTTCCGGGCGAGTTGCCAGCCGTACCCGGAATGCACGACCACCGCGGCGGCCAGCTCCAGCACCCGGCGGTTGAGCGGGCTCAGCGTCGGCACCGCGTGCGGGTGGACCAGCCCGCGGCGGACCCAGTCGGCGAGGAGCGGTTCCCCGTTGTGTTCGAGCTCGGCCGGCACGTCGGTCGGCCAGACGCCGGCGTCGGCCGCGGTGCGGAACAGCCCGCCGAGGTGGGCGTCGTGGACGACGACGAGGCCGGGGTGCCGCTGCATCAGTTCGAGCGCGTAGACGTGGAAGACGTTGTTCCCGACGTGGTACACGGGCAGGTCGAACGGCCGGGCCGCGTGGCGGGCGTCGTACCCTGCGGAGGTGAGGCACCGGTACTTGGCCGCAACGGCCGCGACCGGGGCGGGGGCACGCGGGTCCGTCACCCACTCGATGTCGAACCGATCCGCCAGGACCGCGGCGACCTCGGCGGCGTAGTCGGCGATGCCGGTTTCCGACGGCGGGGCGGGGGACACCCAGGCGATCCGGGGCTTGCGAAGAACCCCTCCCCCCAACCCCCTCCCCGAAGCGGAGAGGGGGCGAAAACTCTTATCTTCGTCCCCTCTCCGCTTCGGGGATTGATTTTGCGTCCGCAAAGACAACCCCTCCCCCCAACCCCCTCCCCGAAGCGGAGAGGGGGAGAAATCCTTCTTCTCTTGCTCCCCTCTCCGTGTCGGGGAGGGGTCGGGGGAGGGG
>CAYUHJ010000292.1:0-6773 GCA_964444365.1 uncultured Alcaligenaceae bacterium | reverse complement strand
GTCTTCACCAAGTCCTCCACCTCGGCGGGGGTCGCCTTCTCCGGGACGGCAATCTTCTTCCCGGCCTTGTCGAACAGCATCAGCCACGGGGTGAACTCGACGCCGCGGTCCTTCTGCCACTGGTCGGCGTTGGCGTCGTCCTTGAGGATGTAGTTCGGGAAGCTCGCGCCCTGCTTCGTCAGGAAGTCGAGCACCTTGTCCTTCCGGGTGAGTTCCTCCGGGAAGACGTTGACCGAGACGCACACGAGGCCGCTGCCGGCGTGCTTCTTGTGCAGGTCGACGAGGTGCGGGAACTTCTTCACGCACGGGCCGCAGGCGAGGTACCAGCAATCGACCAGAACCACTTTCCCCTTGAGGGCGGCGAGGGCGGCGTCGAGGTCCGTGGCCGTCGTTTCGGTCAGTTCGACGGGTCCGGGCGAACCGGCGGTCGGGGCCGAGACCGGCCGGGGCTCGCCGCACCCGGCCAGGGCGAACGCCGCGACGGCGGCGAGGAGCGGGGGCAACGCGGCGGGCATGGGGAGCTCCGGGGCGGGTGGTGAGCTGGTATCATTCGCGGTGTGCGGCCCCCCGTCAACACCGGCCGGGCGGTTCGAGCGTCGGCCGCATTTCCGGGAGACGACCGTGACAGCGGCTCAGACGCGGTCCCTCGTCGACCGGGCCAAGCTCATCTACGACGAGCGGCTGCGGTCCGCCCTGGAACCCGACCACGCCGGTCGGTACGTCGCCGTCGAACCGGACTCCGGCGACCACTTCCTGGCCGACTCGTTCGACGGGGCGGTCCGCGCCGCCCGAACCGCACACCCGACCCGGCTCGCCCACGTGATGCGGGTCGGCCACCCGGCGGCCCTGCACCACGGGGGCGGGCACGGTCGAGTTGATGTAGGCGTCTAACCGAGTTTCCGAACCCCTCGCTCCCGCCCGGCCCCCGGATCGTGACATAGAATTCCCCGCATCCGTTTCCTTCCCCGGAGGGGTTGCCGTGACCCCGGCCGAAGTCAACCGGGCGTTCGCCGCCGCCGTGGCGAAGCACCAGGCGGGCGACCTCGGGTCCGCCGAGCGCATGTACCGCGAGGTGCTGGCCGCCGACCCGACGTACACCGCCGCGTGGTGCAACCTCGGCGTCGTGATGGTCCGCACCGACCGCGTCGCGGAGGCGGCCGGGTGCTACGCCTCCGCGCTGGAGCACGCCCCGGACCACCCGGACGCGCACTTCAACCTGGGCAACCTGAACCGCCGGTTCGGGCAGCCCGTGGAAGCCGCCGACCACTACCGCAAGTGCCTCGCGGCGAACCCGAACCACCCGGCGGCCCGGTTCAACCTCGGCATCACCCTCGCCGGGTTGGGGCAGCTCACGGAGGCGGAACAACTCTTCCGCGGCCACCTCCGCACCGAGCCGAAGAACCCCGACGCCCACGCCCGGCTCGGCGACGTGTGCATGCGGGCGGGGAAGCACGCCGACGCGATTGCCAGTTTCCGGACGGTCACGAAGCTCGCCCCGACCGACCCGCGCGGGTGGTACAACCTCGGTCTCGCGCAGTCGTCCGCCGGGGAACTGGCCACCGCCCGCGAGACGCTGACGCACGCGCTGAAACTGCGGCCGGACTACCCCGAAGCCCACAACGCCCTCGGGCTGACGCTGGAACACGCGGGGGCGAAGGACGACGCGGCTGCCCACTACCGCGAGGCCGTCCGGCTGAACCCGCAGTTCGCGGACGCGTGGTGCAACCTCGGCACGAACCTCGGCGAAGTGGGGCGGTCGGACGAGGCGATCGACGGCCTGAGCCGCTCGGTGTCGCTCCGCCCGGCCCCGCACGTTCACAGCAACCTGCTGCTGCTGCTGAACTACTCGTCGAAACTGACGCCGGAGCAGGTCTTCGCGGAGCACGTCCGCTGGGCGAACCGGTACGCCCCCGCCGCGCCGCCCGCCCCGCCGGTGCCGGAACCGCACGACCCGAACCGCCGGCTTCGTATCGGGTACGTCTCCGCGGACTTCCGCGACCACACCGTTTCCGGGCTGATCGAACTGTTGCTGACGCACCACGACCGCGAACACGTCGAAGTCTTCGCGTACCCGAACGTCTCCCGTGCGGACGCGAAGACGGACCGGTTCCGGTCCCTCGCCGACGGCTGGCGGTCGCTCGTCGGGCTGAACGATTCCGAGGCCGCCGCCGCGATCCGGGCCGACCGCATCGACGTACTCGTCGACCTCGGCGGGCACACGGCGTCGAACCGCGTCCTCGTCTTCACCCGCCGGCCGGCCCCCGTGCAGGTCACGATGTTCGGCTACCCGAATACGACGGGGATGAAGTGCTTTGACTACCGCTTGACGGACGACGTCTACGACCCGCCCGGCACCAGCGAATCCCGCAACACCGAGACGCTGTACCGCCTCCCGGACCTGTGCTGGGTCTACCGCCCGCCGGAGAACGCGCCGCCGGTGTCACCGCTGCCCGCAGAGTTGGGAGGCGTCTTCACGTTCGGCTGCCTGAACAACCCGGCGAAGTCATCCGATGCGTGTCTCGATGCGTGGGCGGCCGTGCTGCAGGCGGTGCCAGACTCCCGGCTCGTCATGACCGGCAGCCAGTCCGAAGCGGGGGCGAAGCGGATTAGGGACCGGTTCGCGGCGGGCGGGATCGCTCCGGAACGGGTGGAACTGCTGCCGCGGGTGCCCTACGCGGACTACCTCGCAGCGTACTCCCGCATCGACGTGGCCCTCGACCCGTTCCCGTTCAACGGCGGCATTACGACGACCGATTCCCTGTGGATGGGCGTCCCCGTGCTGACGGTCGCGGGGAACACCTACGTCGGCCGGCAAGGCGTCGCCGTGCTGACCCGCCTCGGGCTGACCGACTTCGTCGCCGATTCCCCGGCGGATTTGGTGGAAAAGGCCAAGTCCTGGGCGAATCGCCGGGCGGACCTCGCCGAGATTCGCGCCGGCTTGCGAGAGCGAATGGCCGCGTCCGTGGTGTGCGACGCCCCGCGATACGTGCGAAACCTCGAATCCGCGTTCCGGGACTTGTGGAAGCAGCGGTTGCCGAACGGGTAGCCGCGACGCGAAGCGGAGTGTGGCCCCCACCCCTGGGAGAAAATTTACTGTCAGGATTTCCGACGGCCCCCGTTATCGTGCTACCCGCCTGCCCGCACGGATCCGCACGCCATGTTCCGCCCCCTCCTCGCGGTCGCCTTTCTCGCTGTTCCCGCACTCGGTGCGGAGCCGCCGGCGTCGTTCAAATCGACCGCCGAGCCGTTGCTGAAGTCGTACTGCGTCAAGTGCCACAACCCGAACAAGGCCGAGGGGGGCGTCGATCTGACGGCGGCGGACGACGCGGCGGCGCTGGCCAAGCGGAACGTGTGGAAGCGGTCGCTCGGCCGGGTGGCGGCCGGGGAGATGCCGCCGGAAGAGTCGAAGCAGCTGACGCCCGCGGATAAAGCCGCCCTCTCGAAGTGGCTCGGGTCGGCCGGGACGTACCTCGACTGCGACCCGACCCGCCGCGACCCCGGCCCGCCGCCGCTCCGCCGGCTGACCCGGACCGAGTACGAACACACGATCCGCGACCTGCTCGGCGTCTCCATCAACACACGGATTTCGGTCGGCATGCCCGAGGAAGACCCCGGCGAGGGGCGGTTCGACAACCTGGCCGCCGCCCTGCGGATGTCGCCGGCGCTGGCGGACAAGTACTTCACCGCGGCGGACAAGGTCATCGACCTGGTGTTCGTCAACGAAACCGCGAAGAACCGCCTGTTCAACCCGAAGCCGGACGCGAAGCTGTCCGAACGGGACGCGGCCGAAAAAGTGCTGACGACGCTCGCTCGCCGGGCATACCGCCGACCACCGGAACCCGCGGACGTCGCCCGGTTGATGAGTTTCTACGACAAGGCCCGCGGCAAGGACGGTTCGCACGAGGACGGCGTGAAGGCGGCGATGAAGCCGGTGCTCGTCTCGCCCAACTTCCTGTTCCGCGTCGAACAGGACCGGCCCGCGACCGGGACCACCCCCGGCGTCGCCGTCGACGATTACGAACTCGCGACCCGGCTGTCGTACTTCCTGTGGTCGAGCATGCCGGACGACGAACTGTTCCGCGTGGCCGCCGCGAAGAAGCTGTCCGACCCGGTCGAGTACGAGAAGCAAGTCGCGCGGATGCTGAAGCACCGGTCCGCCCGCGAGTTGACGGCCGCCCTGTCGGACCACTGGATCGGGCTCAAGCACTTCGAGAAGGCCCGGCCGACGCAGGAGTTCTTCCCGACCTTCAACCAGGGCGTCCGCCGCGGGATGCAGGACGAGGTCCGGGCGTTCGTCGACAACCTCCGCGCCGAAGACCGCCCGGTGACGGACCTGCTCGACGCGGACTACACCTTCGCGAACGCAGACCTGGCGAAGTTTTACGGCATCGCCGGCCCCGCCGGGCGGGACACGAAGAAGGTCGCACTGAAGCCCGAAGACCACCGCGGCGGGCTGCTCGGCATGGGGGCCGTCCTGTCGATGACCTCGCACACCTTCCGCACCAGCCCGACGCAACGCGGGAAGTACGTGCTCGACGTGATCTTCGGCACCCCGCCCCCGCCGCCGCCCGCGAACGTCGGGACGCTCAAGAACGACGACCCGAAGGACAAGAAGAAGGCGGTCGTCACGTTCAAGGACCAGCTCGCCCAGCACGCGACGCAGGCGGGGTGTGCGGGCTGCCACAAGAAGATCGATCCGCTCGGGTTCGCGCTGGACAATTACAACGCCGTCGGAATCTGGCGAGAGGGTACGAAGGAGTTCCCGCTCGACACCACAGGCGTGCTCCCGACCGGCGAGACCGTCAACGGCGTCGGCGACCTGAAGAAGGTGATCCTGTCCCGCAAGGACGAGTTCGCCAAGAACATGGCCTCGAAGGTGCTGGAGTACGCCCTCGGCCGGGAACTCGACGGGCAGGACGAGTGTACGGTGAACGAAGTCCACGCGGCGATGCAGAAGTCCGGCTACAAGTTCAGCACGCTGGTCCTCGAAACGACGAAGAGCGTCCCGTTCCGACAGCGGCGGGGCGTGAAGAATTAAGGTTTGGTCCCCCTCTCCCCGATGGGGAGAGGGGTTAGGGGTGAGGGGTAAGCCTTCACCCATTTGAAATCGCTGATTCGGGGCTGAGGTTCACCCCTCACCCCTAACCCCTCTCCCCAACGGGGAGAGGGGAGAAAGATTCACCTGGGAGTCCATTAAATGCGTACCTGGAACCCGTCGGCCAACTGGACCGCGCCGCTGTCTCGCCGGGCCGCCCTGCGCGGGGCCGGTGCGGTGCTCGCGCTGCCGTTCCTCGAAACGTGGGCCGGCAAGCTCGCGAAGGCGGCGGGGTCGCCGACTGCGGTCAAGCCCCCGCTGCGGCTCGGCATCTTCAGCGTCACCGGGGGGACCGTCCTCGAATCCTGGCAGATGAAGCAGGCCGGGCCGCTGACGAAGTTGCCCTCGATTCTGCGGCCGTTGGAGGCCGTGAAGGACGATCTGCTCCTCGTCGCCGGGCTCGCCCACACGGGGCAGTCCGAGAACCTCAACGGCCACGAGAACTGCGCGTTCAAGCACCTGACCGGTGCCCCGAAGTGCGGCAAGTCCGGCGGCCGGGTCTACTCCAGCGTGTCCGTCGATCAGGCGGCGGCGCGGGTCGTCGGGAACGAAACCTTCCTGCCGTCGATGGAGTTCGGTCTGTCGAACCACGAGACCCAGTACTCGTTCCGCTCCGCCGACGAGCCCGTCCCCTACGAGATGGACCCCCGGCTCGTGTTCGACCGCATGTTCCGTGGCCGGAAGCCCATCGTCCCGAACTGGCAGAGCCGGGCGGCGGCCAAGAACGGGACGGCGGTGCAGTCGTCCGCGAGGGCCGACACTTACGAACGCAGCGTCGTCGACGCCGTCGCCGAGGAGGCGAAGGCCCTCCGCGGCAAGGTCGGCCCGGCGGACAAGCAGAAGCTCGACCAGTACCTCGACTCCGTGCGGTCCCTCGAAAGCCGCATCGAACGGCTCGAAACCCGACTTCACCTGGAAGCACTCGACGCGAAGAACCCCGGCCCGTCGAAGCTGGTGACGCCGCACCTGCCGGACCGCAAGGTGCCGATCCACAAGCTCGTCCAGCTGGTCCACCACGACCCGGAGAAGCACGCCGAGTACATCCGCGTCATGTCCGACCTGTGGGTGCTCGCGTTCCAGACGGACACGACCCGGGTGGCGACCCTCGCCGTCGGGGACGACGGGGCGCAGTTCCCCGGCGTCGTCACGGTCGGGTACGAAACCCACTGCCACACGCTCGAACACCAGGGGAACGCCGGCCGGCCCGAGGACGCGGACCCGATCTCCCGCGAGGCGCTGCGGCAGATCCACACGTGGTACACGAGCCTGTTCGCGGAGGCCGTCAAGAAGATGAAGGCCATCGACGAGGGCGGCAGTTCACTGCTGGACAACTGCCTGTTGCTGTACACGTCGTACATGGCCGACGGCGGCCACGGCACGCACAACTACCCGCACTTGCTCGTCGGCAAGGCCCAGGGGACGCTCAAGACCGGCCGGCAGGTCAACTTCCCGGACGGCACCCCGGCTGCCAACCTGTTCATCGAACTGCTCGACCGCATGGGCGCGAAGGTGGACTCGTTCGGCGACAGCCACACGTCGAAAAAGCAGGCGTACAACGGCCGGCTGCCGGGGTTGGTGTGAGCCGAAAGGCAACCCCTCCCCGAAACGGAGAGGGGAGGAAGTTTTGTAGGTCGGGCCGAGTCTTCGAGGCCCGACGTTGCGCTTCCCGTCGGGCCTC
>CAYUHJ010000291.1:0-6864 GCA_964444365.1 uncultured Alcaligenaceae bacterium | reverse complement strand
TTCCTGTTCATGTCCGGCGGGCCGAGCCACGTCGACACCTTCGACCACAAGCCCAAGCTCACGGCCGACGACGGCAAGAGCCCGCCGGCGGGCATCGGCCGCGGGTTCGGGGGCGGAAAACTGCTCGGCTCGCCGTGGAAGTTCAAGCCGGCCGGCAAGTCCGGGCTGATGATCTCCGAGGCGTTCCCCGAACTGGCGAAGCAGGCCGACCACCTGTGCCTGCTGAACGGGATGCACACCAGCGTCCCGGCCCACCCGCAGGCGTTCCTGCAGCTGCACACCGGCACCTCGCAGTTCGTCCGGCCGTCGCTCGGGGCGTGGGTGCTGTACGGGCTCGGGACGCAGAACCAGAACCTCCCCGGGTTCGTCAGCATCAACCCGCCGACGAGCAACGGCGGGGCGCAGAACTACGGCTCCGGGTTCCTGCCCGCGATGTACCAGGGGACGAAACTCGGCGGCGAGGCACGCGGGTTCGGCGCGTTCGGGGGCGGCGGCGGGTCCGCGAAGCTGCCGAACATCGCGAACCCGCGGCTGAATGCGGACGCGCAGCGGGCGCAGATCGACTTCATCCAGGCGCTCAACAAGGAAGACTTGGCCCGCGACGTGGTCAACCCCCAGGTGGAAGGCGTCATCGAGAGCTACGAACTCGCGTTCCGGATGCAGAAGGACGTGCCGAAACTGATGGACCTGTCCAGCGAGTCGAAGGAAACCCAGAAGCTCTACGGCCTCGACGAACGCGGCGGGAGCAGCTTTGGCCGGCAATGCCTGCTCGCCCGGCGGTTCCTAGAGGCGGGCGTGCGGTTCGTCGAAGTCACCTACGGCAACTGGGACCAGCACCGCAACCTGAAGGCCGACATCGACCGCCACGCGGCCGCCATCGACCGGCCGATCGCCGCCCTGCTCGCGGACCTGAAGCGGAAGGACATGCTCAAGGACACGCTCGTCGTGTGGTCCGGCGAGTTCGGCCGTACGCCGTATTCCCAGGGCGAGGACGGCCGCGACCACAACAATAAGGGCTTCACCGCGTGGATGGCCGGCGGCGGCGTGAAGGGCGGCTTCGTCCACGGCAAGACCGACGACTACGGCTACGAGGCGGTCGAGGGCAAGGTCCACACCCACGACTTCCACGCGACGATCCTGCACCTGCTCGGGCTCGACCACGAGAAGTTGACGTACAAGTACGCCGGCCGCGACTTCCGGTTGACCGACGTCCACGGCAATGTGGCGAAGGAAATCATCGCGTGAGCGGCCGCGGAATCGCAGCACCCGACCCCGGCACTGGCCGGGGTCGCTTCGTTTGACGAGGGCACTTCGGTGTAGGGTGGGTCAAGCGTTTCGCGAAGACCCACCGGAGTGGCAATCGCTCGTTGCCGCTTCGGTGGGTCTTCGCCGCAAAGCCGGCTCGACCCGCCCTACGGTCCCCGTTCGACGCGGCGTGGCCATCGCACGGGTTCGCCGCTTGACTTAGCGGCTCCGGGCGATAAACTGACACTGAGACTTTGTCTCAACAAGCCCTCCTCCCCGCCTCGGGTGCCTGCCCCGATGAAGACGCTCGCACACCTCCGCCCCGGCCAGAAGGCCCGCGTCGAGACGGTTTCCGGGAACCCCGCCCTCGTGCAGCGGCTCTACGAGATGGGCCTGCTCGAAGGCGAGCCCGTCGAGATGATCGCGTTCGCGCCGCTCGGCGACCCGATGGAAATCCGCGTCGGCAACACCCGCCTCAGCCTTCGCAAGACCGAAGCCGTCGGCGTGCGCGTCGAATCCCTGTGACCGCGGGCGAACCCCACCGATGTCCGCCAAGCCGCTGACCGTCGCCCTGGTCGGCAACCCCAACGCCGGCAAGTCCACCCTCTTCAACGCCCTGTCCGGCCTCCGGCAGCACGTCGGGAACTACCCCGGCGTCACCGTCGAGATGAAGAAGGGCCACTTCACCGCCGGCGACCGCCGCATCGAACTCATCGACCTGCCCGGCACCTACAGTCTCGCCGCGCGAAGCCCGGACGAGATGGTCGCCGTCGACCTGCTGCTCGGCCGTCGCCCGGAAGAACCCCGGCCGGACGTGGTCGTCTCGATCGTCGACGCCTCCAACCTCGACCGGCACCTCTACCTGACCACGCAGTTGATGGAACTCGGCGTCCCGGTCGTGCTCGCCGTCAACATGACGGACGTGGCGGAAGGGCAGGGCATCCGCATCGACTACGAGGCGCTGGCGAAGGCGACGGGGCTGGCGGTCGTGCCGATCCAGGCGAACACCGGGGCCGGGCTCGACCGGCTGCGAGACGCAATCGCAGCAAGCGCGACCGCCACAGTGCCGACCCGCGGGCCGGACCTGCCGCCGGTCCTGTACCGCGAGGCCGAGGGGCTCTTTCCGCCGGGGACGAACGGCGACATGCCCCCGTTCCTCGCCCGGCGACTGTTGCTCGACGTGGGCGGGTACGCGGAGAAGTGGCTCGGGGACAAGTACGGCCCCGAGCTGGTCGACCGCCTCGCGGCAGCCCGCGACCGCCTGACGGCCGGCGGCTGCCCGATTCCCGCCGGAGAGGCGAAGGCCCGGTACGCCTGGGTCCGCGAAGTCACCGCGAAGGCCGTGGCAAAGCCGGTCGAGCGGAAGGTGACCTGGACGGACCGGCTCGACAAGATTCTGACACACCGCGTCTGGGGCACCCTCTTCTTCTTCGCCCTGATGTTCGGCGTGTTCCAGGCGATCTTCGTCGGGGCCGAGCCGCTGATGGACCTCATCGACAACGGCACCGCCCTCATCGGCGACAAGGTCGAAGCCCTGATGAGCCCCGGCCCCTTGCGGGCTCTACTGAAGGACGGCATCGTCACCGGCGTCGGCGGGGTCATCAAGTTCCTGCCGCAGATTCTGATCCTGTTCGCGTTCCTGGCCGTCCTCGAAGACTGCGGGTACATGGCGAGAGCCGCCTTCCTGATGGACCGCCTGATGAGCCGGTGCGGGCTCAGCGGCAAGTCGTTCATTCCGCTGCTGTCGTCGGTCGCGTGTGCGATCCCCGGCATCATGGCGACGCGGACCATCGAGAACCGCCGGGACCGCCTCGCGACGATCGTCGTGGCCCCGCTGATGAGTTGTTCCGCCCGGCTGCCGGTGTACGCGCTGCTGATCGGCGCGTTCCTCACGGACGGGTACGCGCGGTGGGTGCCGGGGCTGGCCCTGTTCGGGATGTACGCCATCGGGTTCGTCGTCGCGCCGCTGGTGGCGTGGGCGTTGCGGGGCACCCTGCTCCGCGGGGAGACGCCGGTGTTCGTGATGGAACTGCCCCTGTACAAGCGGCCGTCGTTCGTCGCGGTGTTCCGCCGGATGCTCGACGCGGGCTGGGCGTTCGTCCGCCGGGCCGGCACGCTGATCCTCGCGTCGATGGTCCTGGTCTGGGCGCTGCTCTATTTCCCGACGCACGACCGGGACGGCAACAGCTACCCGGACCGCATCGCGGAACTGAAGGAGCAGGGAGAGGGGGAGAAGGGGGAAGAGGAGAAGAAGGAAGAATCGCCGGAGCAAGCGGCTGCCAAACAGCAGGCAAACCATCTCAGCGCCGAGTGGAAGGAGAACAGCTACCTCGGCCGGGCCGGGAAGGCGATGGAACCCGTGTTCGCGCCGCTCGGCTGGGACTGGAAGCTCGGCATGGCGGCGCTCGCGAGCTTCCCCGCCCGCGAGGTCATCGTCGGCACGCTCGGGATCATCTACGAGCAGGGCGATGTCGACGCCAGCGACGACAAGCAACGCGACGAACTCGGCACCGCGTTGCGGCAAGAGTGGAAGGACGACCCCGTCCGCGGGAAGTACGGCGTGCCGGTGGCGCTGTCCGTCATGGTCTTCTTCGCCCTGTGCTGCCAGTGTGCGTCGACGCTCGCGGTCATCCGCCGGGAGACGAAGAGTTGGGGCTGGACGGCGTTCACGTTCGCGTACATGACGACCCTCGCATACGTCGGCGCGTTCGCCACGTTCCAGGTCGGCCGGGTGGTCGTCGATTGGCTTGGCTGAGCGGAGCAACGCAATGGACGGTCAACTCGCCGCCGTGCTCGTCATCCTGGGGGCCGCCGGCATCTACCTGATTCGCGGCACGTGGCGGACGTGGTTCGGGTCGTCAGGCAGTTGCGGCTCGGGGTGCGGGAAGTGTTCTTCCGCCGCGCCCCAGGAAGAGCCCGCGGGGCGACGGATCTCGCTCCCGCGGGTGTGACGGCTAGACACTTCGGTACAGCGTCCACCGTTGATTGACGGCGTCCCACTCCCACCCGCCGACGGGCCGGGCGACCGGCCGGGCCACCGGGATCCGCGGTTCCACCCAGTCGAAGGCGTGCCGCCACCGCGCCGCGTGCCGCTTCTGCTCCTCCTGGTACCGCACCGCCGCGAGTTCCGCCCGGCCCATCAGGAACACCGCGACGCCGATCAGCGCGAGCATCGGGTTCATCAGGTAGAACCCGCCGAGCACGAAGCCGACCGCCAGCACGGAGCCCAGGATCGTGGCGAGTTCCGTCGCCGGCTCGCGGCCGACGAACAGGCTCATCCCGGCCCGGAACACCCGCCCGCCGTCCATCGGGAACGCGGGGATCAGGTTGAACAGGACGAGGAAGACGTTCGCGATCAGCAGCCGGGCGAAGAACGCTTCCAGGAACGACCCGCCGACCAGCGACCGCCCGACGGACACGCCGTCGAGCAGCATCGCGCCCCCGAGGAACGCCGCGATGACCACGTTCACGGCCGGCCCGGCGAGGGCGATGACGATTTCCGGCCACGGCTTGTCGGGCACGTTCTCCAGCCGGGCGACGCCGCCGATCGGCGACAGGGTGATGTCGCGGGTGCGGATGCCGAACCACCCGGCGGCGACGGCGTGCCCGAGTTCGTGCAGGGCCACGCAGCCGAACACGGCGAAGAGCACGGCCAGGTCCAGGGCCACCCCGTGCGGCCCGCTCGCCCCGCTGAGGAGGACGAACAGCGGGAGCAGCCAAAAGGTGCCGTGCAGGTATACGTCGATGCCGAGCAGTCGGCCGATCTTGAGTGATTGAAACATCGGATGAGTCCTCCCGGCCCGCGGCGGTCGCCGCGGCCCGTCAGAAGATTATTCGCGTCCGGTGCGGCGACCCTTTCGGAAATCCGGGTGTCGAGGAACCGTGCGCGCGGGGCGGTGCGGGCGGTGAATTCCTGCCAACCGCGGCGGCAGCAACTTGATTCCCCTTCGCGCGGTATCTACCATCAGCCCAATCTGCCGGCCGAAGCGACGGACCCCGACGACCGGCGAACCTCTGGACCGTCCCGCGGGCGTTTCGCACGGAAGCGCCCAAGCTCCCCGCGGGTCGCCCGGCAGGAGGCGAGATGAGCAAACACCACGCGCCCGAACCGGCCCCGACCCTCACCCTCCCGCGGGCGTGCCGGCTGTACCGGCTGCTCGCCCTGACGGCCGAGGCGACCCGCACGCGGAAGGCCCTGCTGACCCGGCTGAAGGTCGACGTCCGGGGGTTCTACCGCGACCTGGAGCTGCTCCGGGCGCTCGGCATCGAGATCACCTGCGACGGCGACAAGTACCAGCTCGCCGGCGACCTCGACGACGCCCTGGCCAAGCTCCCGTTCCCGGACCCCGGCCTCAGCTTCCGCGACGTGCTGACCCTGTCCCGCGGCACCGGCGACGCCCACAAGAAGCTCCGCCGCCGGATGGAATCGTTCACCGGCCCCGCCGCGGCCGGGTCGAACGGAAAGTAACGGCGGCACCGGTTTTTCCGGCAGCCCTTGTTCCGGGCCGGGGCAAGGGGTAGAAAACCAGCCTGACGTTGTGACACGACCCGCGGGGCCGGCCGCCCCTTCGACGGAGGACTGTGACGTGCCGCGAATTCGCCTCGGATTGGCCGTTGTGCTGGTGGCCGGACTCGTGTCCGCGTCCGCCGCTCAGGACAAGCAGACCTTCATCCCCAAGTTCGAAAAAGACAAGGCCTTCTTCCAGAAGCTGACCACCACCGTCAACCAGACGGTCAAGGTCCAGGGCGGCTCGGACCTCAACCTGAAGCACGAGCAGACGTTCTACTTCGAGTGGGTGCCGACGACCGTCGAGGCGGACAAGATCGTCCTCAAGATGACGATCAAGGGCGTGAAGATGACCGTCGACATCGGCGGCAACCCGATCACCTACGACTCGACCGACAACGCCCCGGCCGGCGGCAACCCCGGCCTCGCGGACTTCTTCAACAACCTCCGCGACGCCTCGTTCACCGTCACGTTCAACGGCAAGATGGCCGTCCAGAAGGTCGAAGGCCGCGACGAACTCCTCAAGAAACTGGCCAGCGCCAACGCCCAGATGGAGCCGCTGCTCAAGAAGATCCTCACGGACGAAGCCCTCCGCGAGATGACCGACCCGAGCCTCGGCATCACCCCGCCGAAGGAAGTCGCCGTCGGCGAGTCGTGGGAGAAGAAGTCCACCCTCACCCTCGGGCCGATCGGCTCCTACGAGCGGACCTTCAAGTTCACCTACAAGGGCAAGGACCCCGAGAAGAAGGACCTGGACCTGATCGAAGTCGAGCCGAAGTTCGTGTACAAGGCCCCGACCGACGCGGCCGAGGGGCTCCTGTTCCGCATCAAGGGCGGCACGCTGGAGTCGATCGAGCCGAAGCCGGGCAAGATCCGCTGGAACCCGAAGACCAGCCGCGTCGAAGAGGCCGACATCGCCGTGAAGATGAAGGGCATTCTCGACGTGGTCATCGGGAGCACCGAGACGAAGGTGGAACTCTTCCAGGAACAGAAGACCCTCACCCAGATCGGGGACAAGACCTTCGTCCCCGAAAAGAAGTAAGCTCTCAGCCGTATTTCTCCCCTCTCCCCGCTGGGGAGAGGGGTAGGGGGTGGGGGGATTCCCTCCACCC
>CAYUHJ010000290.1:0-6977 GCA_964444365.1 uncultured Alcaligenaceae bacterium | reverse complement strand
TGGACCTGTCCACCGGCGGCAACATCGACGGCATCCGCCAGGCGATCATCGACGCGTCCCCGGTGCCGATTGGGACCGTCCCGGCGTACCAGATCATCCAGCAGGTGAAGGACCCGCGGGACATCACGCCCCGGCAACTACTCGACATGGTCGAGCACCAGGCGAAGCAGGGCGTCGACTACATGACGATCCACGCCGGCGTGCTGCTCGAACACGTCCCCCTCACGCGGGACCGGGTGACGGGCATCGTCAGCCGCGGCGGCTCGCTGATGGCCGCGTGGATGGTCGCGCACCACCAGCAGAACCCGTGGTACACGCACTTCGACGAACTGTGCGAGATCATGAAGGCCTACGACGTGACGTTTTCCCTAGGGGACGGCCTCCGCCCCGGCTGCCTCGCGGACGCCAACGACGCCGCCCAGTTCGCGGAACTCAAGACGCTCGGCGAACTCACGCTGAAGGCCTGGGAGCACGGCTGTCAGGTCATGATCGAAGGCCCCGGCCACATCCCGATGCACCTCGTGAAGATGAACGTCGAGAAGGAGCGGGAACTGTGCCACGAGGCCCCGTTCTACGTCCTCGGGCCGCTCGTGACTGACATCGCGCCGGGGTACGACCACATCACCAGCGCGATCGGGGCGGCCATCGCCGCGGAAGCCGGGGCCGCGATGCTCTGCTACGTCACCCCGAAGGAGCACCTGGGCCTGCCGAACAAGGACGACGTGCGGCAGGGGGTGATCGCGTACAAGATCGCCGCCCACGCCGGGGACATTGCCCGCGGCCGAAAGAACGCCCGGAAGCGCGACGACGAACTGAGCAAGGCCCGCTTCGAGTTCGACTGGAACCGCCAGTTCGAGCTGAGCCTCGACCCGGAGACCGCCCGCCGGATGCACGACGAGACGCTGCCGCAGGAGGTGTTCAAGAGCGCGAAGTTCTGCAGCATGTGCGGCCCGAAGTTCTGCAGCATGCGGATCACGCAGGACGTCCGCAAGTTCGCCGACGAAGCGGCGAAGGTGTCGCTGGAACTGACGACGACGGCCGTGAACTGAAGATCGGATTGAGTCGCAGTGTGGTTCTCCGGCGAGTCGCGGACGACAGTCCGCGGCTCGCTAACGCACCTCACCCCCACGCCTTGTCGTCGACGAAAATCGTGTTCGGGAAGGTCATCCCCCGAACGCTGTAGCCCTTCTCCCGGAGGAAATCGGCGACGGCGGGTTCCATCTTGTCGCCGCGGGGGTTGGCGGTTTCCGCGCAGATGACCTTCGGCCGGTACTTGCCGAAGTCCAGCGTCTTGAGGATCGACAGGTCCAGCCCCTCGACGTCGATCGACAGGAAGTCCGGGCTCTTGCCGCCGAAGTGCTCGGCGATCACTTGGTTGACCGGTAGCAGGCGCGCCTTGATGACCTCGACCAGCCGGTGCCCGGTCCGGACCAGTTCGTCCGCCCGGTCCTTGTCGAAGGTGTTGAGTTGCGGCGTGTCGAGCCGGTAGTAGTCGAGCGCGTCTTCCTTGTCCGAGAACCCGATGCCGACGGGCAGCGTGACGTCTTCCGGGCGGGCGCGGCGGAGTTCCGAGGTGAGGTCCACGTTCGGCTCCACAAGCACGCCGCGGCCGCCCGCGAGGTAGAACAGGTAGGTGTTGTTCGAAAAAACCGGGAGGAACGCGCCGATGTCCAGGTAGCTGGGCTTCTCGATGCCGAGGGCGCGGAACACGTACATCACGACCAGGTCTTCGCCGCTCTGGGAGAAGCAGGTGGTCGCGTGCTCGTGGGCCTTCCACGGGTTGCGGGTGGCCAGCCACGCGGCCCCGGCGGCGGTCCCGCCGGCGACGGCCCCGCACAAGAAGTCGCGGCGGAGCAGTTGGCTGGCTGGTTTCGGGTCGGACACGGGCTCCCCTCCGCGGTTTCGGGTCGACGGTCAGGGGGATTCTAGAACACTAACCGCCCCCCCACCGCTTTAACAGTTGATGTTCGACCCCGAGTTGGTCGCAGACCCGGGCGACGACGAAGTCGACCATGTCCGCGACCGACCGGGGGTGCGTGTAGAACGCCGGCATCGCGGGGAGGACGACCGCCCCGGCTTCCGCGGCCGCCGTCAGGTTCCGGAGTTGGACCAGCCCCAGCGGGGTTTCCCGCGGCACGAGCACGAGTTTCCGCCGCTCCTTGAGGTGGACGTCGGCCGCGCGGTGGATCAGGTTCTCGGATGTGCCGTGTGCGATCGCGGCGACGGTACCCATGCTGCAGGGGCAGACGGCCATCCCGCCCGTCAGGAACGACCCGGACGCGATGCCGGCCCGGAAGTCCCGGAAGTGGTGATACCGCACCCGCGACAGGTCCAGCCCGGTCGATGCGTCGCCGAGCAGACGCTTCGCGTCGAAGTGCGTCAGGTCCAGCGTGCGGCCGACTTCCGTGGCGAAGACCTCGACGGCGGCGGGGCTGACCGTCAGGTGAACGGTCCACCCCGCCCGCAGGCACACCTCGAGGAGCCGCAGGCCGTAGGCGGACCCGCTCGCCCCGGTGAAGGCCAGAACAAGGTCGGTCGCGGCCATCGCGGCTCCTGGGTCAGTTCGCGGTTTCCCGACTGCGGTGAATCGGGCAGAATCATGGTAGTCTGGTGACAGCAACCGCGGCCGGCGTCGTTCTCGTCACAGGTGTCGAATGGCTTCGCGTGTCCTTCCCGTCGTGGCGTTCCTCCTTTTCGCCCGACCCGTGTCCGGGGCCGACCCCGTGGCGGCACCGTGGAAGTTCGACGAAATCGTGCTGAAGAACGGGGCGCGGTTCCAGGGCCTGCTGCTGGAAGAAACCGACAAGGCGTACCGGTTCCAGATCGTCCGCCGGCCGCCGGGCCGGCCCACGATCACCCTCACCGACGTGTTCGACCGCGTCGACGTGGCCCGCGTGAACGCGCTGACCGAAAAGGACCGGCAGGTGCTCCGCGAGAAGCTCGCCGAGCTCGACCCGCACGGGTCCGGCGAGCGGAAGCGGATGGACGACCTCGAGATCGCCCCGACGGCCTGGCTCGGCCGGCCCAGGGGGGCGAGTCGCTACGAGTCCGAGCAGTTCGTGCTGATCGCGGGCACGCCGGACGAGGTCACCCGGCGGGCGGCGGTCCGGCTGGAACAGATCTACGCGGCCTACGCCCGGCTCCTCCCGCCGCGGGTGAAGGCGGAGCGGCCGACCCAGGTGCTGCTCGCCGGCGACCCGGCGGACTACCGGAAGCTCCTGTCCGCGTCCGGCCCGGTGCTGAACCAGGCCGTGTACCTGCCCGCGGAGAACAAAGTTGTCTGCGGGTCGGACCTCCAGGCCCAGGGCCGGCTGCTGGCGGCGAACCGGGTCCACGTCGTCCAGCAGCTCGCGACCATCGACGAGTACGAGACGCGGATCAAGGCCCTCTATAAGGGAGCGGACGCGGACCTGAAGCGGTTCCTGGCGGCGGCGGCGGACCAGCGGAAGGACGTGTGGGCCGAGGCCCGTGCCCAGGACGCGGACTTCGACCGGGCGAACCGCCGCCTGTTCTCGCTGCTCTACCACGAGGCGTTCCACGCCTACACGATGACCTACGTCTACCCGCCGCGGAAGCCGGACGAGGTGAAGGCCGGCAAGGGGACGGGCGAACTGCCGCGGTGGCTGAACGAGGGGCTCGCGCAGGTGTTCGAGACGGCGGTTCTCGAAGCCGGGGAGCTTCGGATCGGGGCGGCCGACCGCGAGCGGCTCGAAAAGGCCCAGGACTTTCTCCGCGGCAAGGGCGGGGCGAGGCTGGTCCCGGTCGCAGACCTCTTGCGGTCCGGGCGGGACGCCTTCATCGCGGCTCACACGGATCAGCAGGCGGCCGCCGACCGGGCGTACCTCACGGCGTGGGCGGTGACCCACTTCCTGACGTTCCAACTCCACCGCGTCGGGTCGAAGGAGTTCGATGCGTACCTCACGGCGGTCAACGCCGGCGGCGACCCGGTGAAGGCCTTCGAGACGCTCGTGGGCAAGCCGGTCCCGGCGTTCGAGACCGAGTTCCACGACTACCTCGGGCGGCTCCTTCCGGACGGGAAACTCCGCCCCGCCGGGGAACCCCGGTAGCGGGTCACTTGTCAGCCGGCTTTAACTTGTCCTTGAACACTTCTTCCAACTTCTTCACCTTCGGCCCGATGACGGCCCGGCAATAGGGCTGCTTCGGATTCAGCTTGAAGTAGTTCTGGTGGTAGTCTTCCGCCGGGTAGAACTTCACAGCCGCTGTGATTTCGGTCACGACCGGGTCGTCGAACACCTTTGCCTCGGTGATCTTCTTCTTGTACGCCTCGGCGAGTTCCTTCTGCTTGTCCGAGTGGTAGAAGACGGCCGAGCGGTACTGCGTGCCGACGTCGTTCCCCTGGCGGTTGAGCGTGGTCGGGTCGTGGGACCGCCAGAAGACTTCGAGCAGTTCCGCGTAAGAAATCACCTTCGGGTCGAACGTGACCTGGATCACTTCCGCGTGGCCGGTCTCGCCGGTGCAGACTTCCTTGTACGTCGGGTTCTCGGTCTTGCCGCCGGTGTACCCGGACACGACCTTCGAGACGCCCTTCAACTTCTGGAAGACGGCCTCCGTACACCAGAAGCACCCGGATCCGAACGTCGCGAGTTCGGTGGCCGGGGCCTTCGGGTCGGGCTTCGCCTCCGGCGGCGCGGGGAACTTCACGTCCGCGGCGTCCGCACAGCTGGCGCTGAACAGGAACAGAACCGGGAGAAGGTGACGCATGGAGGGAACCTCTTGTAGGGTGGGTCGAGCCGGCTTTGCGGCGTAGACCCACCGAAGTGCCAGGATGTGATTGCCGGTTCGGTGGGTCTTCGCCGAAGCGGCTCGACCCACCCTACAAGGCCCATCTCACGCCTTCGCCAGCAGCGCCTTCCGCTTGTCGCCGATGAGCTTGAGCAGCGCCTTCTGCGGGTCCGCGAACTTTGCGAGGCCTTCCTTCATCAGCGTGTCTTCGAGCTTCGCCATGTCCACCTTCGCGTCGATGTCGGCGAGCACGTCCGCCGGCGGAAGCTCCGACACGTGGGCCGTGAACGTCCGGCCGCTCTCTTGAACCGCCTTGTTCGTCGCCGGCGGGTTCGTCTCGATGTCGCTGCCGGCGAACGCCTCGACGTACTTCCACGGGGCGTCTTCTTTCTTCTTCGTCCCGGTGCTGGCGAAGATCATTTCCTGCTGCAGCGCCAGCCCCTTGGACGGCCAGTAGGCCTGGTTCATCTTCCAGATGCGCTTCGCGTTCACGATGCCGACCATGCCCTGCGCCGCGGGAATCAGCGTCGGGACGTGCTTCTCCGTGTACACGTCGAGCCGGCTGACGAAGATGCTGTAGACCGTCTTGACGTGCGACTTGTCCGCGAGCCGCTGGATGCCGCGCCAGCACGCGTCGCGGGCGGTCTCGTACTGCTTCTCGCTGAAGATCAGCGTGACGTTCACGCACACGCCGGACGCGACGAGTTCTTCCAGCGCCCCGAGGCCGCCCGGCGTCGCGGGGACTTTGATCATGCGGTTCTTGTGGCCGGCCGCCCACTTCTTGCCGAGGGCGATGTACTCGGCCGTCCGCTCGGCGACGGGCAGGTTTCGCTCCACGTCTTCGAGCAGCGGTTCGAGTTCGAAGCTGACCCAGCCGTCGTTCCCCTTGGTCTCTTGCCACACGGGGAGGAACACGTCTTGCGCTTGCTTGACGAGCTTGTCCGTCATCGCCCAGGCGATGGCGTTGTCGTCGTGGCCGGCCTGAATCAGCGTGCCGATGTCCTTGTCGAACCGGCCCGTCGAGAGCAGGTCCGAGATGATGATCGGGTTCGAGGTCGCGCCGGTGGCCCCGAGGGCGCGGTTGCGGGCGATCTCGTCCGGGTCGACGGAGTCGAGCCAGAGCTTCGTCCCGGCGGCCACGATGGATTGAAGCGGCGTCATCGGCAAAGTCCCTTGAGGAAGAACAGATTCTTCTCGGGGTATCCTACTGACGGGCATGAAGGGAAGCACGACCCTGGCCGAACTTGTAGGGTGGGTCGAGCCGCTTCGGCGAAGACCCACCGATCCGGGCCGAAAGTGATTGCCGTTCCGGTGGGTCTTCGCCGAAGCGGCTCGACCCACCCTACAAGACGACACCCGCTCTCCCAAAGTTCACTCCCGGTCGGCGAGTTGCCCGGTTCGCACGTCGCCCCTTTGGTTCGCCTGCCAGTACTCGCCGGTTCGCACGTCGAGGCCCGTCAGCCAGCCGCTGCCGTGGGCGAACGTGTCGATGCAGATCGTGTCGCCGAGGTCGAGGATCTCGCCGCTGCGTTGCGACGTGTGACCGCAGATGACGGTCTTGCCGGAGTAGTGCCGCACGGGGCCGGTCAAAAACTCCCAGAACAGCATGGACTCGGTTTGCTCGTCGAGCGGCAGTTCGCCGTCGAGGTTGGCGTGGACGAACATGTGCGTGTCCGTCTCGAAGGAACTCACGCATTCGCGGTCGAGAAAAAACCAGTGATCGGCGGGGATGTCGTCGAAGCGGGCGGGGGTGCCGTAACTCTGGAGGCACTGCACGCCGCCGACGGACAGCCAGTTCTTGCGCTCGCCGCGGTCGTGCCGGGCGTTCATCATCATCAGTTCATGGTTGCCGCGCAAGAACACCGAGTTCGGCACGGTCTCGCGGATGTCGAGGAGTCTTCGTAGTACACCGGCGGAGTCCGGGCCGCGGTCGACGTAGTCGCCGAGGAACACAAGCCGGTCGGCCGCCTTCGGGCGAACGGCCGCGAGCAGGGCGTCGAGCGCCGCCGATGCCCCGTGAATGTCGCCGATCGCGAGGGTTCGCATGGCCCAGCTGCCTTCTCCCTTCGCCCCTTGGGGGAGAGGGGTTGGGGATGAGGGGAAGGCCTCAACCGGTATGGACGCTTTTCCCCTGAGATGGGGCGAGTTTCCGGTTGGGGACTTCCCCTCACCCGGCCTTCGGCCACCCTCTCCCCCAAGGGGAGAGGGTCAGACAAGCTTCCTCCCCTCTCCCC
>CAYUHJ010000289.1:0-6985 GCA_964444365.1 uncultured Alcaligenaceae bacterium | reverse complement strand
AGTGGGCAGTGGGCAGTCAAACCCTGACTGCTTCTGCCCACTGCCCACTGCCCACTGCTCACTGCTCAAGGCTTCGCGCAGGATGACTTCCCGGCCGACGACGCCGGCGAGCTCGACTTCCGCGGCGGCGAGGTTGATGTCCGACGGCAGGAGGGACAGCCCGTCCCCGATGTGGCGGCGGACGTCCGCGATCTTCTTGTGCCCGACGAGGACGTCGTAAATCGACGGCGCGGTGCCGTCGGGTTCGACGCCCAAATGCGTGGTCGCGTGGGCCTGCGGGTCCAGGTCGAGGACGCAGGCCCGGTGGCCGGTGGCGGCGAGGGCCGCGGAGAGGTTGACCGTCGTGGTGGTCTTGCCGACGCCACCCTTTTGATTGATGACCGCGACGCGCCGCATGGGAAATCCTCGGACCTTCGGGAGGGCATCTTGCCGCCCCTTCCGCGCGGCTTATAACGCTTCCTAACTCTCCCGAACAGCCCAACCGCGAGCCGTTTCAGTTGGCCCCGATGCCCCCGCGCGGCCGCGGCCCGGTTCCACCACACCCTCCCACGGAGACGCACCCGAGAATGGCCACCAGCAACCCGCGGTTCGAGGCGATCGCCCGGATCGCCAGCACCAAGCACGACCTCGCGAAGATCGACTTCACGACGACGCACCTCAAGGACCTGTTCGGGAGCCTGGTTTTCAGCGAAGAGGCGCAGAAGCAGCGGCTGCCGAAGCCGGTGTTCAAGGCCCTCCAGAAGACCATCAAGCAAGGCGTGCCGCTGGACCCGGTGATCGCGGACGCGGTGGCCAGCGCCATGAAGGACTGGGCCATCGAGCACGGCGCGACGCACTACACGCACATCTTCCAGCCGATGACCGGGCTGACCGCCGAGAAGCACGACAGCTTCCTGACGCCGACCGGCACCGGCAGCGCCATCGCCCAGTTCAGCGGGAAGGAACTCGTCCAGGGCGAGCCGGACGCCAGCTCCTTCCCGAGCGGCGGCATCCGGGCCACGTTCGAGGCGCGCGGCTACACCGCCTGGGACCCGACCAGCCCCGCGTACATCCGCGAAGCCCCGAACGGCAGCACACTCGTCATCCCAACGGCGTTCGTGTCGTGGACCGGTGAAGCGCTCGACAAGAAGACGCCGCTGCTCCGGTCGATGGACGCGCTCTCGACGCAGGCGCTGCGCATCCTCAAGCTGTTCGGCAACACGGAAGCGAAGAAGGTCTTCACGACCGTCGGCCCGGAACAGGAATACTTCCTGATCGACAAGAACTTCCTGACCGCCCGCCCGGACCTGATGTTCGCCGGCCGGACGCTGTTCGGGGCGAAGCCGCCGAAGGGGCAGGAGCTCGAGGACCAGTACTTCGGCACGATCCCGGAGCGGGTCATCGCCTGCATGGCGGCCGTCGACGCGGAACTGGTGAAACTCGGCGTCCCGACGAAGACGCGGCACAATGAAGTGGCCCCGAGCCAGTACGAGATCGCGCCGATCTTCGAGGACTCGAACCTCGCGGCCGACCACAACCAGCTGACGATGGACGTGCTCCGCCGCACCGCGGAGAAGTACGACCTCGTCTGCCTCCTGCACGAGAAGCCGTTCGCGGGGATCAACGGCAGCGGCAAGCACAACAACTGGTCGATGTCCACGGACACCGGGGAGAACCTCCTCGGGCCGGGCGACACGCCGCACGACAACGCCCAGTTCCTCGTCTTCTGCGTGGCCACCATCCGGGCCGTCGCGAAGTACCCGGAACTGCTCCGCGTCAGCGTCGCGTCCGCCGGGAACGACCACCGCCTCGGGGCGAACGAGGCCCCGCCGGCCATCATCTCGATCTTCCTCGGCGACCAGCTGCAAGACATCATCGAGCAACTGGAGGCCGGCGCGCTCAAGAGCACGAAGTCCGGCGGGACGATGGAAGTCGGCGTGACGGTGCTGCCGAAGTTCCCGCGGGACGCCGGCGACCGGAACCGCACCAGCCCGTTCGCGTTCACCGGCAACCGGTTCGAGTTCCGCGCGGTCGGCTCGTTCTTCAGCGTCTCCGGCCCGAACGTCGTGCTGAACACGATCGTCGCCGAGTCGCTCGACTACGTCGCGACGGAACTGGAGAAGTCCGTCGCCGGCGGGAAGTCGCTCAACCAGGCGATCGCCGCGCTGCTGCCGGGGATCATCAAGGAGTCGAAGAAGGTCATCTTCAACGGCAACGGCTACTCGGAAGAGTGGCACGCGGAGGCGGCGAAGCGCGGCCTGCCGAACCTGAAGAACACGGTCGACGCGATTCCGACGCTGATCTCGAAGGAGTCGATCGCGCTGTTCGGCAAGTACAAGGTGCTGACCGAGCGCGAGCTGCACAGCCGGTACGAGATCTTCAGCGAGACCTACGTCAAGACGATCAACATCGAAGCGCAGACGATGCTCGTCATGGCGAAGACGATGATCCTGCCGGCCGCCCTGCGGTATCAGGCGGAAGTGGCCGGCACCGTGGCGTCCCTGAAGGCGGCGGGCGTCGACGCGGGTCCGGCGTCCGAAACGCTGAAGACGCTGTCCGAGACGATCGCCAAGTTCTCGGCGGCGATCGCCGCACTGGACAAGGCGGCCAACCACCACGCGGCCGGCGACGCCTACGCCCACGCGAAGTACATGCGGGACAGCGTCATCCCGAAGATGGTCGAACTGCGGACCTTCGGCGACGCGCTCGAAACCCAGGTCGCCGACGACCTCTGGCCGCTGCCGACGTACCGGGAGATGCTGTTCATCAAGTAAGGCTGTGGTAACGTGAAGTCGGCGTGGCCCGCGAGGCGACTCGCGGGCCGCTTTCTTTTCGGGTCGGACGGAGGAGACGCGATGAGCCCACTCATGCACGACCGCGGCCGGGGGCCGGAGTTGCGGAGCTGCCGACTTACGGTGAATGATCTGTTCCCGTACTTCGAGTCTGGCGAATACACCGATGCAAGGTTGCTCGAGTTGTTCCCGGTCACACAGGCAGAACTCGATGCGTTGCGGGACTACATTGCCGAGCATCGCGAGGAAGTGGTCGAAGTCAATCGTCGTGTCGACGAGCGGAATCGCCGAGAGACAATAGCGCAAGACACCCCCGAAGCAAGGGAACGTTCTCGGCGATTTCTCGAAGAACTCCGTTTGTTCAACGAATGGTCCGCGGCACATCCGATCGCTGCCAAGGGTGCTGACCCGAAACCGGGAGAGCGCATGGCGGCGTTTCGCAAGTGGTTGGCGGCTCAAACTCTCGAATCGGCGGCGACTCCATGACTGGGCTGCTCGTCGACATCAACTGTCAGGGACAACTTGATCGGTTGCTGTTCATCCTCCGCTCGCCCGAGTGGGCGGAGTGGTGGGATGAACTTGGTTTGTCGGTCCACACTGTCCGCTCGGTCGGCTATGCAGCCGACACCGACGACCGCACGATCTGGAATCGTTGCCAGGCTGAGGGGTGGGTTCTCGTCACCGCCAACAGAAACGATGATGGTATCGATTCGCTTACTGCGGCAATTCGCGACAGTGCGCCCGACTCACTTCCGGTGTTAACTTTCAGCGACGCGGATCGAATTCAGCGTGACCCTCGCTACGCGGAAGTCGTAGCGATCGACTTACTGGAAACGCTTTCGGATCTTCGCCAGTACCCAGAAACGCTACTCGGCACTGGACGACGATTTCTCCCCAAAACGCCTTACGAGCTATGACCCCCCTCACCTTTGAATTCGACGTCCTCGTCGTCGGGGCCGGCCATGCCGGGACGGAGGCCGCGCTCGCGGCGGCGCGGCTCGGACTGAAGACGTGCCTGCTCACGATGAACGCCGACGCCGTCGGGCAGATGTCGTGCAACCCCGCGATCGGCGGCGTCGCGAAGGGGCAGATCGTTCGGGAAATCGACGCCCTCGGCGGCGTCATGGGCAAGTGTACCGACGCGAGCGGGATCATGTTCCGCATGTTGAACGCGTCGAAGGGACCGGCGATGCACTCGCCGCGGGCGCAGTGCGACAAGAAGCTCTACCAGTTCACGATGAAGCGGTGGGTCGAAGAACAGCCCAGTCTGACGCTGCGCCAGGAAATCGTCGAGGGCTTATTGCTGGAACCGTTCGCCGACTCGGGCTCGACGGCGAATCACCGCGTTCGCGGCATCGTGGCCCGCGGCGACACCCGCTACCTCGCGTCGGCGGTGATCCTCACGACGGGGACGTTCCTCAAGGCGCTGATGCACACCGGCGAGGCGAAGACCGTCGGCGGGCGGGCCGGGGATGCGTCGGCGGAAGGCATGTCCGACTCCCTCGCGGCGGCGGGGTTCCACCTGCACCGCTTCAAGACCGGCACCCCGTGCCGGCTCAACGGGCGGACCATCGACTTCTCGAAGACGCAGATCCAAATCGGCGACGACCCGCCGCGGCCGTTCAGCTTCTCGACTGACAAGGTCGCGGTGCCGCAAATCCCGTGTCACCTCACGACCACGACGCCGGAGGTCCACGAGATCATCCGCGCGAACCTGCACCGCGCCCCGATGTACTCCGGGCAAATCTGCGGCCGGGGTCCGCGTTACTGCCCAAGCATCGAGGACAAGGTCGTGCGGTTCGCGGAGAAGGACGGGCACCAGATCTTCCTCGAACCGGAAGGGCTGAACACGCTCGAATACTACTGCAACGGCATCTCCACGAGCCTGCCGAAGGACGTGCAGTACGCGATGCTCAAGCACATCCCCGGCCTGGAAAACGCGGAAGTGATGCGGTGGGGCTACGCCGTCGAGTACGACTTCGCCCCGCCGACGCAGCTCCACCCGACGCTGGAAACGAAGCCGGTCGCGGGGTTGTACTTCGCCGGGCAGATCAACGGCACCACGGGCTACGAGGAAGCCGGTGCCCAGGGGCTGATGGCCGGGCTGAACGCGGCGCTCAAGCTGAAGGGCGAGCCGCCGCTGGTGCTCGACCGCAGTCAGGCGTACATCGGCGTGCTGATCGACGACCTCGTCACGAAGGGCGTCGACGAACCCTACCGGATGTTTACCTCGCGGGCCGAGTACCGGTTGCTCCTTCGCCACGACAACGCGGACCGGCGGCTCACCCCCCTCGGCCGGCGGGTCGGCTCCGTGTCGGACGAGGCGTGGGAGCGACTTCAGCGAAAGGAGCGGGACATCGGCGAACTGCAGGCGTACCTGCGGACGGCGAAGTCCGACGGCGACAACCTCGCGACGTGGCTGAGGCGGACGGAGGTGACGTGGGCGGACCTGTGCGAGCGGCACCCGCCCCTGCGCGAATGGGACGACCGGGCCGGCGCGGCGGAACAGGTCGTTCTGGAGGCGAAGTACAGCGGGTACATCGACCGGCAGGCGGGCGAGGTGGAGCGGTTCAAGCGGATGGAGAACCGGCGGATTCCGGACACGTTCGACTTCGCGGCCGTAACCCAGCTGCGACCGGAGGCGAAGGAGAAGCTGAACCGGGTTCGGCCGACCAGTCTGGGGCAAGCGAGTCGGGTAAGCGGGATCACCCCGGCGGATTTGGCAGTGCTGTTGTTTTATCTGGAATGACCGGGTATGGGGCTTCCGCCCGACCGGGAAACCACCGGTTCGGGGGCAACCTGGCACCCCTGCCAGGGGATGTCGGCGTGGGAAGCCGCAAGTTTCCGTGAAAAGACGGGGTTTGCGGGGATCGCGCCGAGCTGCGCGGGAAGCCGTGCGGTTAACACGAGTTATGCAAACGAGGTCCGAACGGGCCACGTTGACAGGACAAATGGGGTGGTTATAATCCCCACGGCGGTTTGAATTCCGAGATTCACCATCTTGCTTTGCCCCTTCAAACCCCGGACACGGGTACCACCTTCCCCCATTTAACTCCGCCCTGGGTGGGGACTGTGCGGGGAACCGCTCGCGGTTCGCACCCACAGTTTCGCACGCGGGTCGGAGCGACGGACGCCCAGGGTTCCAGGAAGGCTCCCGGTTCAGCTGCGGTCGCGTGACCGCGGCCGGGATTTCTCACATGCCGGCGTCGGCCGGCGGAGTGGACGCAGGCATGAAGACAGTGTTCACGACCGGCGAAGCCGCCAAGATCTGCAAGGTCAGCCAGCAGACGATCATCCGGTGCTTCGACAACGGGCAGCTCAAGGGCTTCCGCGTGCCGGGCTCCAAGTTCCGCCGCATCCCGCGGGAAGCGCTGCACAAGTTCATGAAGGACAACGGCATCCCGACGGACGCCCTGGAGAGCGGCCGCCGCAAGGTGCTGCTGGTGGACGACGAGGTGGATATCGTCGAAATGATCCACCGGGCTTTGGAAGAAGACGGCCGGTTCGAGGTGAAGATCGCCGCCAACGGGTTCGACGCCGGCATGATGGTCAAGGAATACCGCCCGGACCTGATCATTCTGGACGTCATGCTGCCCGATATTAACGGGAAGGAAGTTTGTCACCGCGTCCGCCAGGATTCCAGCCTGGAAGATGTCCGAATCATCTGCATCTCGGGCATGGTGGAGGAAGATAAGATTCAGGAACTGAAACTGGCGGGGGCCGACGACTTCATGCACAAGCCGTTCGACGTCGACCAACTGATCGACCGGATGTGCCTGCAGCTGGAGTTGGAACCGGTCGCCGCCGCGTAAAGCTGCTCTCGTCGCGGGCGGCGTTCTCCCTCGCCCGCGACGACCCGGAAGGAGCGACCGGTGGCACTGGTCCCGGCAGACCTGGGTACGGTGGGGTCGCCGTGGCTGCGGCCGTCGGCGGCCGGGCTCTACGCCCTCACCGCCGACCCCCCCGAGCGCGACCTCGTCCTCCGCGACCCCGGGCTCGTCCTCCACGTCCTCCGCTACACCCGGCCCACGCCGGACCCGGACACGTTCGCGTTCAGCCCCGCCGTTCTCACCCAACCCGCCCTCTGCGAAACCGCGGCCGCCTCGCTCGAAGTCCCCGGCGGGTGCGGGGCCGAGTGGCAGTCGGGAAACGTCCACCTCGCCGAAGGTCTGCGGGTGGCCGAGCTCGCTGCGAAGATCGCTTCGGAAAAAACA
>CAYUHJ010000288.1:0-7062 GCA_964444365.1 uncultured Alcaligenaceae bacterium | reverse complement strand
CCGCAAGGGAGCGGCCGCCCCGGCGGTGGAGTCGCACCCTGGCAAGGGATGACTTCCTCTCGAAATGATGCGATTCCACCCAGGAAGCGGCCGCTCCCTTGCGGTCGCGGCTCTCGAGACTGTTGCCGGTTCGACACGGCTTCTTCGGCGGATGGCGACCTACACCCGGCTGAACACCGGGATGCGTTCGGGCATCGGCTCCGCATCCGGGCCGCCCTCACCGCCGGACACGGAGATCGACACGGTCGCCGACCGCACCACCGGTTCGCCGCCGAGCCCGGCCACGAACGCGGCGAGGCGGGCGAGGCCCTCGCGCATCCGGCCGTCTTCCGCGGCGAAGCTCACCCGCACGAAGTCGGTCCCGTTCGGGCCGTAGGCGCAGCCGGGGCCGACGAGCACCCGTTGCTCCTTCATCAGCTGTTCGGCGAACGCCCGGCCGTCGAGGCCGAACTTGCTGACCGGCACCCAGAAGAAGAACCCGCCGATCGGCCACGTCGGGTCGAGCCCCATTTTCCGCAGCGAGTCGAACACGTACCGCCGGCGGCCGCGGAACTCGTCGAGCGTCGACTCGAACGCCGACTCGTCCGCTTGCATCGCCCGCGCGGCGATCTGCTGGCAAATGCCGGGGACGTAGGGTGCCGACAGGTTCGCCGTCAGCGCGACCGCCCGGACCAGCGACCGCGGGCCGGTCAGCCAGCCGACCCGCAGCGATCCGAGGCCGTAGCCGGGGGTAAAGGAACCGGCCGAAAGCGTTCGCCGTTCCATGTCCGGCATCGCCGCGAGGCTGCACGGCTTGCCGTCGTAGCGGAACCGCGCGAAGGATTCGTCGAGGTAAACGAGCACGTCCGACTTGTTCGCCAGGAACGCGATCCGTTCGAGGTCTTCGGGGCAGAGCACGCCGCCGGTCGGGTTGCCGGGGTCGGCGATGGCGAGCAGTTTCGCGCCGCGCATCGCCGTCGCGAAGTTCGCCTCGTCGAACCGCGTGCGGCCGTCCTCGGACCACGTCGGCACCCACCGCACCTTCGCCCGCCGGGACTGCGCCCCGAGTGAAAACACCGGGGAACACGGGTCGAACAGCACGACGCGGTCGCCGGGGTTCACGAAGGCGTCGAGCGTGGCGGCGAACGCGCCGGTCGCCCCGTGGGTGACGAGAACGTCATCGGCCGTGTGAACGCCGCGGCCGTCCCGACGACGGTACTGGTCCGCGACCGCTTGGCGCAGTTGCGGAAGGCCCCACGCCGGCGCGTGGCCGGTGCGTTCCGCCGTCCGGCCGCCGCTGACGGCCGAGTCGAACCGCGGGGCGGACTGGTTCAGGTCCATCACGTCCGGCCCGGCGACTTCCGGGAAGGTGGCGGGGTCGAGGAGTTGCTGCACCGGGGCGGCGAGAACGCGGTCCGAGTAGTAGTGGAGGCTGTCCGTGTCCCCGCCGGCGAGCCGCTTCGCGACGGGGAGGAACCGGGCGAGGCCAGCGCGGATCGCGAGTCTCTTCCAGAACACGGACATACCGCGGCCTCCTGCCGGTGCGAGGGGAACGCGGAGATTGTGCCCGGTCGACGGGGGGCGACGCAAGACGGGTTTGGGCGAGCCGACCGAGCCGGGTTGGGGGCACCCGGCTCGGTCGCGGCCGCAAGGCATCTCAGAGGGATTCCGCCGCGGCCTTCCGTTTCCGGCGGGCGGCGATGCCGAGGACGCCGACGCCGATGAGCGCGGACAGGATCGTCGCCGGTTCCGGGGTGCGGTGCGGCGGCGGGGGCGGCGGGGGCGGGGGCGGCGGGGGCGTCGGCGGCGGCTCCGGGATCGTCGGCGGCGGGTCGACGATCGGCGGCGGGGGGACGATCGTCACCCCGGTCGGCGGGGGCGGGAACACCGGGGGAAAGAAGGCGAGGGCGGGGGTCGCCGCCGCGGCCGCGACCGCCGCCGCCAGCCCGCACACTCGGAAACGCGACACGCCGCGCATCTCTGGTCCCTCCGACAGCCTTCCGGATTCTCCCGATCTACCGGTTTCCATCGGTCCCCCGGCTTCCCCCGCTGAAGCCAATTTGCCCGGCCGCCCCTGTCGCGGCGGTTGCGGCAGGGATACCGCTTGGCCGGATCGTCCGGGTCGGCGGCGGAAGAACGAGGGGTCGCGGCGGGTGATTCGATGGGTCGGGCGGGGGAACGCGGACGACTTAACTCCGGAGGAGACACGGACCCCGGCGCGTCACGCCCCGGGCGTCAGGAGGACACCACCGATGCGCGGGATTCGCACCGCCGGACTGGGCTTCGCGTTCGCACTGGCCGGCCAGTCCGGGTTCGCCCAGACCCTGTTGCCGGCCGTCGCCGTTCAACCCGCCCCCGCGGCCGCGCCGGCCCGTCCGGCGGCCCGGCTCGGGGTGATCACCGCGGTGGACCCGGCGGACGGGCCGAGCGCTCGCGGGCAGGCCCCCGCCCCGATGCCGCAACCGATGGCCCAACCGGGCGGCCTCCTCACCCCGCCGCGGCCGGCCGGCCCCACCGTCACCGAAGTGCGGAACCCGGTACCGGGGACACCGGTCGTCGACCCGCTCGCCACGCCCGCCCTGGTCCCCTCGGTCCTACCCGGCGGGCCGGTCGGCGGCGGCGTCTGCCTCGACGACCCGCTGTTCGGCGGGGCGCACTCGATCCCCGGCAGCGTGGCGGCGACCAACAACCGGTGGCACGTCTCCGCCGACTACCTGATGTGGTACACGAAGAGTTTCGGCATCCCGCCGCTCGTGACCACCAGCCTGCCCGCGTCGAACGGCATCCTCGGCTTCCCGGACACCGGCGTCCTCGTCGGGAACCGCTCGTTCACGGACACCCTCCACAGCGGGGCGCGGTTCTCCGGCACCTACTGGATGGGGCAGCGCGAGATCTGGGGGCTCGACGGGAACGTCTGGTTCCTGGGCCGGAACGGGGCGTCGGTCACGTCGAACTCGGTGACGAACCCGGTCCTGGCCCGGCCGTTCTTCAACCTGAACGCGGGCACGCCGTTCTCCGAACTGGTCGCGTCGCCGGGCCTGGCGGTCGGGGCGGCGAACGTCACCACGGACACGTCGGTGTGGGGGGCGGAGCTGAACGTCCGGCACTACATCGCGTCGACGTGCTGTGCCCGGCTCGACCTGCTGACCGGGTTCCGGTACATGGACCTGAGCGACGACCTGAAGGTCACGGAGACGTTCGCCCGGTCGCCGGCGAACCCGCTCGTGCCCGGCACGCCGAACATCCTGTTCGGGACCGTACAGGACCAGTTCCGCACGGAGAACCAGTTCTACGGCGGGCAGGTCGGGCTCGTCGGCGAGATCCGGCGGGGCCGGTGGTTCGCGAACGCCCGCGGTACGGTCGGGATCGGTACGGTGTTCCAGTCCGTGGAGATCAACGGTTCGCAGAACCTGCTGTACGACACCGGACCCGTGTCGACGCCGGGCGGGCTGCTGGCGTTGCCGGGGGCGAACATCGGCCGGCACAGCCAGAACCGGTTCGCGGTGATGCCGGAAGTCGGGCTGCAGATCGGCTACCACCTGACGCAGCACATGCGCGTCGCGGTCGGGTACAACCTGCTGTACCTCAGCAGCGTCCTGCGGCCGGGCGACCAGATCGACACCGGGCTGGACGTGGCCCGGATCCCGAACTTCCCGCTAAACCCGACGCCGACGCCGCTGGCCGTCGCCCGGCCGTGGGTGCCGATGAAGGAGACGGACTTCTTCGCGCAGGGGATTTCGTTCTCGGTGCAGTTCACGTGGTAAGGAACCGTCCAGTTCCACAACCGTGGTCTGACTGGTAGCACCGGCCTCCGCGAGCAGGCACGCACACACGGGTCCGCCGCGAAGGGCCAGCGCGAGTCGACGCTTTCCCTACTCGAAGTTCACTCTCGTTTCGAGGGTCGGAAATCCGTCTGGCGTCGGGCCGGGAATTCGGGCAGACTAGCCGCCCGATGCCCCGCACCCGACCGGGTCCGCCATGTTCGTGCTGCCGCGACTGTTCCCGATGGTCTCGCTCCGCCCGACCCGGCGGGGGGTGGTTCGCGCCGTGGGAATCGTCGGAATCGTGGCGTTTGCCGGGGAAGCGTTCCGCGTGATGGCATGGACGAACCGGCACACGGTCATCCCCGGCCGGGTCTACCGGTGTGCCCAGCCGAGCGAGTCGGACATTCGCGAACTGTCCAAGAAGCACGGCATCCGCACGGTCATCAACCTACGCGGCATCGCCCTGGTTCCGGACGCCCCGGAATCGCGGTGGTATCTCGCGGAAGCGACGGCGAACCACGCCCAGAACATCTCGCAAGAAGACATCACCTTCTCCGCGAACCGTCTGCCGCCGCCGGGGGAACTGCGTCGGCTCATCGAGGTGCTCGACCGCACGGAGTACCCCGTCCTCATCCACTGCAAGCGCGGCGCGGACCGGACCGGGCTCACGTCCGCGGTCGTGCTGCTGCTCCAGACGGACGCGACGCTTTCGGAAGCCCGGCGGCAACTGTGGCCGCGATACGGGCACTTTCGGTTCGGCCGCACCGCGGCCATCGACGAGTTCTTCGACCGTTACGAAGCGTGGCTGACCGCAAAGGAAATCGAGCACACCCCCGCCCGCTTCCGCGAATGGGCCACGACGGTCTACACCCCCGGCCCGGCCGTGTCCGAACTGGAATGGCTGACGGCGAAGCCGGTGCAAGCAAAGGCGGGCGAGCCGTTCGCGGTGCGGATCCGCGCGACGAACCGCTCGTCCGAGGCGTGGGAGTTTCAGCCCGGCAACTACGCGGGCATCCACCTCTACTACGTCATTGCGGACGCCGGAAACGCCGGCGTTTACAAGGGGCAGGCGGGCCTGTTCCGCCGCACGGTGCAGCCGGGGGAGACGGTCAAACTCACCGCCACGGTGCCGCCATTGGCCGCCGGGAAGTACGTCCTCGGTGCGGAGCTCCACGACGCGACCGGTGCCGGCGTCCCGATCCGCGCGACGTCGTTCGTCCAGTTCGGCGACCGGGCGGCGATGACAGAGATCGAAGTCAAGTAAGAATCTTGGACAGGATTACAGGATGAACCAGATCATGATTTGTCTTCAATCCATGATTTAATCCTGTGATCCTGTCACATTTTCCGGATACCACCATGAACCTGCTCTCCGTCGTCGTGCCGGTGAAGAACGAGGCCGCGAACGTCCCCCGGCTCGTCGACGCGGTGCGGGACGCGCTCGCGGGAAAACCGTGGGAACTCGTCGTCGTCGACGACGGCAGCACCGACGACACCTTCGCCGAACTGACGCGCCACGCCGCCAGCGATTCCCGCGTCCGCGTCATTCGCCTGTGGCGGAACTTCGGTCAGTCCGCGGCGATGCAGGCGGGCTTCGACCACGCGGCCGGGGACGTGATCGTCACGATGGACGGCGACCTGCAGAACGACCCCGCCGACGTGCCCGCGATGCTGGCGAAGCTCGACGAAGGGTACGACGTCGTCCTCGGGTTGCGGGCGAACCGTCAAGACAAGCTGCTGCTGCGGAAGCTCCCGAGCTACGCCGCCAACCGGCTCATCCGCAAGGTCCTCGGCGTGCCGTTCCGCGACTTCGGCTGCACGCTGCGGGTGATGCGCCGCGAGGTCGTCGACGGCCTGGCCCTTTACGGCGAGATGCACCGGTTCATCACGGCGTTCGCCGTCCACCAGGGTGCCCGCGTCACGCAGGTGCCGGTTCGCCACCACCCGCGGACGGCCGGCGTCTCCAAGTACAACCTGAGCCGCACGGTCCGCGTGCTGCTCGACCTGTTCACCGTGAAGTTTTTAGCCAGCTACCAGACCCGCCCGATGCACCTGTTCGGCCTCGTCGGGCTCGCGCTCATGGCCGGCGGGTTTCTCGGGCTCGCCGCGTCCGTCGCGATGAAGTACACCACCGGCCCCGGCATGACGGCGAACCCCCTCTGCCTGCTCGGGATCATGGCCGAGGTCACCGGCGTGCAGTTCCTGTCGCTCGGGCTGATGGGCGAGGTGATGACGCGCGTCTACTTCGAGAGCCAGGGCAAGCCCCCGTACCGCGTGCGGGAAATGCGGAACGCGACGGACGCGGTCCGGACGAAAGCCGCGTGACGCCGGCCGCTCACTTCCGCTCGCGGCTCTTGACGGGCCGCGCCGTCCCCTTCCGGATCAGTTCGGTGACGACCGGGTTGACGGTGTCGACCGGGACCGCGAAGCCGATGCCGACGTTGCCGCCGGACGGCGTCGCGATCGACGTGTTGACGCCGATCAGCCGGCCGTCCTTGTCGAGCAGAGGGCCGCCGGAGTTGCCGGGGTTGATCGGGGCGTCGGTCTGGATCGCCCCCGCGATCGGCCGCTCGCCGGGGGACTCGATCTCCCGGTCGAGGGCGGACACGATCCCCTTCGTCATGGTCAGGCTCAGGCCGAACGGGTTGCCGATGGCGTAGGCCTTCTGGCCGACCTGCAAGTCCGAGGACGAGCCGATCTTGATCGGCTTCAGCCGGTCGACCGCCGTCGTGATTTGCAGCACGGCCAGGTCGTAGTCCGGGGCCAGCCCCACGATGGTCGCCTCGTGCGCGGTGCGGTCGGCGAGGACGACGCGGAGGTTGAGCCGGTTCTGCACGGCCGCCTGCACGACGTGGTAGTTCGTGACGATGCGGCCGTCCGTGTCCCACACGAACCCGGACCCGGTGCCGGTCTGCCGCTCGTACAGGCTGCGGTTCTGCCCGCGGACGAGGGCGATCGTGTCCACGTTCACGACGCTGTCCTTCAGGTCGCGGAACAGGGTGATCGCCTCGGACTCCTCCGCGTCCGGTCCGGACTTCGCGGACACCTCGCGCGGCACGGCGGCCGGGTTGTTCGGCGTCAGCACGTCGAACCGGCCGCCGCCCAGCCGGTAGCCGGTCAATCCCAGTGCGGCCCCGAACAGCATGGCCACCAACAGCGGCCCGATCGACGGCGAGCGACGGACGGGGGGTTCGGGTTCGTAAGACATGGCGTTCACCACGTTTGCACGGAATCGGTTCAACCACTGATCCATAAGGGCCGACGAATCGCTCGATTCTTCCTCCCCTCTCCCCGCTGGGGAGAGGGGCCGGGGGTGAGG
>CAYUHJ010000287.1:3346-7214 GCA_964444365.1 uncultured Alcaligenaceae bacterium | reverse complement strand
CGCCGCGGTACTCGGCCGGGGCGTCCGGCTTCATGTCGAACGTGTCCTGGTGCGGCGGCCCGCCGGGGAGCCAGACGAAGATGACGGCCGGGTCGTTGGAAGTGCGGTCGGGCTCGGTACCGGCCCGGACCATCCGCGGGGCGATGCCGAGCGAGCCGGAAGCGAACGCCACGGAACCGAACCGGAGCACGTCGCGGCGGGAAGGGCCTTCGCAGAACATGGGGACTCCGGCGGACGAGGCGCGGGCAGGCGGGATATGCACAGGGTACCCGACACCGGGGCAAGAGTCAAAGGTTAGCCGCGCGGCGAAGCCGAGCGCGAACGCTTCCACTCCTTCCCGCGAGCGAACCGGCATGAAGTCCCCGCGCTCGGCGTTGCCTCGCGGCTAACCCGTTCTATCCTGAACCTCGTATGAACCACCGCACCCCCATCCTCGTCGCGGGAATCGTGGCCGCCTGGGTCGCCGCGGCGGTCGTCGGGCAGCCGACGAAGCCCGCGGCGGGTCCGGCTGCTCCCGCACCGTCGGCCGCCCCGCCCGCCACCGGGTTGGCCGGGTGTGCCGCGCGCGGGTGCCACGGCGGGCCGACCACGGACACGGCCGGGAAGCCGCTCCCGCCGAGCACGCTGAACGCCTGCACGGTCTGGCTCCGCGGGGACCGCCACGCCGACGCCTTCCGGGTGCTGCTGACGCAGCGCTCGAAGGACATGATCCGCCTGCTGAAGTGGGACACGACCGCGGAGACGGACGTGCGGTGCCTCGCGTGCCACACGACGCCGTCGGTCGCGGCGGGGCCGCCGACGCCGGACGTCGCGCGGGTCCGGATGGACGGCGTCGGGTGCGACGCCTGCCACACGTCGCCGGGCCGGGCCACGTCCGAATGGCTGGACGCGCACAAGTCCGGCACCCCGGCGGACCTGACCCGCTGCTACGGCGAACTCGGGATGAAGCCGTTGAACGCCACGAAGGTGCGGGCGGAAGTCTGTGCCGGGTGCCACGTCGGTGCCCCGGCGGGGGACGGCCTGCCGGTGCGGGAAGTCACGCACGACCTGATCGCGGCCGGGCACCCGCGGCTGAACTTCGACTACGCCACGTTCCTCGCGTCGATGCCGCCGCACTGGACGGAGAAGGGCACCCCGGACCCCGTCGGCGAGTGGTTCACCGGCAAGGTGACGGCGTCCCAGGCGGGGCTGCGGCTGACCGCGGACCAGGCGACCCGCGGCCACGTGTGGCCCGAACTGGCGGCGTACAACTGCATTTCCTGCCACCACGTCATCCCCGGCACCCCCGGCGGGACCGACTGGCGGCAAGACCGCTTCGCGAAGGGCGAGGCCGGCAAACTGCCGTGGGCCGGCGTCCCGTTCACGCTGCATCAACTCCTTCCCGAAGGCACGGACGCGGACTTCGCGAAGCTGATGACGAAGCTCAACGCCGACCCCGCGAAGGTGGCCGCCGCCGCCCGCACGCTGGACGCAAAACTCGCGTCGGCCCCCCTGCCGACCGCGGCCGCGGTGCTGCGGAGTCTGAACCTGGACGCGGCGAAACTCGACTGGGACGACGCCTCGCAGGCGTACTACGCCATCGCCGCCGTCAACCGCGCCCGCCCCGGCCGCGTCCCCGGCGACGCCATCGATGGGAAGCTGCTGGCTCTGCGCGATTCCTTGCGAAAAGGCCCGACCGGCTACGACCCCGCCGCGGTGCTGAAGTTGCTCCGCCAAGCGGCGGCCGGGTTGCAGAAGCCAGGTTAATCGGCTGGCGGAATCGCTCGTCCGCGGAATCGCTCACTTCGGTCCAGCAAGCCGGCCATGAACGTCGGGCCGTCGACGCCTTCACCGCGGTCGAGTTGATCCACGCCGATTTGCAGTTCCTTCCGCAGCCAGTCCTTATCGAGGTGTTCACCCGCACTGGGGGCGTCATCGGCCAGGATGATTCCGTTCAGAATCATCTCGTCCACGGAGGCATACGCACCCGATGCGATGGCTTTGTCCAGAATCGCGGCAACCTCGTCGGACAACGTAATCGAGCAGGTCTTCATTGGGGCCTCCCGCCTTTACAATGCCGCAAAACGCGGCAGTGCCACAATGATTCAAGGCGTCGAGCTGGCTGTGAACGGAGCGGTTTCGCGTTCTTCGATGGTGCCGTCGGGGTTCTTGATGAATTGTCGAAGACCGAAGCCGCTCGATTCGACGAGGACGAGTTCGCCAACCGGTCCGGCGAGCGCTACTTCCTTCGCAGCGCGGACGGCATCCGGGAGGTTGTCCGCGGTCGCGAGGATGTCTTCGGTGGCTTCGTGAGTAATCGTGAAGCGTGGCATGAATGGACTCCTACTCGTCGGTCGTGATTTCGTCATCGACACGGTCAATGTAGACCCAGAGATGGTTTAATACGACCTCGGGATCCACGTCGGGAAATTGTTGCGGGTCGGCAACGGCTTGCATGACGTTTGAAAGTTGCACTGCGGCCTCGATCGGATCAACCGCATCGGACTCGAACGTGCCCGTAGCGGTATTCCTCAAACCCATCGCGGAAAAGAACGGTACGACATGATGATTTCGCAGCGCGGAGCGAGTGTCGTGGGTATATGAGATTCGCACGATGACTCGCCACATCTTCTGCCTCCATCATCGTTCAACCCTAAACCACTTGCCTTTCAGATTGGTCACATAACCGCGAGATTTCAGCATATTCAAATGTGGGCTCGCTTTCTTGCGGAGCGGGAGTCCGCGACGTGCGACTTCGGCAAAAATTTCTGCATTCGTGAGGGGTTGCTGAGCGGATCGTATGACTTCATCAATCGCTGCGGATGCAGTCCCTCGAACTGTTCCCCACTCCATTTTGGCGTCATTCATGTTGTCACCTCAAAAGGTTGTGCCAGTCTGATTCTACCCCACCTGACGCTTCGCGGGGAGGATGTCGCGCTCGTCGAGGATCTCGTAGCTGTAGCCCTGTTCCGTCAGGAACATTTGCCGGTGGTGGGAGAAGTCCAGCTCGCGCGTGTCGCGGGTCACGATCGTGTAGAAGTGCGCGTCGCCGTCGCCGCTGGACTTGGGGCGGAGGATGCGGCCGAGGCGTTGGGCCTCTTCCTGACGGCTGCCGAAGGTGCCGCTCACCTGGATGAGCACGTTCGCGTCCGGCAGGTCGATCGCGAAGTTGCCGACCTTCGACAGCACGAGGTGCCGGACCTCGCCGCGGCGGAACTTGCCGTACAGGTCTTCCCGCGTGGCGTTGTCCGTCGAGCCGGTGATGAGCGGGATGCCGAACCGCTCGCTCAGCGTGCGGAGCTGGGCGAGGTACTGGCCGATGATGATGACCCGCTGGTCGTGGTAGCGCTCCAGCAACTCGCCGACGACGTCGTCCTTCGCCGGGTTTTCACTCGCGATGCGGAACTTCGCCCGGTGGTCGGCGACGGCGTACTCCATCCGGGTCTTGTCGTCCGGCAAATTCACCCGAATCTCGGAGCACGACGCCGACGCGATCCACCCCTTGCCCTCGAGTTCCCGCCACGGCACGTCGTACTTCTTCGGGCCGATCAGCGTGAACACGTCGCCTTCCCGGCCGTCCTCGCGGATGAGCGTCGCCGTCAGGCCGAGCCGTCGGCGGGCCTGGATATTGGCCGTCACGCGGAAGACCGGGGCGGGGAGCAGGTGGACTTCGTCGTACACGATCAGTCCCCAGTCGCGCTGCTCGAACAGGCCGAAGTGCGGAAAGTCTTCGGTCTTGTCCGGGCGGTAGGTGATGATCTGGTACGTCGCCACCGTGACCGGGCCGATCTCCTTCGTGTCGCCGGTGTACTCCTTCACGTCTTCTTCGGTGAGTGTCGTCTTGTCGATGATCTCGCGCCGCCACTGCTTCACGGCCGTGATGCTCGTG
>CAYUHJ010000287.1:0-3336 GCA_964444365.1 uncultured Alcaligenaceae bacterium | reverse complement strand
GTCAGGACCAGCGTGGACTTTTGGAGCAGGCACATCGACGCGACGCCGACGATCGTCTTGCCGGACCCGCACGGGAGGACGATGACCCCGGAGCCGCCGCGGACGTCGCCGCCGGCGTAGAAGACGTCGGCCGCCTCGCGCTGGTAGTCGCGGACGGTGAACGGCAGGCCGCTGGCCGCCACGTCGCGGAGCTTCATCGGCAGGTCCGCGCCCTCGGTGTAGCCGGCGAGGTCTTCCGCGGGGTAGCCGACGGTGATGAGCGTCTGCTTCACCAGCCCCCGGAACGCGGGGTCGACGGCGAAGCTGAGGTCGTCGATGGGCTCGCCGAGGTACTCTTTGAGCTTCTTCTGCCGGGACAGTTCTGCGAGCAGCGGCTTGTCCGCGCACACGAGGCGCAGCCGGCCGTCGGTGTGGCGGACGAGCTTGACCCGGCCGTACCGGCTGACGGCTTCGGTCAGGTCCGCGGGCAGGTTGTTCGGGATCGGGAACTTGGTGTACGTCCGCAGCACGTCCAGCATTTGCTCGGCGGTGAACCCGGCGGCGGCGGCGTTCCACAGCGACAGGTTGCTGATCCGGTACGTGTGGATGTGCTCCGGGCTCTTCTCCAGTTCCGCGAACGGGGCGAGGGCGTCGCGGGCCTCGGCGTACTTCGGGTTGTCCACCTCGACGAGGACGGACCGGTCCGACTGGACGATGAACGGGTTCGTCGGGTCGAACTGCGGCGCGGCGGGCGGAGTCTTCGCCATAGCACCCTGTGCGTGCGGGGACGGGGGCGGAACGATGCACTTTAGCGGTGGTTGACGACGCGGGGCAACCCGAACCGACTTGGTTTAGCCGCGACGCGATGGCGGAGCGTGGTCGTGCGAGCGATTCGCGGCCAAGCAGTCTGATGATTTGGCGGATTGCATTCGGCAGATGTGAGCAAACGAAAAAGGAACCGGCTGACTGACCGCCTCTCCCCTCGGTCAGCCAGCCGGTTCGGCTCTCGCCGCTCAACACTATTGCATCCCCCGTGCCAGAACTGGGACGACCTCGCTGTGAAATCACTCAACGCTCGGTTACTCAACGGCTTCCGGTGATTTTCCCGAGCGTGGAAGGGCAGAATCCTCTCCGACCAGAAACCGGGTCTGCCCGATAAACGCGCATCATTTGCCAGGAGAATCAGCAGGCATGTGGGTCTTCTGTGTCGATTCGGCGCGGTCCGCCGGCACTGGCTTCTTGACCCCGGTGACGTGGAACCGCGCCAGCAACTCCGCGTCGTCGAGATACACCTTCCCGCCCGCGGCGGCGTACTGCTTCGCAAACGTCTGGAGCAGTGTCAGAACCGCGTGGTCGATCAGCCGCAGGCCGTCGAGGTGGATGTGGACCCTTTGCCGCGGCGGGACCGCGTCCAGCGCCTGGGCGAGCAGCGGCAGCCGGACGAACGTCCCCGCCCCGTCCAGGTGCAGGTGAACGCGGTGGTGCTCCGGCTCGTCGCGGCGGTCGACCCGGAGGTAGGAGAACACCCAGAGCAACTTCCCCGCGGACAGGAACACCCCGAGGACGACGCCGGCGAGGAGGTCCGCGGCGACGATCGTGACGGCGGTCGCCAGAAAGATCGCCGCCTCGCTCTTGCGTTCCCTCCAGAGGTGGATCAGGCTCGGGATGCCGAGCAGCTTCCAGCCGGTGTAGACGAGCACGGCCGCGAGCGCCGCCGCCGGGATGCGGGACAGGAACCCCGGCAGGGCGGTGACGAACACCAGTAGCCAGACGCCGTGCAGGACCGCGCTGAGCCGGGTCTTCGCCCCGGCGTCGACGTTGGCGCTCGACCGGACGATGACGCCGGTCATCGGCAGCGCCCCGGCCGCCCCGCACACGAGGTTGCCGATCCCCTGCGCGACCAGTTCCTTGTCGTACCGCGTCCGGGGTCCGCTCTGCATCCCGTCCACGGCGACGGCGCACAGCAGCGTTTCGGCACTCGCAATGAGGGCGAACGTGACCGCCGCCTTCCACACGAGCCCGGACCCGAACACCGCCCAGCCGGGCCACGTGACGAGGACGAGCCCGTCGATCAGGTTGGCCGACACCTGCACCCGCTCGACCCCGAGGCCGCCGTGGTCGTCGACCTTCGGGCCGACCGGCAGGCCGACGGCCTCGATCAGCGGCCGGCCGAACTCGTTCAGCGCGACGGCCAGCAGGATCCCGACCACCGCCGCGGGGATCACCCGCAGCCGCTTCGGGGACACCGACTTCCAGGCGAGCAAGACGGCGAACGTGAGCGCGCCGATCAGCGCCGCCTCGCGGTGGTTGGCGTCGGCCCCCGGCGGCGGGTCGAACGCCTTCACCACCGCCTGCGGGATCGCGAGCAACCCCTCCACGATTTCCCGCGGCGGGTCGTCGTCGACGAGGGCGTGGAACTGCTTGGCGATGATCGTGACGCCGATGCCGGCGAGCATCCCCTCGACGACCGCGGGGGACACGGCCCGGAACCACTGCCCGACCCGGCACGCGCCGGCCGCGATCTGCAACCCCCCGGCGAGCATGATCGCGAGGCCCAGCAGGGCGACGGCCGCGGTCCCCTCGTGCCCCGCTTTCCGGGCGTCGTCGAGGAACTGGATGACGAGCACGATCAGCCCGGCGGCCGGGCCGGAGACTTGCAGTGGGCTGCCGGCCAGCGCGCCGACTAGGACGCCCCCGACCACGCCGGTGAACACCCCCGCTTCCGGCGGCAGCCCGCACGCCTGGGCGATCCCGATGCACAGCGGCAGCGCCACCATGAACACGACGAGCGAGGCGAGCAGGTCGGCGGCCCAGGTGAACTTGGCGGCCGGGGCGGGATCGGGCACGGCGGTCCTCCGGGACGGTTAACCGCCGCGGCCGGGGGTGTGGCGTCGAGGTGGGTCGAGCCGCGACTGACCGGCGGGAGAGCGGCCGGTGCATTCAATTCTACCAGACGCCCCGCCCCGACTCGGGGCGTGTCGCGGCCGCCCGGCCGGGCGAACCGCCCCGCGACCTCACCCGCCGACCCAGGCGCGAACGCGGCCGACGGCCCACGGGGTGAGCGTCCCTTCCGCGAGCCGGCGGCACGCCTTCCCGGCCAGGACCGCCGCGTGACGGGGCAACGACCGGAGGCGGTCCCGGCCGCGGACGTTCCGCCAGTATACCCGCTCCTCGTTGCGGGACTGCAGCTCCAGCGTCCGCCGGCCGGGCCGCCGCCCGTAGGATGCGGACACCCGGTGCCAGACGACCGAGGCCGGGTCGAACCACGCCGCGAACCCGAGGTTTCGGAGGCGGAACGACAGGTCGACGTCCTCGAAGTACGCGCCGAAGTCCGGGGGAAAGCCCCCCGCCGCGACG
>CAYUHJ010000286.1:0-7240 GCA_964444365.1 uncultured Alcaligenaceae bacterium | reverse complement strand
GCGTGTACCCGGTCCGGAGCAGGTACGTCGCGCGTTCGTGGTCCCCCTCCTTGGACGCCATCGACCGCACGACGGCGAGATCCTTGCCGTGCTTCGCGAGGGCCGGCAGGTGCTCGCCGATCTTCAGGCCGGGGGCGGCGGTGTCGACCTCCCGGAACGGGCCGCCGTTCGCGTGGCCGGGCTTCAGGTCCCACAGGTCGATGGTCGCGGGGCCGCCGTTGAGCCAGAGCACGATGACCGACTTGGCCGGCTTCCGCGGGGCGGCGGCGGCGAGGGTCGGGAGCCAGGACGTCGCGACGGCCCCGGCCCCGAGGGTCCGGAGCCAGGCGCGGCGGGAAACGGATGCCGAGGTGGGGGTCATGCGTGCCGCTCCGGGTCAAAGTGAATGGTCGATCCGCGTTGCCGCAATCCAGCCGGTCCGGTGCCGATCATTGGCTGATCTCGAACGGGTCGAGCCGAACCGACCGATCGGAGATCGTGAGCCGCGTGAATGGCTTGACAACCGAAGCGAAGCGTCCCTTCAGTCGGTCGGCCCCGGGCTCGCCGTCGGGTGTGTATTCCGGCCAGACGATCGTCACCGCGTACTCGCCGGGTGCCACCCCATTATTCGGCCCGTGGGTGCTAACCAGGAACGACCCGTCGGCGGCTGTCGTGGCCATCGACCGCGGGCCGCCCGAGGCCGGGTGGAAAGTGACGACAACCCGCTCGGCCGGTCGGCCGTCGACGAGGACCGTGCCCCTCACCGGGTACACGTCCTTGCCGGAACCGCACCCGAGGGTGGTGCCAATGACGGAACCGCAGACGGCAAAGAGTCCGATCCGGAGACAGGGTGGCATGGGTGGCGTCACTCGGGTACGGGTTCGAAGTCCGAGGCAGCAAGGGTCTCGCCGACGGCGTAGGTGGAAACGGCGTAGAGCACCAGCACGTTCAGCCGGGGACTCAGGTGCCGCACGGACCCGTCGCAGAACAGCGTGTTCGCTCCCGCCGGGTGGAAGGAATACACCCCGTCGAAGTTGGAGCAATTGACGGCGCAGGAGCCGGGTGCGACGCGCCCGGTGTCGGGGTCGTGTCCGCGGGACTCGATGTGATTCTGCTGGTGGGCCCACGGGCCCTTAACGGGTCCGCCGGGCACCAGTTCCCCGACCGGCGCGCCCTTGTTCCAGAGGTTCGGGCGGGCGGCCACTTCGAACACCGCTGCGGTGTAGGACAGCCCGTCGCGGATGTACCCGGACTTCAACGCCACGTTCGGCATGAACACGCCGTCGCGGGGCGTGTCGGCGGGGTAGTTCGGGCCGATGACGGCCGGGAGAATGCCCCCGTTGGCGGCGTAGTCGGTACACGCCGCCGACCAGGTGGCCTTCCCATCGACCGCGGGTCCGGACGACACGCGGTCCCCGGATGCCGCGGGACAGAGGTAGGATTTCACGTAAGTGGTGACGGCCGCCCGGTTGTCAGGGTGTCGCCACGGCAGGTCCCGGTCGTACCGGCGGAACAGCTGCTCCTCGCCGACATGGGGCAGCACAAGAGTGGCCCACCCCACTTCCGTGGCGGTCAAGCCGCGCGGGGGCAACGACCCGTGTTTCGCCTCGTACCCCTGGAGTGCGCCGCCGACACGCCGCAGGTTGTCCGCACACGCGGCACGCCCGGCCGCCTCGCGGGCCTTTTGGACCGCGGGCAGGAGCAAGCCGGCCCCGGCTCCGCCGACGGCGAGCACGACGAGCAGGTCGGACAGTGCGAACCCCGGACGGATGCGACCGATCATGGGTGCGGGCCTCAGAAATCGGTGGAGTCGAAGACTTCCCCGGCCGCGGGCGTACTGATGGCGAGGAGGACGTCGATGTTGAGCGTCGGCTTCGCGAACCGGACCGAGCCGTCGCAGAAGACCACATTCGCGCCGGACGGATGGAACGAATACAGCCCGTCGAAGTTGGAGCAGTTCACCGTACACGGCCCCGGCGCGGTCACCCCGTCGTAGCTGTGGCCGCGGGCCTCGATGTGGTTGTCCACGTGCGCCCACGGCCCTTTGACCTGCCCGCCGCTCACGGTCAGCCCCGTGTCCTTTCCGACCCGAAACAGCTTCGGGCGACCTGCCGTCTCGAAGAGCAAGACCGTGTTGGACGTGCCGTCGGTGATCGTCACGGGGCGGGACACCTGACCCAGGTTGGACGCCGATCGAGACGTGATCGACCCCTCGCGGGAAGTGCCGAACGGATACTGGGGCAAAGCGAGCGGGTTCGTTCCGGCCGCATTTTGGATGTAGTTCGGGAGAATCCCGCCGTTGGCCACGTAGTCCATACACGCCGCTTGCCAGCTCACCGTTCCGACCGGCGCGACGAACACGGCCGTGTCGCCGGCGAGGCGGGTCGGGTCGGGGGTGGACGGGCAGAGGTAAGACTTGACCCCCTTCTGAACGGCCGGCTGATTGTCCGGTCGCCGCCAGTTCTTCGTCTGATCGTACAGGCGGAAAATACCCTCCTGTTCAATGTGAGGGAGGATCAGCAGCGACCAGCTCACTTCGCCCATGAGCGGGATCGGGGTCCCGCTGAGGGCGGGAGTCTGAAGTCCGCGGGGCGGGTACTTCCGTTCGGCCGACTCGTAACTCGCGATGGCCAGACCGAGCTGCTTCAAGTTGTTCTGACACGTCGCCCGCGCGGCCGCCTCCCGGACCTTTTGCACGGCGGGCAGCAGCAGGCCGATCAGGACCGCGATGATCGCGATGACCACCAGCAACTCGATCAACGTGAACCCGCGGCGGCGGGGCCGGGAAGCGGTCATGGTCCGACTCCGAAGTTAGTGGTTGGTTCCGAATTCGCTGCCGTTGAGCAGCGCCCAAAACACGTCGGCGAGGGCCGAGGTGGCGTCGCGGCCCGGGCCGCCCGCGGCGACGAACTTCCCCAGCCGGGCCGCCTCGTCCGGCGTCGGGTGGCGGCCGAGGGCGGCGAGAAAGAGCGCGTCGACCTTCCCGCGGGGGTCCAGAAACGGGGCGTCGGCGACGGCCCGCAGGGTCGGGGTCCGGGCGGGGTCGGTCACGGCCGCCGTCAGCGGGCCGTTCATCAGGGCGAGGGACTGGAGGATCGACCGCTGAGCCGACCCGGTCCGCTCGACCCGGAACCGGTCGGCGAACTCCCGGCGGTCCTTCCGGGCGTTGACCGGGTCCGCGTCCGCCCGCTCCGCCGGCAGCCCGGCCGCGGTCCGGAGGCTGTCGTACAGCTGCTCGCCGGTCAGCCCCCGGACCGGGAACCGCGCGAACAGCCGGGGGTCGGCGGCCGGCCCGTCGGCCGCGGAGGACAGCTGGTACGCCCGCGTCGAGACGACGGCGGCGAGCAAGAGTTTCAAGTCGAATCCGCTGTCGGCGAACGCGGCGGCGAGGTCGTCCAGCAGTTCCGGGTGGCTCGGCGGGTTCGCCCCGGACAGGTCGTCGAGCGGCTCGACGAGCCCGGTGCCGAAGAGGGCCGCCCACACGCGGTTGACGGCGTTGCGGGCGAAGTACGGGTTGTCTTTCGCCGCGACCCACCCGGCCAGGACTCGGCGGCCGGTGTCCTTCTCGATGCGGGCCGGCCAGCGGGCGTCGCCGTCGAGCAGCCGGGGGCCGACGGTGCGCTTGGTGTCGGCGACGCGGACTTCGAGCCGGGGCGGGTCGGTCGCGGTCGGCCGGGCGAAGAACGCGGCGGTCTCCCAGAACTGGTCGCGGGTCCACCGGGCGAACGGGTGGTCATGGCACTGGGCACAGTCGAGGTTCACGCCGAGGAACGCGCGGGTGGTGTTCGCGGCCAGGTTCTCGGGGCGGAACTCGCCGGCGGCGAGGAAGGTGGCGGGAACGGGCGGGGCGGCGGGGCCGGCGTCCACCGGGGCGGGGGAGGCCGTGAGCAGGTCGCGGACGATCCGGTCGTACCCGACGTTGTCGCGGAGCCGGGCGGCGAGCCAGCCGTCGACCTCGTCCGCGAGCCGGGCCTGCGGCTGGTCCGCCTGCGGGATCCACTCCCGCCGCCAGACGGTCGCCCAGTGGCGGGCGTGGGCCGCGGTCCCGAGCAGCCGGCCGGCCAGCTTCGCCCGCTTGTCCGGGGCGGTGTCGGCGAGGAACCCGCGGACCTCGGCCACGGTGGAAACCCGGCCCACGAGGTCGAGATAGAGTCGCCTCGCGTAGGCCGCATCGTCCGCCGCGAGAGCCGGCTTCACTTTCGCGGCGGCCCACGCCCGCTCGATGTGCCGGTCGATGGTCGCGGCGAGCGCCGCCGGCTCCGCGGCACGGAGCGAGGGCGGGGCCGCGAGGACGACAAGCCAGACGATGCGGGAGACGGATGGCCGCATGAAGATCACCCTGGTCGGTGATCGGCCACACTGCAAGAGTCGCGCCCAGCTCCCGGACTGGTGTTTCAGCCGACGATACAGCGGAATTCGGGGCGGAAGGCCTGGCGGCCCGCGTCGGACTGGCCAGAGCGTGCCCAGTCGCGGCCGCGGGGCGACCACCCACCCCGCGGCCGCGGATACGGGATCAGGAAGCGTTCAATGAAGAAGGAGTGTTGTGGCGGTGTGACCGAGAGCCGCGACCGCGAAGGAGCGGTCGCCCGAGCGGTGAAATCGCTTCACTCGGAAGAATGAACCTCACACCCCAACACATGATGGGATTCGACCCCGGAAGCGGCCGCTCCCTTGCGGTCGCGGCTCTCGTGGATGCTGGCGGTTCGACACGGCGCGGTTGACGGACGCCTCGTCACCGCCCCTTCTCGAACCCCGCTTGCAGGGCCGGGGTGCCGCCGTTCTGGATCTTCGTCAGGCTCGCGAGGGCGACCTCGGCGTGGCGGGTGTTCGGGCACAGCTTCACCACTTTTTCCAGGCACGCGGACGCTTCCTTCGGCTGCCCCTTCCGCGCCCAGGTGTCCGCCAGGGCGAGGTACATGGCCGCGGTGCGGTCGTTCAGTTGCTCGCAGGCGGCCGCCATCCGCTCGGGGTCGTTCTTGACCTGCAGGCCGAGCGAAACGGAGTCCTTCCCCTCGGGCAGGTCCGGGTAGACGGCGGCGAGGTGGTCGCAGTGTTCGAGGCAGTCGGCGAACCGGCCGGTCTTGAACTCCTCGCGGGCTTGGGCGAGCAGGTCGCGGGCGCGGTCGGTGCGGAACCGGTCGCGGTGCTCGGACTTGGACGCGAGCCCGGCGAGCCGGCCGGCGGCGGCGTTGGCGGCGGCGGTCCCGGCGTAGCCCTTCAGGATGCCGGCGAGGGCGTCCATCGCGGCGGACGTCTCGCCCCGGTCTTCGAGGGTCTTGGCGCGGGCGAGGGTGTCGGCGGCGGACCGCTCGATCTCGGTCAACACCTGGGCCGCCTTCGTCCGGGCGGGCGAGTCCTTCGCCTCGGTCACGATCCCCTTCAGCAGCGACACGGCCCGCGTGTGGTCGGACGCGGCGATGGCCTTGTTCGCTTCTTGCAAGTCCCGGGCGACCCAGTCCGGCGTCGTGACGGCGAGCACCGCCCGGTTGGCGTTGTCCTTCAACTGGTCCGCGGTCACGTAGCCCGACAGGAACGCGTGGATCTTGCCGTCCGCGCCGGCGATGACGGTCGTCGGGTACATCTGCACCCGCAGGGCCTGCACGAGGTTCGTTTCCTTGTTGCCGTCCACTTTCAGGGGGACGAACCGGCCGTTCAGCAGGGCCGCGACGTTGGCGTCGGCGAAGGTGGTGGCGTCCATCTTCCGGCAGTACAGGCACTCGTCCGTGCTGATCGACACGAGCATCGGGAGGCCCTTCTCCTGGGCCTCCTTCCGGGCGGTGTTGTAGTCCGTCCGCCACTGGATGGGGTCGGCGGCCGGGGCGGACCCGGACAGGGCGACGACGAGCAGGAGCGTGGCGCGGGGGCTCATGCGGGCTCTCGGTGGGGCGCGGCGGGGTGCAAAGCGGGCAGCCGAAACATGAACCCGGAACCGGGCGGGCGCGGACAAGAAGTGGGGCGGGGGGCGGCGAAAGCGCGGCGGGACGGCGGCAGAACCGCGCCCGCCGGCGCGACGCCGCGAGCCGGACGTGCGGGTCAGGCGCGGGGGTGCGCCTTGTGATAGCTCTGCTGGAGGCGCTGGGTCGTGACGTGCGTATAGACTTGCGTGGTCGCGAGGCTCTTGTGCCCGAGCAGTTCCTGCACCCCACGGATGTCGGCCCCGGCGTCGAGCATGTGCGTCGCGAAGCTGTGCCGCAGGGTGTGCGGGCTGGTCCGCGGGTCGAGGCCGGCGAGGGCGAGGTACTTTTCCAGCAGCCGGCCGACGCTCCGGACCGTGAGCCGGGTGCCCGTCTGGTTGAGGAACACCGCCGGGGACTCCCGCTTGCGCCGGGCGAGGATGGCGGCGCGGTCCGGCAGCCACAGGGTCAGGGCCTGTTTTGCCGGTTCGCCCAGCAGTGCGAGTCGCTCCTTCTTTCCCTTCCCGCGGACGACGAGGACGCCGTCGCCGAGGTCGACGTCGTCGAGGTTCAGCCCGCTCAGCTCGCTGACCCGCAACCCGCCGGAGTACAGGACTTCGAGCCACGCCTTGTCCCGCCGGCCGATCGGGTCCGTGGCGGACGGGGCGGCGAGCAGCTTGTGCACGTCCTCCCGCGTCAGGAAGTGCGGCAACTTCTTCTCTTGCCGGGGGCCTCGCAACGCTTCCGCGGGGTTCGCGGCGAGCGTGCCTTCCCGGCACAGGAACTTGCCGAACGACCGGACCGCGGCCAGCCGGCGGGCGACGGTCGACTTCGCGTACCCCTGCTCGTGCAGCCACGCGACGAACGCCCGGAGCGTCCGGGTGTTCCAGTCGCGGGGCTCGACGCTGCCCTTCTTCAGGTGCTCGCGGACGAACCCGAGGGCTTGCGACAGGTCTTCGCGGTAGGACTTGGTCGTCTGGATCGAGGCGTTCTTTTCCAGCCCGAGGTGGGTGAGGAAGTCGGCGAGCCCCTGTTCGAGTGTCAAGGCGGTGTCACCGGAAGGGGGTGGGGGTCATCGCCGGGTGGGCAGTTCGTCCGCGTTCCCGTCGACGGATTGTTCCACATTCGCGGCCTGCTGGCGAGCCCGCTCGGTGAGAACGGCCGCGTCGAACCAGTTGAGCGAGACGGCCGGGTCGGCGGCCGCGTTCCGGATGACCGTCAGGAGCTCGTCCCGGCTGGCGTCGTCGAACACGAACACGAACCGCTCGCCCCCCTTGAACAGCGCGAGGACGTTGAGATCCTGGGTCACGGCTCGCCCTCGCCCTTCGGGTTCTGTGGTTTCGTCGGCATTTCGGGTAATCAATCTT
>CAYUHJ010000285.1:0-7249 GCA_964444365.1 uncultured Alcaligenaceae bacterium | reverse complement strand
CGCGCGCTCGGCACCCGCGCGGGCGGAGAGGTCATCAATGGCGACTTCTAACCGCCTCTCGACCCAGGCGGCAACTGCCGTGGTGGACTGAAACTGCGGAACGCCGTGGCGGGTGACTGCTGAGGTGGATGAAATGAGCGGTGAATCTCGACGGGCGGGGCTTCGGCCCCGCCCGTTATGCGTGCGCAGGAAGAAAGTTCGCGGTCGGCTTGTCGATATCGCACCTGCACCGTACTCTATTAATTGTTGAGAATCAGTCTCAACACCAACACCCGCCTGCTTCGCCAGCCGAGTAGCACTTCCCGCTACCGCCAGCAATGCGGCCCACCCCGTGTCAAGGAGTGCTGCCGTGCAGCGTCACGCCCGTACCGCGTTCACCCTCATCGAACTCCTGGTGGTGATCGCCATCATCGCGATTCTGATCGGCCTGCTGCTGCCGGCCGTGCAGAAGGTCCGCGAGGCCGCCGCCCGGATGAAGTGCAGTAACAACCTCAAGCAACTGTCGCTGGCCTGCCACAACTACCACGACACGAACAAAACCTTGCCGAAGAACCACGACTACGCCACCCACGCCGCCGGATACGACTTCTACCCCGACACCTGGACACTCCGCGTCCTGCCGTACATCGAGCAAGATGCCTTCCGGAAACGGTGGGACCACACGGTGGGCCACGCCACCGGCACGAACCTGACCCTGTTGGCCACCCCGATCAGTTCCTTCAAATGCCCGTCATCGCCGGCACCGGCGGTCGATTCGTTCGACTTCGCCACGGCGAGTTTCTTCGGTGCCCCGGCGGGTAGCGTCACCATCTATCAGGCGGGGATCAGCGAGTACTTCTCGATGGCCAACGCCCCGGTGCCGGGGATCGGAACGTTCAACGGTCCGATGGACTACCTCAAGCCGCCGACGACGCTCACGGGCATCACGGACGGGACCAGCAACACCGCTCTGATCGGCGAGGTTTCTGGGGGAGCCACCCTGTACCTGACGACCAATCGGGTTCCCTCGGGTAAGCGACCCCACTTCGGAGGACACTGGGGCGGTAACAACCGCATCTCCCTGCGCCGGTACAGCACGGACGGCTTGACCAGCGGTGGCGGCAACTGCGTCATTAACTGCACGAACAACGGGTCGAACGTCTACAGCTTCCACACCGGCGGGTCGAACGTGGCCCTGGCCGACGGCTCGGTTCGCTTCCTCAAAGACAGTACCGACCCTGAAACGATGGCCGCGATTGTCGGGAAAGATGAAGGGCGGATCGTCAACCTCGACTGAAGCAAACATAACTTGACTCGTTGAGGCACGACCCTGATGAACGCTCGAATCTGCTCCCTGGTACTCCTCCCGATTTTGCTTGCGTCGGGCTGCGGCAAAAGCGGCCCCGACAAGCATCCCGTGACCGGGACCGTACTCGTCAACGGTCAGCCGGCGGGTCGTGTCAACGTCTGCCTGCGTCACACCGACGAGTCCGTCACCGGTAACGCCCGCAACCCGGTAGCCGTCACCGACGAGAACGGCCGGTTCACCCTCTCCTCTGACGGCGCGGGTGACGGAACGGTGGCCGGGGAATACATGGTCACATTCTTCTGGATGTCATCGAATGACCCGAACTCCGCTTACGACCGCTTCGGGGGAGCCTTCGGGGATTTCAAAACTTCTCGCTACCGGGTCAAGGTGCCCGTGCCGGACGGGAAGGAATTGGAACCGTTCCGCCTGGAGATTGATCCGAAGAAACTCATCGACCGGCGGCCGGCGGCTGCGAAGAAAGAGCGGGCGGACTGACGGTCGGACCACCTGGAACATGAGGCATTCATGCAACGCATCCTGATCGCCGCGGTCGTGGTTGGCCTCGGCGTCACCTTGACGGGCGGCATTCTCTCGCCCCGACATACCTCGGTGCAGGCCGAAGAACCGCCCCCTTCATCACAGAAGGGGGCGACCGAGAACCCAGCGAAACCGCTCCTGATCCGCTCCACCAAAAGTGGGGCGTGGTCGGCAGCGAGTACCTGGGAAGGAAACAAGGTGCCTGACGCGGGCAGCCGGGTCCAGGTAGCCCAGGGCCACGCCGTCATCTACGATCTCAAGTCGGACGCGGTCATCCGCTCGATCCACGTCGCCGGGGCGTTGACCTTCGCCCGTGACCGAGACACTCGGCTGGACGTGGGGTTGATCAAGATTCAGGCCGGCGACGACGCCTCCGAGGACGGGTTCGACTGCGATGCCCACATGGAGAAGCCGGATGCCCATCGGCCTCGGCCTGCGCTGGAAGTGGGATCTCAGGGTGATCCGATCCCTTCCAGTCACACTGCCACGATTCGCCTGACGCACGTCGATGGGCTGGACAAGCAGAGTTGCCCCGCCATCGTCTGCTGTGGCGGGCGGATGGACTTCCACGGCGCGCCCCTGGAACGAACCTGGGTGAAACTCGCCCGCTCGGTCCAGGCTGGAGACGAGATCATCGAGGTGCGGGACTCCCTGGCTGGCTGGAAGAAGGGAGATCAGGTCATCCTCACGGGAACCCACCGTCCCGCCTTCGACTTTGAAAAGTCCGTCTTCCCCAGGCTGTCCCAGACCGAGCAGAGGAAGGTCGTTGAGGCGAAGTCGGGGCGAACCGGCTGGACGCTGAAACTCGACAAGCCGACGACCTTCGCCCACTTCGCGGAGGGGGACTACCGGGGCGAGGTGGCCAACCTGAGCCGGAATGTCGTCGTTGAGTCTGCCGCCCCGGACGGGGTCCGGGGCCACACCATGTACCACCGGCATTCCGCCGGGTCGATCTCCTACGCCGAGTTCCGTCACCTGGGCAAGAAGGATGTCCTGGGCCGCTATGCCCTGCACTTTCACCTGTGCCGCGACACGATGCGTGGCAGCAGTGTCATCGGTGCCAGCATCCACGACAGCCACAACCGCTGGCTGACCATTCACGGCACCCAGTACCTCGTCGTCCGGGATTGCGTCGGCTACGGCTCCGTGGGTCACGGGTTCTTTCTGGAGGATGCCACGGAGACGTTCAACATCCTGGATCGTAACCTCGCGGCTCTCGTCCTGCCGGGCAAGCCGCTGCCCGACCAGGTTCTGCCGTTCGACCAGAACCGGGGTGCGGGGTTCTGGTGGGCGAACAGTCTGAACAGTTTCACCCGCAACGTGGCGGTAGAGTGCGCCGAATACGGTTACAACTTCGAGGCACGCAAGGCGGACAAATTCGACCCCGTGCGGCCTATTCTCCAGGCCGACGGCACGACGCGGAAGCAAGACGTTCGTGTGCTTCCATTCGTCCGCTTCGAGGATAACGAGGGCCACTCGCTGCCGTTCTTCGGCCTGAACTTGCGTGGCTTGCACCGCCCCGAATCGGGAATCATGTCGTTCAGCAAGCAGAACAAGCAGATCGTCGCGGAGGCAGCCGAGGCTCATCCTGACGGCAGCCATCCGTTCCACATCCGCAAGCTCCGCTTCTGGGACAGCAACTGGTCGTTCCACGCGGGAACGACGGGGGTATTTCTGGACGGCTTCGACGTGTACCGCTCCACCTACGGCATCTGGCGGTCGGTGATCGACCGGCACACCTACCGCAACACGTCGATGCGAGAGATCGGTCACCGCGACATGCACATGCCGTTGAGCATGCCGTTGCCCGCCGGGGATGAGAACGACGGCCCCCATCAGGGGAAATACTACGCCGGGATCGGCGGATTCCTCGACGACCAGCCGCCGTTGACCGTGATCACGCATGTGCAGCCAAAAGGAGGGCGGCTCTTGGTTCGCGGCGTCACGGCGGACAGCAGTTCCGTGAAGCGGGTCACCGTGAACGGCCGGCGTGCCTACTCGCTCCGGGACGACCACGCGGAGTGGGAGATCGAACTGGACGTGCCGGGCGGCGACACGGCGATTGCCGTGTCAGCGTTCGCGGAGGACATCGGTGGGAGAGTGGAGAAAACGCCACACCGGGTTCAGTACGACCCCCGGATGGCCGGGGCCGGGAGTCGTTGAAGAACCTGGAGCGAACCTGGAGAAACCATCGCATGCGCCGCACCGCCGTCTTCCTTCATCGCTACGTCGGCCTTCTGATGGCCATGTTCCTGGTCGTCGCCGGGCTGACCGGCAGCCTGCTCGCGTTCAACCACGAACTCGACGCGCTCTTCAACCCGAGCTTGATGCGGGTCACGCCGCCGTCCGCCGCGGCCCAGTCGCTCGACGGTTTCACCTTGCGCGAGCGGCTTGAGGCTGCCGTCCCTGGCGTGAAGGCGAAGATGGTCCCGCTCAAGCCGGTTGAACCGGGGCACGCCGTCGAGTTCTTCGTCGAGCCGGCGAACAAGGACGCCGACAACGAGTACTTCGTGGACCCGTACACGGGCGTGGTACTCGGCTCGCGCAAGTGGGGCGACATCACGCAGGGCACGAAGAACCTGATGCCGTTCGCGTACAAGCTGCACTACTCGCTCGCCCTCGGCGAAGTCGGCTCGCTGATCTTCGGCATCATCGCCCTGCTGTGGACGCTCGACTGCTTCGTCGGGGCGTACCTGACGTTCCCGGCCTCGACCAAGTCGGCCTCGCCCGCCGCCGCGGTCGGCTGGTGGCGGCGGTGGTGGCAGTCGTGGAAGGTGAAGACCGGCAGCACGTTCAAGGCGACGTTTACCTTCCACCGGGCCGGCGGACTGTGGCTGTGGGCACTGCTATTCGTGTTCGCGTGGTCGGCCGTGGGCCTGAATCTGCGGCAGGTGTACCACCCGGTGATGAAGGCGACGTTTGGTATGGGCGAGCGGCCCGACCGCACGTTCCCCAAGCGAGAGTCGCCGCTGACCGCACCGAAGCTGGACTGGCGGGCGGCCCACGCCCGCGGCAAGGAATTGATGGCGGCCGAGGCCGCCGAGCGGGGCTTCACGGTCGGCAACGAACAGCGTCTGCGGTACGACCCGGCGAAGGGCGTGTACCAGTACCGCGTGAGCAGTTCGCTGGACGTGGCGAGCACGTGGGGCAGCACGTTCGTGTACTTCGACGGCGACACCGGGGAGCAGCGGGCGTTCCAGGCCGCAACCAGCGGGCCGACCGGGAACACGATCACGTCGTGGCTGTACGCCCTGCACTTCGCGGCCGTGGGCGGGATGGCCTACAAGCTCGTCGTCGCCGTGGCCGGCGTGTTGACCGCGGTGTTGAGTGTGAGCGGCGCGTACATCTGGTGGTCGAAGCGGCGGTCGCGTCGGCTGCAAGCCCGGCGGGCGGCTGTCATGACTGCTGAATCACCACTCACGTCTTCCGAGCCGCAGACCGCAGCCGGTCCGAACGCGGTCGGGTCATCGTAGGCCGAGAGGACTGGCCAAATTGGGCCAAGTAACGTGTCTAAACATGAATCATGTGTGAATCTGCATCTATTATTGTTTGCTGAATCTTGCCAAATAAGACCGAAATCGTGCTGTCACGTCACGTACACCTCAACCTGACAGGTCTCGCAACGCCGCAGACTCGTCCCTTCAGGGTTGACACACACTCTTTCCTGACAGCCGTCAACCGAGGTCATGACCCACACTGACAGGGCAAGCCTTGTCGGCCGAACAACGCACTCCGCCGACATCAATACAATTGTTGACATAACGATGATGTTGCTGCACTATTGCATGATGTGTGAAATAGTGCGGTTATGTCATGTCTGAACTACGCGTCCGAAACCTCGATGACTGGGTGTTGAATGAGCTCAAGGCGCAGGCCCGGGCGCACGGCCTGTCCCTGGAGGGAGAGCTGCGTGAGCGGCTGACCGAGTTGGCACTCCGGCCCCGCCGGGAGATCGCCGAACGGGCCGCCCGCCTGCGAGAGGCCATCGGGCGCGAGCACGGCCTGTTGCCGGATAGCACCGCCGCCATCCGCGAGGAACGGGACCGGCGCGGGTGATCGTCGTGGACGCCAGCATAGCCGCCAAGTGGTATCTCAACGAGCCGGGCTCCGAGGAGGCCGCCGCACTTCTTACGTCACCCCGGCCGCTCGTTGCCCCCGCCTTGATTCGTATCGAGGTCGCGGGGGCGGTTCTCCGCTGCTACCGCGAGGGCCTTATCTCCCGCGAACGGGCCTCAGAGGTTTGTAAGCAGTGGGAGGCGGACCTGGCGCTCGGGGCCGTGCGACTGATCCCGGACGAGGACCTCCTGCCGAAGGCCAGGACGCTCGCCCTCGACATCCGCCACGCGATCCAAGACTGCCTGTACCTCGCGGCCGCCCTGGCCAACCCGGGGGCACGGGTGGTCACCGCCGACCGCCCATTTCACAGGCGGGCCGCCCCGGCGTACTCGATCGTTGACCTTCTGGCCGCCGAGCTCGGGCAATGACGAGCGGCGGGCGCGAGTGCATGGGGGGAGGTGGAAATGTTTGACGACGTGACGTGTGAGTACCCGCTGCCGGACGGCCGCGAGGTTTCGGGCCGGGCGTTCCAGACTAAGTCGCTGTGGTGCTGCATGGACCACTTCACCGTCACGGCCGCCGGCCGCCTGATCTTCCACCAGCACCAATACCCCGAGCCCGAGGTCGGGGACACCCGCCTCGGTCGCCCGTGGCACGTCGCGGACGTCGACCTGAACTACCACGGCGACCTGGACCTGTACGGGATCGACACGGCAGGACGGGAGGCCCATTACGTCGCCCGGTTCACCCACGGGTCGGTCGAGTGGGTGCGGCCGTTCGACGACATCTCGGCCGTCCACCGCGCCTGGCTACTCACGGGTCGATGACGACCATGCCGGGCAAAGGACAGCGGATCGGCTATATCCGGGTCAGCAGCGAGGACCAGAACCCGGAGCGGCAGCTCGACGGCGTCGAGCTCGACCGCGTGTTCGTCGAGCGTGCCTCGGGCAAGGACACCGACCGGCCGCAGCTCCAGGAACTCCGGCAGTACGCCCGCGACGGCGACACGCTCGTCGTGCACAGCATGGACCGGCTGGCCCGCAACGTGGACGACCTGCGGCGGCTGGTGCAGGAGTTCACCCGCCGGGGCATCGTCGTCGAGTTCCGCAAGGAGGCGCTCACCTTCACCGGCGACGACAGCCCGATGTCGCAGTTACTGCTCACCATGCTCGGGGCGGTCGCCCAGTTCGAGCGCGACCTCATCCGGGAGCGGCAGCGGGAGGGGATCGAGGCGGCCAGACGGCGGGGCGTGTACCGCGGCCGGACGCGGTTGCTCACCCCGGATCAGGCCGCCGAACTGGCCGCCCGGGCGGCGGCCGGCGAGCCCAAGGCCGCCCTCGCGCGGGAGGCCGGGGTCAGCCGGGAGAC
>CAYUHJ010000284.1:0-7260 GCA_964444365.1 uncultured Alcaligenaceae bacterium | reverse complement strand
GACCATCGCACTCCCGCTCGCACCCGCGAGCGGGGGTTCCCGCCCGATTCCTTCCACCCACCACCGAGGACTCAGTGAAGCTCGTCGTCGCGATCATCCGTCCGGAGAAACTCGAAGACGTGCAGAAGGCACTCGCCGAGCGGGACGTGTACCTCATGACCGTCTCGGACGTCCGCGGGTGCGGCATGCAACGCGGGTACACGGAAGTGTACCGCGGGGCCGAGGTCCAGATCCGCCTGCTGCCGAAATTGAAGCTCGAAATCGCCGTCAACGAGGCGTTCGTTGAGGCGACGGTCGAGGCCGTCGTCCACGCCGCCCGGACCGGGGACACCGGCAACGTCGGGGACGGCAAGATCTTCGTGCTCGGCCTGGACGACTGCATCCGCATCCGGACCGGCGAACGCGGCTCCGGCGCGATCGGCCCGTAACGTCACCCCGAGACACCTCGCCACGGACGGTGAGGCACGCTACCCGACGGGCCACCACGGACGGTGGCCCGCGGTCGTTCGCGGCCCTGCCGAACCGACTTGCCGGCACACTCGCCGCCCGCGTACCATGTCCGGCGTTCCCCTTCCCGCCGACGAGGTCACGCATGACCCGCCTGTCCGCCCTGCTCGCCGTCACCGCCTTCGCCTGGCCCGCGCCTGCGGCGGACGCCGTGGTGACGAAGTCGGAAGTCGCGTTCACCGCCGACGACGCGAAGAACAACGTCCCCGAGCGCTTCCGCCTCGAACCCCACTCGTTCCCGGCGACCGTGACGCCGAAGTACACGTTGAAGTATTCGGACGTCGAGGTGTCGACGGTCACGTTCCCGTCCGCGGTCGCGACCGAGCACGCCGAGAACAACACCGTCGTCTGCGAATACTTCCGGCCGAAGAAGCCCGGCAAGTACCCCGCCGCGGTGGTGCTCGACGTGCTGGACGGCCAACTGGTGGTCGCCCGCGGCGAAGCGATGTGGCTGGCGATGCACGACGTGTCCGCACTCGTCGTGGTTCTGCCGTACTACGGCCCCCGCCGGCCGACCGAAGGGAAGCACCGGTTGCTGTCCCCGGACGTGGACCTCAGCGTCAAGAACGTCCGACAAGCGGTACTCGACTGCCGCCGGGCGACCGCCTGGCTCGCCGCCCAGCCGGACGTCGACGCGAAGAGGCTGTCACTCGTCGGCACGAGCCTGGGGAGCATCGTCGGGGCGCTCGTCGTCTCGGCCGAGCCGCGGATCACGTCCGCGTGCCTGCTCCTCGGCGGCGGCGGCCTCGTCGATGCGTTCTGGGACCACCCCAAGGCGGCGCTGCTGACGAGCGTGTTGAAAGCCGTCGGCATCACGAAGGAGGCGCTCCGCAAGAAGATCGACCCCGTCGACCCGCTGACCTACGCGGCGTGTCTGAAGGGGAAGAACCTCCTGTTCATTGCCGCGAGCCGGGACGACGTCGTCCAGCCCGCGGCGATGACCCGGCTGTGGGAAGCGTGCGACAAGAAGCCGAAAATCGTGTGGCTCGACGCCACGCACGTGGGGGCCGCGTTCTACGCCTTTCCGATGATGTCCGCGGTGGTCGAGCACCTCAAAAAAGAGTGGTGAGGGGGTCAGGTGGTGAGTCGGCGGGGCGGGTGCCTATGATTGGTGGGTATCCCCGAACGACCTCGCCACCCCACGACCTCGCCACCCATGACCGGGATTCTCCTGATCCAGCTCGGCACGCCCGACGCCCCGACCGCGGCGGCTCTCCGGCCGTACTTGCGGCAGTTCCTGTCCGACCCGCGGGTGATCGAGAACCAGGGCTGGAAGTGGAAGCTGATCCTGCACGGGATCATCCTCCGCACCCGCCCGGCCGCGTCCGCCGAGAAGTACGCCCGCATCTGGGACCCGGTCACGGGCTCGCCGCTGATGCACTACACGAAGCGGCAGACCGCCCTGCTCCAAGAGCGGTTCCCGAACCAGCCCGTCCGCTTCGGCATGATGATCGGCAACCCCCCGCTGGCGACCGTGCTGAACGAGATGATCGAGAGCGGCGTCGACCGGGTCGTCGCCGTGCCCATGTTCCCGCAGTACTCCGCGACGACGTCCGCCGGCGCGACCGACGTGCTCTTCAAGGCGATGATGCGCGTCCGGAAGGTGCCGGCCCTCCGGGTCGTGCCGCCGTACTACGACCACCCGGCCTACCTCGACGCGGTCGCGGCCACGGTGACGGACGACCTCAAGGCGCTCCCCTGGCAGCCGGACCACCTCGTGGTCAGTTTCCACGGGATTCCGCAGAAGTACGCCAAGCGCGGCGACCACTACCCGACCCACGTCGTCCGCACGACGCGCGGTCTGATGGCCCGGCTGAAGCTCCCGCGCACCAAGTGGTCGCAGACGTACCAGAGCCGGTTCGGCCGCGACCCGTGGCTGAAGCCGTACACGGACGACGTGCTGGAGTCGCTCGCGAAAGCGGGGAAAAAGAAGGTCGCCGTGGTGCTCCCCGGGTTCACCGCGGACTGCCTGGAGACGGTCGACGAGATCGGCAACGAGAGCCGCGAAGTCTTCGAGCACGCCGGCGGCGAGCACCTGCGGGCGGTCCCGTGCCTGAACGACCACCCGAAGTGGATCGACGCCCTGGAGCGGATCGTCCGGGACGAGAGCGCCGGCTGGATCTGATTCACCTCGCGGGTTCCGCCAACGGATCCCGTGCCGGACCCGGTCGAACGGGCGGGAGTCCGTCGGGCGGGGTGTCGCCGAGGGCCGACGGCGCGGGGGCCGGCGGCTTCCCCGTCGTCGCCCACCGGTGGGCCCGCCGCAGGAACTGCGTGAAGTCGTCCCACAGCGAGTACGCCACCGGCGTGATGAGCAGCGTCAGCAGCAGCGACAGCAACTGACCGCCGAGGATCACCTTCGCCATACTCGCCCGGGCCCCGGCACCGGGTCCCCGACCGGTCGCGATCGGGACCATCGCGGCGACCAGCATGATCGTCGTCATCAGGATCGGCCGCAGGCGGGTTTCGTTCGCCTCGACGATCGCCCGGTCCCGCGGGACGCCGCTCGCGCGCAAGACGTTCGCGTAGTCCACCTGCAAGATGCCGTTTTTTTTCACGATCCCGAACAGCATGAACAGCCCGATCATCGCGTACACGTCGAGCGGCGTCCGCAGCACCAGCAGCGACAGCAGCGCGAACGGCAGCGTCAGCGGGACCGCCATCAGGATCGTGACCGGGTGGACGAGCGACTCGAACTGCGCCGCGAGGATCATGTACATGAAGATGAACGCGAGCAGGAACGCCATCGCGAAGTTCGAGTTCGAGTCGGCCATCAGCTTCGCCTCGCCGAGGAACTCGTGCCGGTACTCCGGCGGCAGGTTCAGCGACCGGACGTAGGCGTCCACCTCCGGCAGCACCTTCCCGAGCGCGACGCCGGCCCCGAGGTTGCACACCACGGACACCGTCCGCTGCCGGTTGTACCGCTCGATGTTCGACGGCCCGCGGCTCGGGTCGAGGTGGGCGAGGTTCCGCAGTTCGACGAGCCGGCCGTCCGCCGCGGGCACGCTCAGCCCGGCCACCGCCGCGGGCCGGTCCCGGCTGGGCAGGTCGGCCCGCAGCCACACGTCGTACTGCTCCGCCCCCTCCTTGTACTTCGTCACCGGCTCCCCGCCGACGAGCACGTTGAGCGTCGTCGCGATCGCCTGCACGCTGACGCCGAGGTCGGCGGCCTTGTCCCGGTCGATGACGACTTGCAGTTCCGGGTTCCGGCTCGCCGCGTTCGTGTCCACGTCGGTGAACAGGTCCGGCTTCGTCCGCATCCACGTCACGACCTTCGCCGCCGCCTCGTCGAGCTTCGCCCCGTCCGGCCCGCGGAGGTTCAGTTCCAGTTGCACGTTCTTGAACGCGGAGGAACTGAACAGCTTCACCTCCTGCACGGTGGCCCGGTAGTCCGGGTAGTCGGCCAGCAGCTTCCGCGCGTCGGCCATCGTCTGCATCTGCGTGAAGTCCCGCTTCGTGAGGTCCGTCATCCGGCAGTAGATCGTGACCTTGGTCACGTCCCCCTGCCCCTTCGCCACGTTCCCGGACGTCTCGCCGATGGTGGTGAACACGTTCGTGACGCCCGGCAACTTCGCGAGCTTGCCTTCGAGTTCCGCACACGCCGCGCTCGACCGGTCAAGCGTGTACCCTTCGGGAAGCGTGAGCGCGACTTCAAACTCGCTCTGGTCGTCCTTAGGGACGAAGTCCGTGCCGACGGCGAGGAACAGGAACGGGGTGGTACAGAACGTCGCGACCGCAATGACCACGACGAGCCACCGGTGCCGCAGCGACCACCGCAGGATTTCCAGGTACCGCCGCGTCACCCAGCCCCACACGCCGCCGGACGGAGAACCCCTCCCCCCATCCCCCTCCCCGAGGCGGAGAGGGGGAGATCGATCGGATTCTTCCTCCCCTCTCCGTTTCGGGGAGGGGCCGGGGGAGGGGTTGTGTTTGATCGGCCGCAGGAACCACGCGCAGAGCATCGGCGTGAACGTGAAGCTGACGCCCATGCTGAGCAGGATCGCGAAGCCGACGACCCACCCGAAGCTGTTGAAGAACCGCCCCACTTGCCCGGACATGAACGCGATCGGAGCGAAGATCACCGTCAGCGACAGCGTCGTCGCCAGCACCGCGAGGGCGATCTCCTTCGTGGCGACCGACGCGGCTTCGAGCGGCGTGCGGTGGTGAACCTCCATGTGCCGGAACACGTTCTCCAGCACGACGACCGCGTCGTCGATGACGATCCCGACCGCGAGGATCAGGCCCAGCAGAGTCATGTTGTTCAGCGTGAACCCCATCACGTCCATCAGCGCGAACGTGCCGATGATGCTCGTCGGGACCGCGAGGGCGGCGATGACCGTGGTCCGCACGTCGCGGATGAACAGGAACAGCACGCCGGACACGAGCCCCGCCGCGAGCAGCAGGTGGAACTTCACCTCCTCGATGGACCCCTTGATGAACTTCGACTGGTTGCGGATCACCTCGACGCGGATGTCTGCCGGCAGCGTCGGGCGGATGCGGTCGAGCCGGGCCTTGACCGCGTCGGCGACGGCGACCGTGTTCCCGCCGGACTGTTTTTGCACGATCAGGCTCACCGCGATATCGCCGTCGAGTCGGCTCAGGCCGCGGGGTTCTTCGACGCCGTCTTCGACGCGTGCCACGTCTTTGATGCGAACCGGGTAGCCCTTGCGGGAATCGAGAATGAGTTCGGAAAAGTCGCTCGGCGTGCGGATCCGGCCGAGCGTGCGGAGCACCTCTTCCCGCCCGCCGGAGTGGACCCGGCCGCCGGGCAGTTCCAGGTTTTGCCGCAGCAGCGCCCCGCGGACGTCCGCGATGGACAGTTCCCGGGCACGGAGTTGGGTGGGGTCGGCGGTGACGTTGATCGCCCGCGTCTGGCCGCCGACGAGAATCACGGCCCCGACGCCGGACACGCCTTCCAGGTCTTCCTTGATCAGTTTTTTCGCGATCTCTGTCACTTCCCGCAGTGACCGCCGGCCGGACACCGCGACCGTCACGACCGGGGCGGCGTCCAGGTTGAACTTCTCCACCGTGGGCGGGTCCGTCCCGACCGGCAGCCGCGGCGTCAACGTCGAGAGCTTGTCCCGGACCTCTTGCGCGGCCGTGTCGCCGTCCTTTTCCAGCTTGAACCCGACGACGAGTTGCGACATCCCCTCGCGAGTCGTGCTGCGGAGTTCGTCGATGCCGGACACGGTGTTCACGACCTCTTCGACGGGCTTCGTGACAGCCGACTCCATCTCGTCGACGCTCGCACCCTTCAGCGTGGTGGTGATGACGACGACCGGGACGTCGACGTTCGGGAACAGTTCCACCCCGAGCCGCAGGTACGAGGCGATTCCCAACACGATCGGTGCGGTCACGAGCATCAGCGTGAAGACCGGCCGCCGGATGCAGATGTCCCAGATCGACATGCGGAATCCTCGAAATTCGCCGTGTCCCCAACGAGTGACACCAGGGTGTCACTTCCCTTGTTCGGCTCGAATCTTGAGCGGCGAGCCGTTCACGAGTTGTGCTAACCCGCTTGTGACCACATTCGCGTCGTCTGGCAGCGGGCCGATCACCTCGACCCAGTCCTTGTCCCGCGTGCCGGTCGTCACCTCGATACCCTTCGCCTTGCCGTTGTCGTTCACGAACACCTTCATCACCCCCGCGAACGCGGTCAGGGCGTGGGGCGGGACCGTCTTCACCGCGGGCTCGACGCGGGTCTGGATCGCGGCTCGGGCGAACCCGCCGCACATCAGCTTGCCGTTGAAGTTCGGGACGTTGACTTGCACCGCGAACGTGCGGTTCTGCTGGTCGACGACCGGGCTGATCCGCGCCACGACGCCGGTGAACGTCTGGCCGGGGTACGCCTCCACGCGGACGGCCACCGGCTGACCGACGTGGACCTCGGGGGTGTACTTCTCCGGCACAGCGACGACGAGCTTCAGGGCCGTGTCGATGACCAGCCGGAAGGCGTTCGTCACGGGCATGCTGCGGACCATGTCGCCCGTGGTGATGAGCCGCTGGGCGACGGCGTACTTCACCGGGCTGGCCGCGTGCCCGACCACGGCGGCCCACGGCTCGAACCCCGGCGGGGTCGGCGCGAAGAGTTTCGCGTCCCGGATGCGCTGCTCGGCCACCTCCAGGCTCGCGTGCCGCAACCGGGCGGAGGCGAGCGTGGCGAGGGCCTGCGTGATGACGTCCCGCTTCGCGGCGTCGGCCGCCTTCAGGTCCGTTTCGGCGAGGTCGAACTCGTCCTTCGACGCGGCTTGCCGCGCGAACAGCCCCTTCACCCGCTCGAACCGGACCTTCGCGTTCGCCAGCGCGACCTCCGCCCGGCGGACGCTCGGCACCTCGTCCACGTCCAGCGTCCCCTTCGGGAACTCGGCCAGCCCGAGCCGCGCGAGTTCCGCGTCGAGCCCGCGCTTGGCTTCGAACGCGGCCAGTTCGTAGTCGGTCGGGTCGAGTTCGAGCAGGACCGTGCCCGGCACCACCACGTCACCCGTGTCGACGTAGACGTGCCGGACGCGGCCTTCCGCCTTCGGCGCGAGCGTCACCTCGTTGAACCCGTACAGGGTGCCGACGGCCGTGACCTCTCGCTGGATCGAACGGGTCCGCAGCGGCTCGACGGTGACGACGACCGGCGGCAGGTCCGCGGGGGCGGTCGACATCGTGTCCGAAGGCTTTTCGGCACAGCCGGAGAGGAGGAGCAAGAGAACGGGGAGCGTCCTTAACCCTCTCCCCTTGGGGGAGAGGGTGGCCGCAGGCCGGGTC
>CAYUHJ010000283.1:0-7264 GCA_964444365.1 uncultured Alcaligenaceae bacterium | reverse complement strand
CCGCAGCGCCCGAACGCGGCGGGCTCACGCCCCGCCGCTCGCCCTTAGAATGAACCGACCGCTCCGCCCGCGCGGGCGGGTCCCCTTTCGAGATCGCGATGCCCTTGACCGCCGTCGAACTGCCGGACCCCCGACCCGTGCCGCAGGCGGTGAAGAAGTTCGTCGCCGAGGCGGACCGGCGGATCGAGCGGTTCCAGATGAAGTCCCGGTGCCCGGCCTTCGTGCCCAGCGATTATGCCGGGGCGTACGCCGTCCTCCGCGGCCTCGCCGACGCTTCGCTCGTCCGCGGCAACCGGTTCTGCGAATGGGGCAGCGGCTTCGGCGTCGTCACCGGCCTCGCCGCGATGCTCGACTACGAGGCCTACGGGATCGAGGTCGAACCGGACCTCGTGACCCAGGCGCAACTCCTCGCCGAAGACTTCGGCCTGTCCGCCGAGTTCGCCCGCGGCAGTTTCGTGCCCCGCGCCGCCGAGGACAAGGTGTGCGCCGCCGGCGAGTACGCCTGGCTCACGACCGACGGCGACGACTCTTACGAGGAACTCGGGCTGGAGATCGACGACATGGACGTGATCTACGCCTACCCGTGGCCGGACGAGGAGGACGTGACGGCGAAGCTGTTCGAGCGGTACGCCGGGGCCGGGGCGGTGCTCGTGACGTACCACAGTGCCGGCGAAGGGTTCCGGGTGCGGCGAAAAGTCGAGCGGAAGAAGAAGCGGTAGGAACCTGCCGCGGAGCGAACTCCGCGGCAGGGGGGGCGGCTCTCAGGTGTCCCCGTAGAGGTCGTGGATCATCGGGTCGAGACGCTTGGTGTTGCGTTCGACCGCGAGCACGATCGTCTGTTCTTCCATGCCGTCCGTGGAGGTGGCGACGGCGGGGATGATCTGCCGGCTGTCCGGCAGCGGGTAGCGCATCGTGAAGGTGCCGTCCGGGCGGAGCTTGACGGGCTCGTTCTGGAGCGTCACGGCGGCGGTCGGGTCGGTCTTGCCGTACACGATCAGCTGCGCGTCGATCTCGAAGAAGAACTTCTTGAGCTTGCCGGGCAGGACCGCGCCGGAGCCGAAGGGGGATTCCTTGGGCTGCCGGCGGAACGGGTCGTCGGGCAGGTCCGCGGGGGACGGGGCTCCGCCCGGTTCGCCGCCGACGGCCGCCGCGATCAGCCGCTCGGCGGCCTTGTCTTCGAGGTTCGCGGCCCAGTTCTCGTCGAGCACTTCACTCGCGCCGGCCTTCGGCGGGGTGATGACGTTCGACCGGGCGAGGACGAAGAACGTCTGCCGCCGCGACAGGTAGCCGATGTCCGCCCGGTACGACCGCGGCGGCTGCGGGACGTCGATGTACCAGTGGCTGCACCCGCCGTGGATCACGATGTCCCGGATCGGGGCTTCGGACGTGCTCGTCGTGTCCTGGCTGGTCACGTCGAACAGGCGGATGATCGGCTTCGCCCCGTGCCAGTCCTGCCCGAGCGCGGCTTCCGCCCGCTGCACGGACTGAACGGACAGTTGCCACTGGGCGTGGAGCCAGAACGGGTCCGGGCCGCTGAGCAGGATTTGGTCGCGGACCGGGCCGGTGGCCTTGCCGTTGCGGTAGGACAGGTCCTTGTCCGAAGGAATCGCGACGGGCGGCACCTTCGGGGCCGGCTTGACCGGGGCGGCGGGTTTGGCGGCGACGGGGAGGGTCGGCCTGGCCGGGGCCGGAGGCACGACCGCCGGCTTGGCGGGGACCGACTGTCGGGCCGGGGCCGGGACGGTCGGCTGCTTGGCGGGGGGGTGCTTGGCCGCCGGCTTCGCCGACCCGTTGACGGCCGGTTTCGCCGCGACGGGCTTTGCGGAGCCGTTCGTGGCGGGCTTGGCCGTCAGTTTGGCGGCCGACTTCACCGGCGGGGCCTTGGCGGCCGGCACGGGCTTCGCCGCGGGCTTGGACTTGGGTTTGGCGGACAGCGCTTGGACCAACTCGTCCTTGGTCATCCCGTCCCACACGGAGATTCCGCGCTGACGGGCCAGGTCGAACAGATCCTTCTTCGGGCGGTCGCTGAGTGGCGACTTCGTCATCGGCGGACACTCCCACCGGCCGTCGTCGCCGGGCGGAAGGGCAGGGGCGTCCGTGCGGGGGATCGTCTCCGGGAGTCCTTCCCAAGACGGGGCCGGTCGGGGCGACGGGCGGACCGGGATGCGACCGCGGACCCGCGTACTTCACCCAAACCTTACTTAGAGCAAATCTAAAGAAAGTGACACCCCCCTGTCAACGCGAGTTGTCCGCAACCGCGCGTGATTGTGGACTTTCCGGGTCGAACGAATCGGTTGCGCAGAACGGGTCGGTCCGGCGGGGGAAGTTGTGCCGCCGGCGCGGATTCGGCCGGGAAAACTTCCCCTCACCTTCCGGGCCGCTCCCGTCCGGTGGGGCTGAAACTTGTGTCGCCCCATGCCCTTCGGGCTCGGGTGCCGGCGGCCGTGGGGCTTGTGAATAATTTCACGAAATGGTTGTTGACGATCCACCCCGTCTCCCCACAATACCCCGGTCGCGGACACGGAATGCGTGACGGCGGAGTTCCGGAACCCGAGGGGCCGATGACCCCACCGACGCCGGGCCGCCAGCCGTTGAGTCCGATCGCCTTTGCGGTGGTCGGCTCGGAGATGGCGTGCTTCACGCTCCTGGGCGTGGGGATCGACTCCTTCGCCGGCACGATGCCCTGGACGACCGTCGGACTGACGCTTCTGGGAACGGTGGCCGCAATGGTCCACCTGATCCGGATGGCGACGCCGAAGAATCCGCCGGGGGCGTCGTGACGCGGCAGGAGTTGCTCTGGCTGGTCGGGTCGGGGTTGCCGGTCTTGCTGGCCGCCGGCCTCGCCGCCGGAACCGGGCGGGTCGACCACGCCGTCTCCGGCCTGGTCGCGCTCGGGCTCTGTGTCCCGGTCGCCGTGGGTGTCTTCTGGCTCACGAAGTGGTTCGCCCGCCGGACGCCGTTCGGCGGGCTGTTGGGGATGGCCGTCGGGGTGCCGGTCCGTGTGGTCGCGGCCCTCGGCGGGGGGATGGCGCTCTTTTACGGCGTCCGGTGGACGGACGAATCCCCGGTCGGCTTCCTGGTCTGGTTGCTGGCCGCGTACCTGTTGACGTTGGCGGCGGAAACGGTCCTGCTCGCGGTGCCTCTCCCGGCCCCCGACGCCCGTGCCCGGTTGGAGGGGGAATAAGCGATGTTGTTCGCCGCCGCCGAAGCCGCCCACGCCGCCGTGGAGAAGAAGCAGGTCGCGCCGTTCGACCACGTCCGCGATTCGCACGAGATCCACGTCTTCGACACCCTGCACATCCACCTGCCGGAGCCGATCACCAAGTTCCACCTGATCCTGGCCCTCTCGGCCCTGCTGGTCGGCGTGCTGGTGATCTGGGTGGCGAACAAGATCGCGTCCGGCGAGCCGCCGAAGGGCCGGCTGTGGAACCTGATCGAGTCCCTGCTGCTGTTCATCCGCGACAAGGTCGCCCGCCCCAGCCTCGGCGAGCACGACGCGGACAAGTACATGCCGTTCCTGACGACGCTGTTCCTGTTCATCTTCGCCAACAACCTGTTCGGGATGCTGCCGTTCCTCGGCTCCCCGACGGCGCACATTTACGTGACCGGGGCGCTGGCATTGGTGTCGTTCCTGGTCATCCACACCAGCGGCATCATCGAGAACGGGTTCGGCCACTATTTGAAGTCGTTCGTCCCGCACATTGAAGTGGACAACGCGGCCATCAAGTACGGCATGATCGCGATGATGGCCCCGCTCGAATACATGACCGCGTTCATCCGCGCCATCATCCTCGCGGTGCGGTTGTTCGCGAACATGCTCGCCGGGCACACGGTGCTGTTCGTGATCCTGTTCTTCATCCAACTCGTTGCGAACCCCGAGTATCAGATCGACATCGCGAAGGGGAACGAGGGCTGGATGTACTGGCTGGTCGCCCCGTTCAGCGTGTTGATGGTCACCGCCCTGAGCCTGCTGGAACTGTTCATCGCCGGGCTCCAGGCGTTCATCTTCACGTTCCTGACGGCGATCTTTATCTCGCTGGCGAAGCACCCGGCCCACTGATCCGACCACCGCCGGGCGGGTTCCGGCGAACCGTTGACTGGACCCGATACTCACCACCGTAGACAAGGGACTTGTAGACATGCAACGTAGCACCCTGTTCGCCATGATCGTCGCCGTCGTGTTCCTCCTCGGGGCGTCCTCCCCGGCGATGGCCCAGACCGCCCCGGCCCCGGCCGGCCCGCAGAAGGTCGTCCACAACACGACCGCCGCGATCGGGATGGGCCTGAGCGTCCTCGGGATCGGCCTCGGCCTCGGGATGATCGGGTTCGCCGCCCTGAACGGCATCGCCCGCCAGCCGGAACAAGCGGGTGCGATTCAAGGCGCGATGTTCATCATCGCGGGCCTCGTCGAAGGGGCCGGGATCATCAGCCTCGTGCTGTGCCTCGTGACGATCTTCGTTTGATCAGTAGGCCACTCGCTCCGCGAGTGGCGGTTTTCGGCGGTCAGTGTGAATTGGCCGAAGTCACTGTGCGAGCGGGTCACTCGCGGAGCGAGTGACCTACTTTGAGTCCCCACCACGGAGAAGCCGCCATGCGGTGGCCGCTGACATTCACCCTGGCCCTCGTCGCGCTGGTCGCAGTCGCCGACCCGGCCCTGGCCGCGGCCGCACACGGCGAGGCTCAGCAAGAGGGCGGGCTGTCGTTCCTCGACCTGCAACGGTACGACCTCGGCATCTTCACCCTGATCGTGTTCGGGCTCCTCTGCCTGATCCTGTCGTCCACCGCGTGGCCGAAGATCCGCGAGGGTCTCGCCAAGCGGGAAGCCGACATCTTCAACGCCCGCGACGAGGCGCTGAAGGCGAAGAAGGAGGCCGAGGACCTGCGGGCCGAACTGAAGGCCGCGCAGGCCAAGGCCCACGACGAGATCAAGGCGTTGCTCGAAGAGGCCCGCCGCGACGCGGCCGCCCTTCGAGCCACCGAGAAGGAAGCCGGCGTGAAGGACGCCGCCGCCGAGCGGGAGCGGGCGAAGCGGGAAATCTCCGCCGCCAAGGACGCCGCCCTGTCCGAGATCTACGAGAAGGCCGTCGGCCTCGCGACGAACCTGTCCGCGAAGACGCTCGGCCGGTCGATCACGGCGGACGACCACCGCAAGCTGCTCGACGAGTCCCTGGCGGAACTGGCGACGGCCGCGAAGTCCCACGCATAGTAGGCAACTCGCGGAGCGAGTTGCGGCAGCCAAGTGGGAACTCGCTTGGCTACTGGGCAGATGCGATTTCGGGCAGAAAGCGGGGCACTCGCGGAGCGAGTGACCGACTGAGAAGATTCGCGGTTGCGAAGTACACGAGAACGCGACCATGAGCATGAACCAGTCCTTCGAGGAGCAGGTCCGCTCGCCCGGGGTGTTGAGCCCCGAGGAGATGCAGCGGGTGCAGGCGCTCTACGAGAACCTGCTGCTCACGACGGACACGTCGAACAGCCACACGATCGCCGGCCGGATCCCCCGCACCTACGCGGAGGCCCTGCTGACCGCCGCCGAGCAGCGGGGCGAGGTCGCCGCGGTGGCCGCCAACTTCCTGTCCCTCGGGCAGGACGTGTTCCCGAACGCGCCGGGGTTCGAGGCGTTCCTGGACAGCGCCGCCGTCACCCGGAAGCAGAAAGACGCGGTCCTGACGAAGGTGTTCGAGGGCCGGGCGAACCCACTGTTCCTCGACTTCCTGCGGCTGCTCAACCGCAAGGACCGGCTCGGGATGCTGCGGCTGATCGGCCTCGCGTTCCGGACCCTGCTCGACAACCGGGCCAACCGCGAGCGGGTGCTCGTCGAGGCCGCCGCCGAACTGACCGCCGACCAGAAGGCGAGGCTGACCGAAACGCTGACCGCCGCCCTGAAGAAAACGCCCGTGCTGGTGGTGCGGGTGAACCCCGAGTTGATCGGCGGCCTCGTCGTCCACGTCGGCGACAAGGTGTTCGACACCTCGGTCCGTACCAAGATCATCACCGTCCGAAACCAACTGCTGGCCCGAGGCTCCCATGAGATTCAAAGCGGACGAGATCGCTTCAGTCATTCTTGAAGAGCTGAACCAGAACCGCACGACGACCGACACCCGCGAGGTCGGCCGCGTGCTGGAGGTCGGCGACGGGATCGCCCGGGTCTACGGCCTGTCCGACGTGATGGCCGGCGAACTGCTCGACTTCCCCCGGTCCGGCGTCCGCGGCCTCGCGTTCAACCTCGAAGAGAGCTCCGTCTCGATCATCATCCTCGGGGACTACCTCCTCGTTCAGGAAGGTGACGAGGTCCGCACCACGGGGCAACTCCTGTCCGTCCCCGTCGGCGAGGGGATGATCGGCCGCGTCGTCGACCCGCTCGGCAACCCGGTCGACGGCAAGGGGCCGATCCAGACGACCAAGACCCGCCTCGTCGAGAGCCCCGCGCCGGGGATCGTCGACCGCCAGCCGGTGAAGCAGCCGCTGCAGACCGGGATCAAGGCCATCGACGCGATGACCCCGATCGGCCGCGGCCAGCGGGAACTCATCATCGGCGACCGGAAGACGGGCAAGACGCAAATCGCGATCGACACCATCATCAACCAGAAGTCCGAAGGCGTCATCTGCGTGTACGTCGCCTGCGGCCAGATGGAGTCGAAGATCGCCGGCGTCGTGGAAAAGCTCCGCGAAAACGGCGCGATGGACTACACGATCGTCGTCGTGGCGTCGTCGTCCGACTCGGCCCCTCTCCAGTACATCGCCCCCTACGCGGGCACCGCGATCGCCGAGTACTTCATGTACGAGCAGGGCAAGGACACGCTCTGCGTGTACGACGACCTGTCGAAGCAAGCCGCCGCGTACCGGCAACTGTCGCTGCTGGTGCGGCGTCCGCCGGGCCGCGAAGCGTACCCCGGCGACGTGTTCTACTGCCACAGCCGGTTGCTCGAACGCTCCGCGAAGCTGGCCGAGAAGTACGTCATCGTCCCGGCCGACGCGGACGAGAGCAAGGTGACGGCCGACTGGGGCGTGAACAGCCTCAGCCACCCGGACCAGAAGCGGCAACCCGGCGCGGCCGGCATGGTCTACCTCGGGCCGGGTGAAGTCGGCGGGTTGCACCAGGCGAAGCACGACCAGGCCAAGTTCCCGAACACCAAGATCGTGAAGGTGCCGGGGTCCGGCGGGTCGCTGACCGCGCTGCCGATCATCGAAACGCTCGAAGGCGAGGTGTCGGCGTACATCCCGACGAACGTGATCTCCATCACCGACGGGCAGATCTACCTCC
>CAYUHJ010000282.1:0-7265 GCA_964444365.1 uncultured Alcaligenaceae bacterium | reverse complement strand
CCGACGCCATGAAGTCGGAGAAGTCTCGGTCACCCTCGCCGTCGTCGGTTGCCCCGGTCATGGGGAGGCTCCCTATGTTGAGGCCGGTGTGAGAAGAACGACCGGCCTGCGTGGGGCCGGCCCGTACGGTCCACTTTGATCGACGGCGGAGGGGGCGGGTCGGATCGGGTCCAAATTGCGGCGGCTGACTTCTCGGACGCCGTGGACCTCGACCCTCACCCGAGCACGTCCTCGACCGTCGCGATCGGCAGGTACAGGTGGAGCGGGTCGTCGAGGAGCGGGGTGAATCCGTACTTGCGGTAGAAGGCGGCCGCTGCCTCGTCCAGGGCGTCGACCTCGACCGCGTGGACCCCGAGGCCGCCAGACAGTGCAAGGGCCCGGCCAAGCGCGTCGAGGAGTAGCCCCTCTCCGAGCCGCAGCCCCTGACTGGCCCGGTCGACCGCCAGCCGAGCGAGGAGGACGACGGGGACCGGGTGACGCGGCAGCCGCCGGGCGGCGTCGGTGGGGAGTCGCTCGAAGGAGACCGCCCCGGCCGCGAGGGTGTAGTACCCGAGAACGGCCCGGCCGCCGGGCGGCACGGCCACGAACGTCTTCCCGAGCCGCCGCCGCTCGTACTGGCTCACCCGCAGGCGGATGAAGTCGTCGAGCGGCGGCCGCCCGCACGAGAAGGCGTCCCGTTCGTGGGCCGCGACGAACGGCTCGACCACCCACTCAGCCACGGCGGGCCTTGTGGCGGGCGGCCGCCTTCTTGAGGGCCGGGGCGGGGGCCGGGGGGCACTCGAGGAGTTTGAGGAACCGGTCGCGGTCTTGATCCGAGAGGGGCGCCGAAGAATCCTCGCTGAACGGCAGTTCGTCCTCCGGCACCACCTTCGCCCGGCGGACCCGGAGTTCCGTCTCACTCACCTGCTCGAGCACGACCGTTGCGTTGGCGAACGACTTGGGTAGCACCAGCCGCGCCTTCGCGTCCGTGGTGCGGGTTTCCGAGTGCATGGGCTCCTCCGTCCGGGCATTCACTATTCATCGAAGTTACCTCGAAGTGGGACGTGGTGTCAAGTGGGACATTCCCACAACGGCACTTCGAGCTCGGCAGGTGGTCGGACATGCCGACAAGGAATGGCTTCATACCGGCCAGAGGACGCGGGTCCGCACCGCCTGCCCCGTAGCCGGAACCAGCAGGACGAGTCGCAGGCGGAGGATGCTATGGTCGATGTCGCGTTCGAGCGGCTAAAGTCGGCCCTCGGCGGCAAGCCGAAGCGCCGATAAGCGCGGCACGAAGGGTCTGCCATGCCGGAACGGTTCTCGTCCCCGGCCGCGTTGGGACCGCGATCCCACTCACCTTCGGTTTCGAGCGATTCGAGCGTTGCGTCCATTTCGACTGTGTGGTATGCTCTCTTGTAGCAATGCAGGAGGTAGTAGCCGATGGCCACACTTATCGCCGAGAACTTCGAGACCGTCTCACCGAGCGAGGCCGATACCCGGCTGGCCCGCGAGTCGAGCCGCCTCTTAGCCACCCGCAAGCTGGGGCGTCGCGCGAGCGTCCGCATCCGCCTACTGGACGATGGCGACGAGACCGAGACGGTGTCCGTGCCGGCGTCCGCGGTGCGGCTCTTCCTCCACCTGTTGACCGAGATGTCCCAGGGCAACGCCGTCACCCTCATCCCCACCCACGCGGAACTGACCACCCAGCAGGCCGCCGACCTGCTCAACGTGTCGCGGCCCTACGTCGTCAAGCTGCTCGACGAGGGGAGAATCCCGTCCCGCACCGTCGGCAAGTACCGCCGCGTCCGGTTCGACGACCTGATGGCCTACAAGCGGAAGGACGACGACGCCCGGGCCAAGGTCCTCGACCAGCTCACGGCCGAGGCCCAGGAGCTCGGGATGGGCTACTGATGGAGCACCCCGTCACGGCCGTCTACGACGCGAACGTCTTGTACCCGGCCCCACTACGCGACCTTTTCATCCGGCTCGCCCAGGCGGGGCTGGTTCGGGCGCGGTGGACGGAGGCGATCCACGACGAGTGGGTCCGCAACGTTCTGAAAGACATCCCGGGGGTGTCCCCCGACCGCCTGGCCCGGACCCGGGCGCTCATGAACGAGGCCGTCCGCGACTGTCTGGTGACCGGATACGAAGCCCTGATCGAGTCCGTGTTGCTCCCCGACATGGACGACCGTTACGTCCTCGCGGCCGCCATCCGCGCCGACGCCGAGGTGATCGTCACCTTCAACCTGAAGGACTTCCCAGCCGAGACGCTGACCGGTTACGGCGTCGAGGCGCTGCACCCGGACGAGTTCTTGGAGTCCCTGTTCGGTTTCGCACCCGGGCCGGTTTGCGCCGCGGTCAAGCGCCAACGGGAAAGCCTCCGCAACCCGCCCAAGACCGCCGAGGAATTGCTCGCGACGCTCGAGGGCAACGGGCTCATCCAATCCGTCGCCCGACTCCGCCCGTTCGCTGAGCTGCTCTGAGGAGGCTGACCCTCCGCCCCTCTTTTGGCCGCGGTCGTGCGATTGCGCGTGCATCGGGGGATAAGTCCGCTCTCGGGTTCTCGGCGGCGTCGGGCAAGGGCCGTGAGTCGTCGCCCTCGAACTTGCTAACCGAGAACCCACGTCGGGACGTGGCCGCTCACGATCACGCGGACGCGGTCGGGGAGCTCCGTGCATGCGGTGTATACGTCCCCACACCGGCGCGGGATGGGCCCGCACCCGCCGACCTGGCACCCCCCCCCTCGAGCCAGAGACCGGACGCGGACGGCGGGATGCGTTCGGGGGCGGCGGTCGTTTGCAGGAGCCGGACTTGGTCTGGCCGTTCGGCGTTCCTGCCATCGGCCGGGCACGCCGCGCGGGGCGTGAGGTCGAGGCGTGGATCCGAAACCACCATCCACCCCAGTGCCACCGCCAGTATCGCCCACGCGGGCGGCTGTCCTCGAAACAGTCGCATCGCAGCCTCCCCTCCCGTTCACACGTGTGGATGGATGTCGGCCGTTCCCGTCGATGACTTGAGCTTCCCGGCCGCAGCGTGTTCGACCGCTGGGCGGTCGCCTCCGGCCTCCCGCGGGGACGCTCTGCACGGCCCGGTTCGTCCTCGCCATGTAGGTCCCAGGCTACCCCAAGATCTCAGGGCGGTACGACTTGATGGGGGCGCTCCAGGAGGGGACGAGAGCCACCACAGATCGTTTCCCTCGAGGGCGCGGATGCCGTGGTGGGCCTGACCGGCAGTGTCCGAGGCTGCTTCCCGGGCGGACCGCACGCCGGGCGTTGATCTGAAGCCCGGTTTGCACCCGTTGCGTCAAATTGGCTCCCGTCCTACGTTCGGGCGAGCCGCCCCGTCCCGGGGACCTCCCCGGACGACGAACCTCGAGACCACCCATGACGAAGTCAGACACGCCCGGGAGGAACGACGCATTGGGTCTGCTCCGCAGTGCGGCTGACCCCTGGCCCGGATCCGGGCGGCCGGAACTCTCGTGGCGGCCGCCGGGGACGATCCCCGGGCGCTCGAAGACGCCGTCCGGATTCTGCTCGACATCGCATCCGACGCCCCTGTGGCGGAGGTCCGCTTCGCGACGACGGCGCTGCTCGATGCCCTCGCCGGACGGGGCCAAGGCAGGAAGGACCACTTCGCCTTATCCGTTCTGTCCGCGGTCGAGCGATGAAGCCTCCCCGGCTCGAAACAGAGCTTGCGAAGCCAGCCGTCTTGCTGCAAAATACTCCAAATAAACCGGAGGATTTTGCATGACCCGCTCGACCCGGGAGGCCGCCCGATCGCTCGCCGCCGTCGCCCACGAGCAGGGCGGGTACTTCACCGCGAAGCAGGCCCAACAAGCGGGCTACGGGTACCGGCACCTCGACTACCACGAGACGGCCGGGAACTTCGAGCGGGTCGGCCACGGCCTCTACCGACTGCCCGAGGTCCCCCGGGCCGAACACGACGACCTCATCATGCTCGCCCTCTGGAGCCGGAACCAGCAGGACGAGCCGCAGGCGGTCGCCTCGCACGAAACGGCTCTGGGTCTGCACGAGCTAGGCAACCTCCTCCCCGGGGCCGTCCACCTGACCGTCCCGCCCGGGTTCCGGAAGAAGCCGCCGGCCGGATGCGTGTTTCACAAGGCCGCGCTTGCCGCCAGCGACATTGAAGAGCGGGCGGGGTTCCGGGTGACGACCCCGCTCCGGACGCTGCTCGACGCGGCCGCCGGCGGCGTGAGCCAGGAGGAGCTCGGGAAGGCGGTGGCGGAAGCCCTGTCGCGCGGGCTTGTGCGGAGGAAGGCCCTCGAGGATGCTGCGGCCGATACCGCCTTCGAGCGGCTAAAGCCGGCCCTCGGCGGCAAGCCGAAGCGTCGCTAGTCGGGGAATGAAGGATCACCTGCCATGCCGAAACGGTTCTCGTCCCCGGCCGCGTTCAAGTCGTCGCTCGAGGCCCGTCTCCGGACGCGGGCAGCGGAGCGGACCATCCCCTTCCAGACGCTCCAACTCAAGTTCGTCATGGAGCGGCTCGTCGCCCGCCTCTTCCACGCCCTGGACGTCCCGTGGCTCTTAAAGGGCGGGTTTGCGATGGACCTCCGGTTCCGGCCGAGGGCACGGACGACGAGCGACATCGACCTGTCGGTGGCGGTCGCGCCGGGCAGTATAGCGGCCGACCTCCGGGACTTGCTCCAGACGGCGGCCGACACGGACCTCGGCGACTACCTCGGCTTCCGGATCGGGGTACTCAAAGCCGAGATCACGAACGCCCCGAAGGGCGGCGGCCGGTTCCCTTGCGAGGCCGTGCTCGCCGGGAGGGTGTACGCGAAATTCCACCTGGACGTAGGGGTCGGCGACGCCGTGGTGGGCACGCCCGAGCGGCTTGTGGGCGACGACCTCCTCGACTTCGCCGGGATCGGCCCGGCGGTCGCCTTCGCCATCCCGAAGCCCCAGCAGTTCGCCGAGAAGGTCCACGCCTACACCTTCCCCTGGACGGGGCGGCTCAACACCCGGACGAAGGATCTCGTGGACTTGGTACTCCTCATCGAGCGGGGGCTGCCCGACGCGGGCGACCTGCGGGCGGCGGTGGCGGCTACGTTTGCGGCCCGCGGCACCCACCCGGTCCCGGAGACGCTCTCGCCGCCGCCCGCGGCGTGGCGGGCGGACTTTCCCGGGATGGCGGCCGAGGCGGGCCTCTCCACGGCCGACTATCTGACGGCGTTCGCCGTCCTCGACCGGTTCTGGACGGACTACGCGCTCGGCTCTCACGCGGGTTGACGCCTGCCGAGCTCGGCGCATCGAATTTGCCGAGGATTACCGAGAGGGGATAACCGGAGGTCGGCTCCCGATCGTAACGGCGGCTAGGATTCCGGAAACAGCCGCAACCGCGGCTCAATCTGTTGAATGAACGAGAAGTGCGTGTCCCGAGTCCACAACTCGACGCCGGCAGCCACGGCTACCGAGGCGATGACCACGTCGTTGAACGGCACCATTGTCCCGCACGTTCGCAGCACGGAGAGCAGGTCGCCGACGGTGTCCCATACTGGTTCCGTGGTCGGCGTCTGGCCGAAGGCGTCGAGCAGGGTGAGCAGCCGGCTCCGGTCGGCCGGGTTTCTGGCACCGTGCAGAACTTCGGCTCGGATCGTCCCGCAGATTGAGGCGGGGAGCGAGCGGAAGTGGCTGAGTAGCTTCACGTCGCCCGACCGAAGGTAGTCGATGACGACGCTGGTATCGACCAAAGTCACGGCAGGTGTTCCTGCCCGCGCTGCCTGTCGAGCGCCCGCTGTTCTGCCCAGGCGTCGAAGTCGTAGTCGGTGAGTTCGCTCACAGCTTTGGCCGCGATCACCCACCGATCGACGGCTGGTTCTTGGTCCAGACTCTCGATTACTTCGATATCGACGGTCTTCCCGACGAGCAGCTTGAGTTCCGGGAGAACCAGCGTGTCTCCTTCGACCTTCACCCTTATCCGGAATGATGCCATACGCCCCGCACACTTATTTCAGCACAGTCTACCACGAAACGCCGGACGTGCGCGAGCAGCGCCACGCCATGCGCGTTCACTTATAACTCACCACATCCCGACCCTCCCACTCATTCGGAGGACTCCAACCCCGACACTCGAAGAGTTCCAGACGGAATCCGACCAGATGGCGGCGACACCCAGCGTTCATCGGCCTCTCCTTGCTCGCGCGACGGTAGCCTTCGGGCAGGCCCGTATGACGTTCGCATTCCGTCGGGCTGGGTCGCCCGGTACGGGTCGTCTGGCGTCGCTCGCTCCCGCCGCCCGTTGAGCGAAGCGGACACCACGAGGCCGGCCGGGTCGTCGGCCGCCCGGTTGATGCGGAGGCCGAAGGCCAGCCGCTCGACGGCCCGCCTCCGGGAGGGGGGCCTCGCCGAGCCGCCGCTGGGCCCGCGAAGACACGATGTTGCTGCCGAGGCGGATCATCCGCGACGGCCTTTGGTACTCCATCCGAGTTGTCGGCACGCCCGGGCGCGGGCTAGAGGGCCGGTGGGGGCCTTCGCCCCCTCGCCGTCAAGGTCGTGCCGGGGGGTGTCCCCGGGCTTCCGCGCCTTTCGGCTTGTGCAGCCCGGGTGATCCCCCTCCCCCCGGCCTCCACCTGGACGGCTCACCCCCGCCTGATCAACCCGCCTCGGCCCGTCCGGTCCGACCCCTCCCATCCGTCCCGCCGCCTGACCGCGGCCGGGCCGCCCACAGGCCGGTCGCGGCCCCAGGCGGCCGCGGCAGACGGGGTGTTTCCCGAAGGCGGGTCCGCCGTTCACCCCACCGGGTGAGTGAACCGGCCGTCCCCGCCTCCCGGGAAAACAGTTTCGGGGGGTGGGCGACAACGAGGTGGCGACCGCGTACGGCCCGCGGCGACACGAAGGGAATGACACCATGACCGAATCAGGAGCGCAGGCAGAGCAAGTGACCGACGTGTACGCCCGGGTCACCCGGCACATCGTGGACGAACTCGAACGGCAAGGGGGGCTCCCTTGGGGCGGCATCGGCGCCCTGCCCGTCAACGCCGCCACGGGGAAGCCCTACCGCGGCGTCAACGTCCTGGCCCTCTGGGTCACGGCCGCGCGAGCCGGGTATCCGTCCCCCCGCTGGGGGACGCTCCGCCAGTGGAACGAGCAGGGCAGGAGAATCCGGAAGGGCGAGAAGTCCACCACCGTCGTGTTCTGGAAGACGCTCGGCGGGGACGAGGGCGAGCGCGGCGAGGCTTCGGCCGACGCCGAGGAGTCGCGGCCGCGGTTCGTGGCCCGCGGCTACCCGGTGTTCAACGCGGCCCAGGTCGAGGGGTCGGGCGAGGA
>CAYUHJ010000281.1:0-7288 GCA_964444365.1 uncultured Alcaligenaceae bacterium | reverse complement strand
GTCTTGACGGCGTCGCCGGCGAGTTTCACCAACTCGTCGAGGACGGCGATCCGCCGCTCCAGCGCGTACAGGTCGTAGAACGCCGCCCGCACGGACCCGATCACCCCGTACCGCTCGCGCAGCAGGTCGAGGGTGGCCTGGTCCACCTCCCGCGCGGCCACGGCCTGCGACAGCGACAGCTTCCGCCCGGTGACGATCTCCTGCGTGACCTGCGGGACGGTGTTGACCCCGAGCGTCCCGGTCCGGTCGCCGAGCTCGTCGAAGCTCGCCCCGAGCGTCGGGTTCGGGTACAAGCCGGCCTGGGTGAACCGCCCCTGGGCGGCGTCGATGTTGAACGTGGCCCGGCCGAGCCGGGGGTTCCGGCCGACCGCGAGTTGCACCAGTTCGTCCACCCGAACCGGACCGGCCACCGGCCTGGGTGCCTCCCCGGCGCTGGCCGGACTTTTCTCGCCCGGCTCCTCGTGCTTTTTCGGCTTTGTCAGCAACTCCCCCCTCTCGTCGGCCGGTTCGGACGGCTCCGCGTGGGCCGTCTGGACGACGCCCGTCTGCGGCCCGGCGGCCGGGGCGACGGCCGGTGCGGGAGACGTTGCGGACGGCCGGGCCGCGACCACCGGCATGGGGTCGGGGGGAACGTAAGGTGCAGTGGCACACCCCACCGTTGCGACCCCCAGGGCACTGCCCGCGAGCCACCCGAAGGTACGCCGACCGTGTTGCAGTCTGGAACTACGCATATCGCTCTCCGGCCCTGCCCGAATCGGCTGGGATATGTGTGGGAACGCCCTGAGAAAACGGCAAACGGGAGCAGGCAGCGAGATGACACTAGCAGCGAAACGAGTGGCAGTACCGCAGCCGGTCGGGTGCCGACGAATTGATCGGGTCGAAAGCACCGACCAGTGTGTCCTGACCGCAGGAAAAAAAGACGTGCGTGTCGCGGGCGAACGGGGCGGACGTAAAGTCGCCCGTGTCGCGGTCAGCTTGGAGGCGGTCGCCGTTACCAACGGGAAGCCCAAGATCAAAAGTCGGGCAATGACCGCACGGTGCGCCGGGAACAGGAGCGCGCTCGGCCGGTTGCTCGGGGCCAACGGGTGTCCGGTGCGACTTGCACGGGCACTGTTTAGTCGAGCATCGGTCCGCGGCGCTCGAAGGCCGCGCCGGTGCCACAACGTGGGCGGTCGGGGTGCGGGTGTTGAAGAAGATCGCCAGTTGGCAGGGGCAACGGAGCGGCCCGCCGGTAAACACCGACACGACCGTCACGATGATCGCCACTGCTGCCCGCATAGCCCACACTCGAAGTCGTCGTTCTAACCCGCAAAAGCCGCATATCATCCTTCATCGGCTACGCACGGCCGAAACAATAGGAAAATCGGCTCTGCTGCCAGACCGCCCACATCATTCACGGCAAACACGTCACCCCACTGAAACCCGTTCACCGCACTGGTAGACAAATGTATTAAGGATTTACACGAACCACGGTGTTGAGTACAAGCAGGTGTTAATCTGTGCCACACATGATAACAGTTGCCTCATCATCCATGACCACCGAGGAGAACGGCCGCCGCCATCCCGACCATCACCAGGTCTTCGGTGAGCGTGACGTAGCTCATCGGCAGGTTGAACACCGCCCCCAGGCAGGCGCAGCGGATTTTGCGTCGGGCGAGCAGCGTCTGCACCACCCCGACCGTGCTGACGCCCATGATGGCCAGCGTCGCCGCGTTCGTGAACACCGGCCGGAAGTCGGCGAGGTACGCGGCCCCCAGGCCGAGTTCGAGGAACGGGTATACGTAGCCGTACCCCAGCCACCGCCGCGCCACGATGTCGTAGCTGCTGTAGGACAGAGCGAAGGCCGGAATGTCGAGCAATTTGAAGAAGCTGAACACCAGGAAGAACCCGGCCATGAAGTGCCGCATGGCCCGCATCCCGTCGAACCCGCCGGCCGCTACTTCGACCAACCCCGTTGCCCCGAGCAGGTACAGCAAAATCAGAACGAGGGGGAAGTAACTTGTTTTCGGTTGGTCGCCGCTCTGCGTCGCCGCAGGTTTGGGCCGGGCGGCCGCTGGCACTTCGCCGACGACCTGATACCCCTTCCGCCCCAGGAGTTCGCCCACGCGGGCCACGGACACGCCGTCCCCTTCGACGGTCAGCACCTTGTCCGGCGTGGACACGTCGGCGGACCACCGCGCGACGCCCGGTTCGGCGTCGAACAGCGGTTGGATCGCCTTCACGCACGCCCCGCACCGCAGGTCGGTTTTCACTTTCAACGTGGTCATGTCTTCGCTCCCGTAGTCGTCGGGCGGCCGTGATCCTCGAATGCCGTGATGATCGGGCATCCCGAGGCCGGGCCGTCCCCTTCGCAAGATTCCAAAAGGTGGACCAGCGACTTTCGCATCGACAGCAGGTCGCGGACTTTTGCGTCGATGTCGGCGATCTTGCCGGCCGCCCGCTCGCGGACGTCCGCCCGCCGGGCGTCCGGGTCGTCGCGCAGGCCGAGCAGGTCTTGGATTTCCTTGAGGGTGAACCCGACCTGTTGTGCCCGCCGGATGAACCGCAACCGCTCGACCGCCTCGTCGTCGTACTGGCGATACCCGGAGTCCTTCCGGGCCGGGGCGTCGAGCAGCCCCTTGCGCTCGTAGAACCGCACCGTCTCGACGCCGACGCCGGCCGCCTTCGCCAACTGGCCGATGCTGATCGTCCGCATGGTCTTCGCCTCCGACCGCAGTCTACGGCCCGTACCGTGGTACGGAGTCAAGCGAGAAACGGGCAACGTAATGGGGCCGCCCCGCCCGGCCTACCGACGCGGGACGGTCCTTCAACCCGTCACTTCTTCGCGTACTCGACCTTCGACGGCTTGATCCACATCTTGCCGTCCTTCTCCGCCACCACCCCGACCACGGTCCCCTCCTTGGTCTCGCCGCCGCAGACGGCTTCGTGGTACTCCTCGGCGGTCCCCTTGTCGTCGAAGTAGTAGGTGACGGACTTGCCCCCGTCCGTCACCTGGATCGCGGTGACGCACTTGCCGGGTTCCTTCAGGGCGCACTTGGCGCACAGGACGGTGCCCTTCAGGGTCGTCTCCTTCTTGTCGTCGGCCTGCACGCCTGCGGCGAGCCACCCTCCGAGAACTAGCCCGGCCAGAGTGAACAGCATCGAACGCATCGTCCTACCTCCCGTTTGGTGATCGGAGACGGCCAGGCCACGCGGCCGCGACACGCCTTCCGACCTCTTCCGCACGCGGTTCGTCCGCGTGCGTGTTTTCGTGCCGACGGGCCGCGCTAGCGGGCGAGTTTGCCGGTCCCGTTCACTTCAGCCGGTGGGGTGGGCGGTACGGTCACGCCTTCGAGCCGGTAGACCGTCACCGCCGCCGGTTCGTGGAGCCAGGCGTCGTCCCAAACCGCCGCCGGCGATCCGTCCGCCAGGGTGTCGGGTTTCTTGTAGACGTACCGGCCGAACAACTTGAACGCCGCCGGGGTGACGATCTGGTCCATGATGGTGGCGTCGATCAGCCCACCGATCACCACGATCGCCAGCGGGTGCAGGATTTCCTTACCCGTCTGCCCGGCCCCAAGTGCGAGCGGGATCAGTCCGATGATGGCGGTCAAGGCTGTCATCAGCACCGGGGCCAGCCGCTCCAGCGTCCCGCGGACGATCATCGCGTCGCCGAACGGCTCGCCCTCCTCCTTCATCACGTGGATGTAGTGGGCGAGCATCATGATGCCGTTCCGGCTGACGATCCCGATGAGCGTGATGAACCCGACCCAGTGGGCCACCGACAGCGTCGTCGCCGACGCCCACACCCGCGGCCACTGCCACCACGCCGCGGCGTCGAGGGCGGCGTGGTCCGGGCGGTTGAGGATCAGCAGGGCGACGACCGACCCGAGGGCCGCGAGCGGGATGTTGATGAGCAGCACCATCGCCGCCGCGACCCAGGAGTCCAGGCACTGCCACAGGAGCAAAAACACCCCGAGCAACACCGCCCAGAACAGCCAGAACAGGAGCGTGTTCGCCTGCTGCTGGGCCTCGAACTGGCCGCCGACCTCGACCCGGTAGCTACCGGGCAGGGCGCGGAGCTTGTCTTCGACCGGGCCGAGTTCCCGCTTGATGTCCTCCACCACACGGCCGAGGTCGCGGCCCTGGACGTTGCACGCGACGACGACCCGCCGCTGGACGTGCTCGTGGTTGATCGTGTTCGGGCCGCGGGCGTCGAGGACGCGGGCGACTTGCGAGAGCGCTACCTTCCGGCCCGAGGGGGTGTCGAGGATCGTCTGGCCGATCACCGAGCGGTCGGCGCGGGACGCCTCGTCGTACCACACCACCAGATCGAAGTACCGATCCCGGTCGAGGACGGTCGAGACGACACGGCCCTTGTAAGCCGTCTCAAGGAGCCGGGCCACGTCGCCGGGGGCCAACCCGTATTCCGCCGCCGACTTCCGGTCCACTTCCAACCGCACCTGCTTGATGTTCTCCTGCGGCTCGACCTGGAGATCGACCACGCCGGGAATTTTGCTCATGCGGTCTTGCACGTCGTAGGCGGCCGTCACGAGTTCCCGCAAATCCTCCCCGAACACCTTCACCGCCACCTGGGCACGGACCCCACTCATCAAGTGGTCGAGCCGGTGGCTGATCGGCTGGCCGACGTTGACGTTCACGTTCGGCAGCTTCGTGATCCGCTCGCGGATGTCGGCCAAGACGAGATCGTGGGGCCGGCCGGACGTTTCGACGCCCCGGCCGTGCAGGCCCGGCACCGCCCGCAGCAGCGCGTACCCGAACCCCGGCTTGGGTCGCTCGTGCGGCGTCAGCCGGACATCGAGTTCGGACGAATTCACCCCCTCGGCGTGCTCGTCCTGCTCGGCCCGCCCCGTCCGGCGGGCGACGGCGACCACCTCCGGGACTTCCCACAACTGCGCCTCGGCCCGCTCGGCCACCCGCTTGCTCTCCTCCAGGCTGGTGCCCGGCCGGGTCTGGACGCTGACCGTGAGCGTGCCCTCGTTGAACGGCGGCAGGAACTCCGACCCCATCCAGAGGATGACGAACTTCGACCCGAAGGCCAGGACCGCGGCCGCGACGAAAATCTTTCGCGGGTGCCGCAGCGCCCACCGGATGACCTTGGCGTCGAGCCACTTCAACCCCCGCAGGAGTAGGGGGTCGCCTTTCCGCCCCATGAACCGGGCACGCGGGAGTAGGAGGGAGGCGAGGGCGGGCGTGACCGTCAGGGACACGACCAGTGAGGCGACCAGCGAGACGACGTAGGCCAGGGCGAGCGGGGCGAACATCCGCCCTTCCAGGCCGGACAGCACGAACAGCGGCAGCACCACCAGGCACACGATCAGGGTGGCGTAGACGATGGAGTTGCGGACCTCGCTGGACGCCTTGTAAATGACCTTCAGCGGCGGATCGGGGGCGGCCTTCTGCCGGTTCTCCTTCAGCCGGCGGTAGATGTTCTCGACGTCCACCACCGCGTCATCGACCAACTCGCCGATGGCGACCGCGATCCCGCCGAGGGTCATCGTGTTGATGGTCAGCCCGAGCAGATTAAACACCAGCGCCGTGACCAGCACCGAGAGCGGGATGGCCGTCAGGGTGATGAAGCTGGTGCGGAAGTTGGCCAGGAACAGGAACAGGATCAGCACCACCCAGAGGGTGCCGTCGCGGATGGCCTCGACCACGTTGTCGATGGCCCCCTGGATGAAATCGGCCTGCCGGAATATCTGCCGCTCGATCCGCACGTCCGGCGGCATCTCCTTCTGGAGCCCGTCGAGCGCCGCTTCGATCTTCGGCGTCAGTTCGAGGGTGTTCGCCCCCGGCTGCTTCTGGACGGCCAGCATGACGGCGTCGCCGCCGACGACGCCGTCCGGGCCGCGGACCCGCACCCCGCCGTCGCCCCGCCGCACCGGGCCGGCGAACCGCACGTCGGCTACGTCCCGGATGCGGACCGCCCGCCGGTCCCGCCACGCGACCGGCGTCTCGCCGATCTCGTCCGGGGTCAGGCTCTGGCCGCTGATGCGGATCAGGTGTTCCTCCTGCTTCCGCTCCATCACCCCGCCGCCGGCGATCACGTTGGCGTTCTCGGCGGCCTTGATCAGTTGCTCCAGGGTCACGTCCTGGGCCGCGAGGCGGCCCGGCGAGGTGACGACCTGGTACTGCCGCAGCACCCCGCCCATCACCGTGACCTGCGAGACGCCTTCGACGGCCAGCAGGCGGTTGCGGACGGTGAACTCGCCGAGGGTCCGCAGGCGCATCGCCGTGTCGAGTTTCTGTTGCGGCGTCGTACCCGGTTCGGCGGAGCGGACGCCGACGATCATGACCTCGCCCATGATGGACGAGATCGGGGCCATCGTGACCTTGGCGTCGGCGGGCAGCCGGTCGCGGGCCAGTTGGAGCTTCTCCGACACCACCTGCCGGTCCTGGTAAATGTCCGTGCCCCAGTCGAACTCGACCCAGACGACGGACAGCCCGATGCCCGACGCCGACCGCACCCGCCGGACGCCGGTCGCCCCGTTCAGTTGGTACTCCAGCGGCCGGGTGACCAGCACCTCGACTTCCTCGGGCGCGAAGCCGGGGGCCTCCGTCATCACCGTGACCGTCGGCCGGTTCAGGTCGGGGAACACGTCCACGGGCATGTGTGCGAGGCGGTAGGTGCCGGCGACCACCAGCGCCACGGCGGCCATCAGCACCAGCCAGCGGTTCTTGAGCGAGAACGCGATCACGCGGTCGAGCATTGGATTCCCCCGTTATCGCACCGACGCCCAGGCCGTGTTCAACTCGTCGGCCGCCGCGACGGCCACCGGCTCGCCCGGCTTCAGCCCGGCCGTGACCTCGGCGAAGCGGTCGTCCGCCCGGCCGAGGCCGACTTCCCGCCGCTCGAACGTGTCGCCGGTCCGAACGAACACGAACGTCCGCGTGCCGTCGCGGACGACCGCCGCAAGCGGCACTGCCAGAGGTGGCGGGTACACCCCGACGACGAGTGTGACGCGGGCCATCTGGTTGTGCCGCAGCGGGGCCGGCGGGTCGCGGTCGAGTTCGACCCACACGGACAGCGTCCGGTGGATGGCCCCCACCGTCCGCCCGCTCCGCGCCACCTTGCCCTCCAACACGATGTCAGGATCGGCGACCAACCGGACGCGAGCGGGCTGCCCGACCCGGACGCGGGCCAGTTCCTCCTCGGACACGAACCCCTGGACCCAAGGCCGGGCCAAGTCGTGGACCTCGAACAGCGGTTCGTCGGCCCGCACCGCCTGGCCGATCACCCGGTCGAACGAGACCACGGCCCCCGCCGCCGCGGCCCGCACCGGGAGGG
>CAYUHJ010000280.1:0-7307 GCA_964444365.1 uncultured Alcaligenaceae bacterium | reverse complement strand
ACCCCTCCCCCGACCCCTCCCCGAAACGGAGAGGGGAGGAAGAGAAGAAGGTTTTCTCCCCCTCTCCGCTCCGGGGAGGGGGTTGGGGGGAGGGGTTGCCTTCCACGGCCACCACCTCCGCACCGGCCGCGCGCCACGCGGTCAATTGCCCTTCATTCCCTGCCGCGGTGAACACGATCACCGGCGCGTCCTTCACCGTTTCCAGCAATCGGCACCGTGCCGGAAGCTCCCCCGATGCGGACACGACCACCCGTGCCGCGACCCGCTTCCCCGCCGGGCGGGCCGTCAGCAGCGGGTCGTCGGCGAGCACCGTTCCGCGGCCCACGATCACCGCGTCGACGCGGCCCCGCAACTCGTGAACTTTTGCCCGCGAGTCCTCGCCGCTGATCCACTTCGAGTCGCCGGTCCGGGTCGCGATCTTGCCGTCGAGCGACATCGCCCACTTCGCGATGACCCACGGCTGTCCGGTGCGGAGCAGCTTCAGGTACGGGGCGTTCAGCCGCCTTGCCTCGGATTCGCACACGCCGACGGACACGTCCAGCCCCGCGTCGCGCAGGATCGTCAGCCCGCCGCCCGCCACCTTCGGGAACGGGTCGGCCATCGCCGCGACGACGCGCCTCACGCCGGACCGCAGCACCGCGTCCGTACACGGCGGCGTCTTCCCGACGTGGCAACACGGCTCCAGCGTGACGAACAGCGTCCCGCCGCGGGCGCGGTCCCCGGCCATCGCGAAGGCGTTGACTTCCGCGTGCGGCCCGCCGAACCGTTCGTGGAATCCCTCGCCGACGAGCGTGCCCGAAGCATCGAGCACGACCGCGCCGACCATAGGGTTCGGCTCGACCGCGCCTTGCCCGCGATGGGCAAGCGCGAGGGCGCGGCGCATCCAGTGGTCGTCGGGGGCGGTCATTTCTTCGACGCCCCTTCCCAGAACGCGACGCGCGCGTCCCACGTCCACGGCTCGTCGGTTTGCTTGCCGGGCCACGACGCGCCTTGTTCGGACCACGCCGCTGCCCCGAGCCGGACGAGTTCGTCAAGGCCGACGCCGAGGACGTCGCGCTGCGCGTCGGTGAGGCGGTCGACCCAGCCGCGGTCGGTGAGCGTGGCGACGATCGTGCCGTCGACATTCTCGAAGACGAGCTTCAGGTTCGGGGAATTTTCTTCCCTCCCTCCTTGGGGGGGAGGGTTAGGGTGGGGGGTGAAGCCTTCACCATCCAAGCGACCCCCACCCTCCCCCCTCCCAGGGGGAGGGAGTAGTACCCCCTCTCCGTTTCGGGGAGGGGGTTGGGGGGAGGGGTTTTGTCCAGCCAAAGGCAACCCCTCCCCCGACCCCTCCCCGAAGCGGAGAGGGGAGCAAATTCCCTCGACGGCCAGTTCCAGTTCGATCGCGATGACGTTGACGCGGACGTGTTCCACCCGGGGCGTCAGCCCGTGCCAGACCCGGGACGCCTGCAACACCGGCAGCAGTTCCCGCCCGGCCAGCGCCTCGATCGCGTGGGCGACGTGGTGCAGGTCGTGCTCCCACCGCCCGGTCGCCGCGGGCTTGCCGGTGGCGGCCGCGTCCCGGAGCGCCGCGCGGATCCTGCGGTACGCCTTCGGCACGGTGCCGGAATGGAAGCCGGGGCGGAGCAGGCCGCGCATCGTCTCCCCGTGGTGGCCGAGCATCGCGGGCTCGACGCCGAGGGTGCGGTTCGCCGCGTACAGCTTCCAGTTCGAGACCACCTCCCACACCATGAACCCGAAAATCCCCGGCACGCAGCCGATGAGGACGGCCATCGTCTCGACGCTGAGCCCGGTCGCCTCCGCCGCGCCGGGGATGAGCGGGAGCAGCAGCTTGTGCGACACCGTCACGACCGGGAAGTGCTTCACCGGGTTGATCTGCGGCTCCAGCAGGAGCGTGAACCCGAACCGGATCAGGTACGCGACCGGGAACCAGACGGCCGCGAACAGCACCTTCCAGAACATCGACCCGGACGACTGCCCCTCGCGGAACCGCAGCCACTCGTCGACGGAGTACAGGGTCCGCTCGACGGCCCCGGTGAGTTCGCGGAACACCCACTGGAACCAGGCGATCAGCCCCGGCAGCAGGTTCACGCGGATGACCCGCCAGGAGTCCGAGAGGGCCTCGGCGGCGTGGTCTTCGAGCACCCGGCCGAACCGCGTGTTGACCAGCAGGGCCACGACCGCGAACGCGACCAGGGCCCAGTCGTCGATCAGGTCCGGGGCCCCGCCGAACGCGGCGAACCCGACCGCCGTCCCGGCCGCGAACACGGCGGCGAGGCCGAACCGCCGGTAGAGGAACCGCGTCGCCCGGTGGTCGCGGACCGCCCGGACCGGCGGCGACCGCCACGCGGCGAGGGGCACGTCCGCGAGCACGAACCGGACGCCGTGCCAGACCGCCCGGACCGCGTGCCAGACGGCGTGACGGAACGCGGGGGCGTGCAGCAGCCCGAGGAAGAAGAACCCCAGCAGCACGACCGCGGCCGCGGCTTCCGGGGTGAAGTGCGCGGCGTGCTCCGCCTTCGCCACCACCGCTTCTTCGAGGTTCTCCGGTGCCGCCGCCGCGGCCACCCGGGTCGCCGCGTCCGCCCCGGACGTGGCGGGTTCGCCGGTGGCCAGCCGCCGGAAGAACCCGCCGACCTTCTCGGCCTCGTGGGCGAGGTACCGGGCGAACTCGACGGTGAGGACCGCGCCGCCGAACGGCAGGGCGACGAACCGGGTCAGCCACCGGCCGACCTGCGTCCCGAACGCGGCCGCGTTCAGCCGCTGAATCCACCGCAGGTAGAACTCGCCGCGGCGGTACACCCCGTCGAGTTCCTCGGCCAGCCGGGCGTCCGCCTTCAGCAGCGCGTCGCCGAACAGGAACTCGCCGGGGCCGGCCAGGTCCCGGAGCTTGAGCTGGTTCCGGGACACGGCGTCCCGCAGGTCGGCGAACCGGACGAAGCCGGCGCCGCACGCGCGGTCGAGCAGTTCCGCCACGATCTTGTCGCGGGCCACCCGTTCCGGCAGGTTCGCGGGGCGGAACCCGACGTCGGCCAGGACCGCCTCGATGACCGGGCCGAGCTCGGCCCGGACGGCCGCCTCGGTCGTCGTCATTTCCCCCTGGATCAACTGCGCCAGCCGCTCGCGGTCGGCCGGGTCGACGCGGGTGCGGGACAGGTGCTTCTCCGCGCGGGCGAGGTGCCTCAGCAGGATCAGCGTCCGCGCCCGGGTCAGCGGCCGGACCGCGGGCCGCCGGCCGAGCGTGCCGACCCACTCGACCGGGTCGACGGCATACAGCTCCTTTTCGAGATCGACGCCGATCCGCTGCAGGTCGTACAGCGCGCGGGCCGCTCGGGGCCAGACGCCGGCCGCCGCGGCCGGGAGCAGCGGGACGAAGGCGCGGGTCCAGGCCTTCGCCGTCTCGTAGTCCCACCCGAAGACGGCCTTCAACCGCCGCACGAGGCCGTCGTGGATCGCCGACCGCGCCTCGGCTTCCGCCTTCGTGCGGTCGGCCCCGTCCAGCCGCGCCGCCGAGCGGGTCCGGAGGATCGCGGCGCGGACGTGGTTGCCGAGGGCGGCCTGCCGGGCGGCGCGGTCGGTCAGGTCCGGGCCGCCGCGCGGCTCGCGGTCCGGGCCGGGAACGTCGACCGCGTCCTCGGGTCGGCGGGGCGGCTCCGGGTCGGCGGCCCCGGGCGGTTTCGTCCGGGCGAACAGGGCCGGAACGTCGGCGTCCTGCCCCACGACGGCCAGCACCCGGGCCGGGTCCGGCACCGCCGGGAACACGGCGGCGAGGTCGTGCGGGGCGAACACCGCGAGGTCGGCCGCCGCCGCCGCGAACGCCCGGTAGACCGTCGCGGGGTCCGCCCCGAACGGGACGACGCGGTCCGTTTCGAGGACGAACCGCGCCTCGGTCGCGGCCAGCGGCCCGAGTTCGGCGAACCGCTCGGCCGCGACCCGGTCCGCCACCGCGGCGCGGAACAGCACCCGCCAGTAGTCGCGGAGCAACTCGGGCTCCGCCGGCATTGCCCAGAACCGGTCCGCCGGGTCGGTGACGAGCAGCACCCGCCCGCCGGCGTCGGCCAGGGCGGCCGCCGGCAGCACGTCCGCCGCCCGCACCGCGTCGACCGCCACCCACTGCGCGACGTCCGGGTGAAACGCGGCCGCCACCCGCCGCAGGTGCCGCTCCTTCACCACCCGCACCGCCGGCTCGACTTCACGGAGACGGGTTTCGAGGGCGGTCGGCGTCACGGGTCGGCTCCGGAACGGGCAGGTCTCCGGGATGTTGTATTCCGGCCTCAAGCCCGGCGAGCGGCGGGGCGTCAGCCCGCCGTGGGGACGCGGAACTCACGGCGGGCTGACGCCGACGCCACGGCAGGCTCACGCCGACGCCACGGCAGGCTCACGCCGACGCCACGGCGGGCTCACGCCGACGCCACGGCGGGCTCACGCCCCGCCGCTCGCCGACCACCCGTGAGGGCGGGATGAGAACTGCCCGCCAGTTGAAACCCGGCTGCCACTCGCGAAATATGAAGGGGTGCGGCTCCGTGCTCCGGAGTTCGCGACAGGAGCCGACCCATGCGACGCATCTTCCCGCGAACCGCCTTCCTTGCCCTCATCCTCACCATTCCCCGGCCCGGCGTCGCCTCGGACGAACCCAGCGTCGAGAAGTTGAACAAGCCGATCACCGGCGTCACGCTGACCGCCGCGGACGGCAAGGCCGCCCAACTGGCCGACCTGCGCGGCCCGAAGGCGACCGTCGTCGTGTTCCTGTCGTTCGACTGCCCCGTCGCGGCCAGCTACGCCGAGCCGCTGAGCACGATGGCCAAGGCCTACGCCGAGAAGGGCGTCGCGTTCGTCGGCGTCCTCGCCGGGGACGAACCGGAGCACGTCGGCAAGCTCGCGGCCGAGTACAAGCTCGCCTTCAAACTGTACGCCGACCCGAAACTGTCCGCCGTCGAAGGCGTCAAGGCTACGATGACGCCGGAGGCGTTCGTGCTCGACCACAACGGCGTCCTCCGATACCGCGGGCGGATCGACAACGCCTACTCCGCCCGGCTAAAGCGGAACCTCCAGGTGACGGCCCACGACCTGAAGGACGCCCTCGACGCGGTGCTCGCCGGGAAGGACGTGCCCACGCCGGCGACGAAGGCGGTCGGCTGCCCCGTCACCCGTCGCGAGGCGGCCCCCGCGGCGAACGCGAAGGTCACCTACTACAAGGACGTCGCCCCGATCTTGAACGCGAACTGCGTCGGCTGCCACCGGCCGGGCCAGGTCGCTCCGTTCTCGCTCGTGACCTTCAAGCAGGCGGTGAACTGGGCGGACGACATCAAGGAGTTCACGCAGTCGAAGAAGATGCCGCCGTGGAAGCCGTCGCCGGGGCTCGCGTTCCACAACGAACGCCACATGGCCGCGAAGGACGTCGCCACGCTCGCGGCGTGGGCCGATGCCGGGTGCCCGGAAGGCGACCCGAAGGACGCCCCGCCGCCGCCCAAGTTCCCGGACGCGGAGTGGGTCCACGGCAAGCCGGACCTGATCCTCGAACCGGCCGAGGACTTCCACGTCGGGGCCGCCGGAAAAGACCTGTTCCGCTGCTTCACCCTGAAAACCGGGCTGACCGAGGACGTGTACGTCGTCGGGTACGAGGTGAAGCCCGGCAACCCGCGGGTCGTCCACCACACGCTGAACTTCTGGGACCGCACCGGCAAGGCCCGCGACCTGGAACAGAAGGAGAAGGACGCCAAGAAGCCCGCCGACGCCGCCGACCGCGGGCCGGGGTACTCCGTCGGCATGGGCCTCGGGTTCACTCCCCTGCCGATGAGCGAACGCCCGGACGTGCCGCCGATCGGCGCGATGGGCGGCTGGGCACCGGGCCAACAGCCCGTCCGCCTCCCCGCCGGCACCGGCTACTTCCTGCCCAAAGGCGCGGATGTGGTCATCCAGACCCACTATCACCGCACCGGCAAGCCGGAGTCGGACCGCATCCGCATCGGGCTCTACCTCGCGAAGAAGCCCGTCGACAAGCCGTACCAGGCGATCGTCATCAGCGGCATGTCGTTCCTCCAGACCGTCCCCGCGAACGACCCCGCGTACAAGGTCAAGGGGAGCGTCTGGCTCGGCTCGGACGCGACGATCTACAGCGTGATGCCGCACATGCACCTGATCGGCCGGAAGATCAAGGTCACGATGACCCCCCCGAACGCGGCCCCGGTCACGCTCGTGGACATTCCCGACTGGGACTACAACTGGCAGGAGAGCTACTGGCTGAAGGAGCCGATCCACGCCAAGACGGGCACCCGGTTCGACGTGGAGGCCGTCTACGACAACAGCGCGTCGAACCCGAACAACCCGTTCAACCCGCCGAAGACCATCCGCTTCGGCGAGGAGACCACGAACGAAATGCTTTTCGGGTTCCTCGGGGCCACGTCGGACGGGCCCGGCCGGATCAAGGTGCTGCGAAGCGCCCCGAAGCCGACGGAGGAGAAGCCGAAGGCCGAGGAGAAGCCCAAAGCGAAGCGGTTCGAGATCCCCTACAAGCTGACCGACACGAAGCACGTCCTCGTGCGGGCGAAGCTGAACGGGAAGGGGCCGTTCAACTTCATCCTCGACACGGGTGCCCCCGCGGTCTTCATTCCCAAGAAGGTCGCGGAAAAGGCCGGCGTCAAACTCGGCGACGACGGCTGGGGCACCTTTGACAAGTTCGAGATCGAGGGCGGCCTCGTCCACGACAAGGCCCGCACCCGCGTCGAAGACCTGTTCCAGCTCGAAGGCATGAACGGAATGGGCCTCGCCGGCGTCGAGTTGCACGGCGTCATCGGGTACAACGTGCTCGCGAAGTACCGCATCACCTACGACTTCACCGCGGACAAGCTCGTCTTCGTCCCGCTGGAGTTCGACCCGCCGCCGATCAAGGGCGTGGGCAAGGGCGGCGGACAGGGCGGGCTCGAAGTGCTCGGCCCGGTGATGAAAATGATGGCCGGGTTCCTCGGCATCACGCCGAACTTCGACACCCGGCCCCGCGGCTACGTCGGCATCGAACTCGACGAGCGCAAGGACGGGGTCTACGTCAAGGCGGTGCTCGACGGCAGTCCGGCTGCGAAGGCCGGGGTCAAGCCGGGCGACAAGCTGAAGGAAATCGGCGGGGTCGACATCGACGACGGCGGCGACCTGAAGCGGGCGCTGGCGAAGAAGGCCCCGAAGGACGCCGTGAAGTTCGTGCTCAAGCGGGACGGCACCGACGTGACGGCCACCGTGGTTCTCGGGGAGGGTCTGTGATGCGAAATGCCGCTTCAACGTGTAGCCGCGACGCGCAGCGGAGCGCGGGTGCGAGT
>CAYUHJ010000279.1:0-7317 GCA_964444365.1 uncultured Alcaligenaceae bacterium | reverse complement strand
CGATAGCGGAGCGCGGGCAGCCTCCCGCGCTCCGCTACCGCGTCGCGGCTACACGGGGGCGGATGGAGACATGAGGCTTGCGATCGGCCACGACCTGGCCCTCGCCCGGGCTGTGCTGCGAAAGGTGGTGCAGTCCGTGCCCGCCTATTCGGTCGCGTGGGAGGCGGTCGACGGGGCCGATGCGGTCGCGAAGGCGGCGGCGGATCGGCCGGACGTCATTTTGATGGACCTGATGATGCCCGTCATGGACGGGGCCGAGGCGACCCGCCGGATCATGCGGCAGTCGCCGTGCCCGATCCTGATCGTGACGGCCAGCGTCGGGGTCAACCACACCAAGGTCTACGAGGCGCTCGGGGCCGGCGGGCTCGACGCGGTGAAGACGCCGACGTTCGGGCCGAACCAGTCGGTCGTCGGGGCGGAGCCGTTGCTGAAGCGGCTCGCCCGGCAGAACTTGTCGAAGGCGAACTTCACGCCGACGGGCGGGGTGCTCGTGCTGCCGCCGCTGGGAAAGCCGGCGGCCCCCCCGGCGGGGTTTCCGCTGCTCGCCATCGGGGCGTCCACCGGCGGACCGGAGGCGGTCTCCCAGGTTCTGGCGTCGATCGGCCCGTGTCCGCCCGCGGCGGTCGCCGTCGTGCAGCACATCGGCGGGGACTTCACGGCCGGGCTCGCGGACTGGCTGCGGGACAAGACCGGGCTCTCGGTCAAGGTGGCCAGCCGCGGCGAACGCCCGATCGCGGGGCGGGTCTACGTCGCCGGGGGGGACGAACACCTGATCCTCGACCCGGACCGGCGGTTCGCGTACACTCCGGAGCCTGCGTCCGCGGTCTTCCGCCCGAACATCGACGTGTTCTTCGAGTCTGCGGCCGCCAACTGGCCCGACGGCGGCGTCGGCGTGCTGCTCACGGGGATGTTGCGGGACGGGGCCCGCGGCCTGCTCACCCTGCGAACCCGCGGCTGGCACACGGTCGCCCAGGACGAGGCGACGTGCGTCGTGTACGGGATGCCGAAGGCCGCCGCCGAGCTGAAGGCGGCGACGGAGATCCTGCCGCTCGACGCCATCGGCCCCGCGGCCCGCGCGAAACTCGCGGCAAAAGGCCGGTAGCCATCCGAGAGCCGCGACCGCAAGGGAGCGGCCACTTCACCGGTAGAAACGCTGCCAGCTCGACCACGATTCGGATCGCCAACGGTTGTCCAGACCGTTGGGGCGGCCGCTCCCTTGCGGTCGCGGCTCTCGAAATCCTGGTGCGGGAGTCACGCGGCGGGTTCGATCAGCGATTGCGTCTTCACGACCGCGAACTCGTCCGGGAAGGTGTGGAACGTCGAGACGGACAGGCCCGACGGGAGTTGCTCCGCGATGACCAGGCCGAGCGGGGTCAGCCCGAGGCGGTTGTGCGGGCGGAAGTGGAACAGCAGCCCGCGCTTCGTGCCGTCGGAGACGAGTTCGTCGTGGACGTGGCGGAACACTTCGGGCGGCAGCGATTCGACTTGCAGGCTCGTCTGATACCGGACACGTCCCAGGACTGATCGCCCGTGGCGTTCACCTTGGAACCGGTACGCCAGCACCTTGCCGCGTTCCGGCATCGGGTGGTCGAGGGCGGTGATGATTTCGGTGAGGAAGGTGTCCCCGCGAGACCACTCCAGCACGTGTCCGGTCGGGGTGACGCGGGCGGCGAGGGTGACCCCGTGGCGGGCGACGCGGCGGCAGGCGAGGGTGTCGAACAGCTCGGGGTGAACCGGGCGGTCGTACACCCGGAACACGAGGTCGCCGACGCGGGGGCGGACGATCGGGGCGTTCATACCCGGCCCAAGTCGAGGCGTGCGAGTGGGGCCGTCGGGCGGCCCGTGGCGCGATTATAAGCATCGCCCGGAACGCCCACAACCGCAGCCGGGTGAGACGGCGGGCAACAACCACACGCCGGACGATCCCGCACCGAGGCCCGCGGCTCGCGTTCTCGAACGCGCGTCTGCCAGAGGTCCGCGGCAGTCGTCATCCCGAAGTGCGAAGACCATGTGATTAGGGGCTCATGCGCCCTCGCGACCGCATAGATAAAACCAGTCAGCTACCATCCGCTGCGTCCCCCTTCGCCGAACAACTAACCTCACCTGCCTGGTGTTGATGACTGGCAGGTGCAGTGCGGGGTTCGGCGCTACCACTTCAGCAAGATGGCGAGCGTCTTGCCCACCGTGACGACCTCATCGATGACGGCCAGCACATACGCCACCCGGCAGTCGCGTTCCGCTCGGATCTCGAACACGGCGGCCTCGGTCTCAACCGCGAACAGCACCTGCCCCTTGTCCACACGGTCGCCGACCCGAAGCGCCGACTTGACGGTGGCGACCTCGACGCCGGCACCCAGATTGGGGAGCCGGACGACCTCGACCAGCGCACGGAACGGATCGACCTGCTCGACCCATTCTTCCGGCAGCACGGAGGCCAACTCGATCAACCGGTGAACCGCGTTATCGACCTGCACGGTAAGCCGTACGAACTCGGCCCGCGCGTCGCCCCGCTCCTCGAGCCAGTCGGCGTAAACGAGCCGGTGCAACTGATTCGCCGGTCGGCGGACGATGCCCTCCACGAACAACTCGTCGTCGGTCACGGCGCTTCCCTCGACCTCTGCGGCCTTCCTCGTCGAAGTTGGGATTAGATCGCGCCGACGCAATCGATCACGGAACAGATCGCAAATGCCATACTCAGCGGCACCCTACAGTTTAATCTGCGGTTGCGGACGAAATTCTGCCTGCAACCCGCGCGATCCATCACATGAATGGAGAACGCACGCTGTCGCGCGGTCGGGGTGGAGAAAGCTGAGGGTTCCCCATCGAGTGCAGAGCTGCGGCGCGATGTTGAAGCAACTAGCGCCGCGCGACCGACCATGCCGCCTTACAGCCTCGTACTGTACCGCCGCACCGGCTTGCCGTAGACGGCCTTCTTCGGCGGGGCGGGCGGTTCGTCCGCGGGCGGTTCGGAGCCGAGCGGTTGCAGGCCGGGGTCCGCGGTGCGGGAGGTTCGCCGGCGGGACGTGTACGCGTCGAACCCCTCGATCTTGTCTTCCGTGATGAGCTTGTTGATCGTCTTCTCGATCTCGGTCAGGTGCCCGCTTTGCTCCGGGGTGCTGAAGGAGATCGCGACGCCGTCCTTGCCGATCCGCCCGGTGCGGCCGATCCGGTGGACGTAGGCCTCGATGTCGGTCGGCAGGTCGTAGTTGATGACGTGCGAGATGCCGGACACGTCGATGCCGCGGGCGGCCACGTCGGTCGCGATCAGGTACGTCAGCCGGGCGTCCCGGAAGCCGGCCATGATCTTTTCCCGGTGGCCCTGCGGCAGGTCGCCGTGGATGACCGAGACGCTCCGGACGTGCGCGCGCATCTTGCGGTAGAGGTTGTCCGCCCACCGCTTGCGTTCCACGAAGATCAGGCACTGGCGGGGCTTTTCGCGCTCGATCACCTTCAGCAGCAGGTCGAACTTCTTCTCCTCGTCCACGGTCATGTACGACTGCTGAATCTTGTCGACCGTGAGGACGCTCGGGGACAGGTTCAGGTGCGTCGGCTCGACCATGTACCGGTTGACGAGCTTCTTGATGGCGTCCGGCAGGGTGGCGGACATCAGCAGCGTCTGCCGGCGGGTGGGGCAGTTGCGGAGGATGCGTTCGATGTCCGGGCGGAACCCGATGTCGAGCATCCGGTCGGCCTCGTCGAGGACGACGTACCGGACGTGGCTGAGGTCCATCGACCCGCGGCGGATGTGGTCGAGCATCCGGCCGGGCGTGCCGACGACGAGGTCGCACCCCTTGGTCAGCCCTTCGAGTTGCCGGCCCATCCTGGCCCCGCCGTAGACGGCGACCGTCTTGAACTTGCTGCTCGGGGCGAGCTTCTCGGCCTCGTTCGCGACTTGCAGGGCGAGTTCCCGCGTCGGGCACATGACCAGCCCGATCGGGCCTTTGGTCTTGTGCGGCCGCCAGCGGTTCAGGAACGGGATCAGGAACGCGGCGGTCTTGCCGGTCCCGGTCTGGGCCTGGCCGATGACGTCCTCGCCGCGCATCGCGCGGGGGATGACGGCGGCCTGGACGGGGGTCGACAGCTTGTATCCGGCGTGCTTGATCGCTTCGAGCAGCGGGTTGATGAGCTTCATGTCCGCGAACGGGACCGGCGGTTCGTCCGCGAAGTCGATCGTCGGCATCTCGCGTTCGGCGGCGGAGGGGGCGTCGTCAAAGTCGTCGCCGGACGTGGGAAAGTCGGTGGGGCCGAGCGTGTCTTCCGTCTCGGCGGGGGCGGCGGACTCCATACTTCCTTCGATACGGGGGAGCGAGCGGTGAGGCGACCGGCCGGCGAGCCGTGCGACGGTCTAACACCCTTATAAGCTGCGGCAGCGGCCGTGTCCAGTCGGGATCGTTTGGACGTCCGCGCTTCGGCGACAGCTCGCCGACGGCGGCCCCACCCCGCGACGCGACATAACCCCACCGGAGTGGCAGCACCCGGTTGCCGGTCCGGTGGGTCTTCGCGAAGCGGTCGACCCACCGGAGACGGTGGGTCGACCGCCGGGTCCGAGGTCAGCCGCCGCAGCCGCAGCCGGCCTTCGTGGACTTGCAGCCCATCGCGCCGACGGCGGACAGGGCGAGGGTGGCGACGGCGAGGGCGGCGAAGAACTTGCGCATGGGAGACCTTCCGTGGGGGGTTGCTGGCCCCGGCCCGTCGTGGGTCGGGACACTGCGAGTATCGGAAGGCCGGGCGGGGGGTGCTGAACGGAACGCGGCCGCGGGGCGGGTCGGAACCGCGCCGCGGCCGGGTCGTAGCGGGAAGAACGGCTGGGCCGGTTACTTCGCCAGGGCCTTCGCCTCGGCTTCCGTCACCTGCTTGGCCGGCTTGCCGAGTTGCTCGCTCACCCAGCTCATGATCGCCGGGGTGTACGGGAAGGTGCCCTTCGCGAGCAGTTCCTTCATCCGGACGGCGCGGGCGGCCCGCTCCTTCCGCTTGAGCGTGCCGTTCTCGATGCGGGAAACTTTGGCCCGGGCCCGCTGGTTGTCCATGCGGGCGGCGGTTGACATGCGGTCGGCCATCGGTCGGTCTCGTCGGCTAGCGGGTCGGGGTCCGGGGAAAGCCGTCATTGTAATGCGAGCGACGAAAAGGGGAAGGGAAACCATTCCGGGAGTATCCCTCCGGCGGCCGGAAGGCGCGGTCACGGGCGGACCGCGTCCCAGAATCCCGCCGCGTCGAGTGCCGCGGCGAGCCGGTCGCGGTCCGCCGCCGGGAGGGGGAGGTGGGGCAATCGCGGCGGACCGACCTCGACCCCGCACAGACCCATGACCGCCTTCGCCGCGGCCAGATACCCGAACCCGGCCAGCCGCTCGATCATCTGAACCGCCCGGAATTGCTCGACCCGGGCGGCCGGCAGGTCGCCCCGTGCGACCGCGGCCAGCAACCGGTGGTAGATCGGGGCGGCAAAGTTGTAGCTCTGCCCACCGCGCCGACGGCCCCGACCGCGACCGCCGCCAGGAGGCACTCGTCCACGCCCCAGGGGACGTCGAACCGCCCGCCGACCGCGTGCCGGCAGAGCTGAAAGGCCGCCAGGTCCGGGTTCGTGAACTTGATCCCGGCCAGGGTCGGGATCCGATCCGCTGCGGCCTCGAGGAACTCGGGCATCGGGAGCCGGACGCCGGTCAGGGCCGGGATGTCGTAGAAGTAGAACGGCGTGCGCGGGGCGGCCGCGGCGACGTCCGCACAGCACGCGACCAGCGCCGCGACGGAGCCCGGTTTGAAGTAGCTCGGGGCCAGGGCGGCGATCGCGTCGGCCCCGACGGCCTCCGCCCGAGCGGCGAGGCTGCGGGCGTCGGCCAGACAGTTCGCGCCGACGTGGACGATCAGCCGCACGCCCGTCCCGCGGACCACCTCACTCCACCGGAGTGCCAGCGCGAGCCGCTCCTCGACGGCGAGCGAGTGGCTCTCGCCCGTGGTCCCGCCCACGAACACCGCCGTCACCCGGTGGCGGTGGAGGTGCTCGGCCTGCCGCTCGACGGCGGCGAGGTGGAGCCGGCCGTCCGGCAGGAACGGGGTGTGCGTCGCGGCGACGAGGCCGAGAAGGGGGGGCGTCATCGGGGTTGCTCCGCACGAACGAGTTCGGGCCTGGGCGTGACGAGCAGAATCAGAACGCCGGAAACGGCGGCGAGCGCAGCGAACAGGCCGAAGGTGACGTCCAGCGGCACCTGGCGGTCCCGCAGCACCCCGAACCCCCAGTCCGCCAGCCCGCCCGCGCTGACGCTGACGAAGTTCATCACCCCGTACCCGGTCGCCCGCAGGTGGGGGCGGACGATCTGGGACAGGATCGGCATGTTGTTGCAATCAAACACCCCCCACCCGAGGCCGAAGGCGATCAGGAACCCGACGGCGGCCCCGAGGGTGCCCGCGGAGCCCACGCCGACGATCGCCACGACGATCAGGGCCATGCCGAGCGCACTGACGTACAGCCGGCCCCGGTCGTTCGACCGGACCCACCGGTCGGCGACCCACCCGCCGCCGCCGACCCCGACGATCGCGGCGACCTGCCAGTACACCGCCGCCGTCACCCCCGCCTTCCCCTGCCCGAGGCCGAACTCGCTCAGGAGGATGGCCGGCATCCAGTCCCGCACGACCCACCCGGCCGTCGCCGGCAGCGTGAAGTAGACCACCAGCAACAGGAACGAGGGGTTCGCGAGCAACTCTCGACCGGCCGCGATCGGGGTCGCCCGCGGGATCGGCTCCCGCCCCGGCACCCGCGGGGCGTCCCGCAACATCAAGGCGAGCGGGACGGCGTACATCATTCCCAGGACGCCGCAGGCGGAGAACGCGAACCGCCAGCCGAGGTCCGGGGCGGCCGCGACGTACCCCCCGAACCCCCCGGCGATCACCCCCAGGTAGATCGCCGCCTGGTGCAACCCGACGGCCCGCGACCGGGTGGGGCCGGGGTGGGCGTCCGCGATCAAGGCCAGCGCCGCCGGGATGTAAAACGCCTCGCTCACGCCCATCAGCGTCCGCGTCCACAGCAGCTCGGAGTAGGTGGTCACCTGCCCCGTCCCCCACGTCACCGCCGACCAAACGAACAGGCTGCCGCAGATGGTGAGGCGGCGGCTGAACCGGTCGGCGACGTACCCGCCGGCGAGGCTGAACGCGGCGTACACCCACTTGAACTGACCCAGCATCAGCCCCCACAGCTCTTCCCGGTTCGCGGCCCCGCCGAGGGTCGGGATGTCCTCCATGACCGAAGCTTGCATGGACGCCAGCATCTGGCGGTCCAGGTAGTTGAGCAGGGCCACGGGCATGAGCATCACGACGACCGCCCACGCC
>CAYUHJ010000278.1:0-7330 GCA_964444365.1 uncultured Alcaligenaceae bacterium | reverse complement strand
CATCATCGGCCCGCGGGTCGACGTGATGGCCCCGGACATGGGGACCGACGAGCAGACGATGGCCTGGATCATGGACACCTACTCCATGAAGGTCGGTTACGCCTGCCCGGAGATCGTGACCGGCAAGCCCGTCGAGATCGGCGGATGCGTCGGCCGCCGGGAGGCGACCGGCCGCGGGGTGACCTACTGCATCCTCCAGGCCCTCGACGAACTCGGCATCGACCCCGGCCAGTCGACCGCGGTCGTCCAGGGGTTCGGGAACGTCGGGTCCGTGACGTGCGACGAACTCGCGGCCCGCGGCGTGAAGATCGTCGCCGTCGGCGACCGGTACGGCGCGGTGCGGAACCCGAAGGGGCTGAACCTGCCCGCGCTGCACAAGTACGTCGCCGCCCACCCGCAGAAGTCCGTGGCCGGCTTTCCCGAGGGCGAGACGATTGCCGCGGACGAGCTGCTCACGCAGAAGTGTACGATCTTGGTCCCCGCGGCCCTGGAGCGGGTCATCACCGGGGCCAACGCGGGCAGGCTGAAGTGCCGGGTGCTCGCGGAAGGGGCCAACGGCCCGACCACGCCGGACGCCGACGCGGTGCTCATGGACAGCGACATCTACGTCATCCCGGACGTGCTCTGCAACGCGGGCGGGGTGACGGTCTCCTACTTCGAGTGGGTGCAAGACCTGCAACAGTTCATGTGGAGCGAACAGCAGGTCAACGAAAAACTCCGCGACCTGATGCTGTCCGCCTTCGCCCGCGTCCGGACGCTGGCCAAGGACCGCGGCGTGTCGAACCGCACCGCGGCCCTGACCCTCGGGGTGCAGAAGGTGGCGCTCGAGAAGCAAAAGCGCGGGCTGTTCCCGTAAGCAATGACAAGCGTGCCCGGGGGATGTACCCCGGGCACGCGCGATGCAGGGGGCGTTCGGCTCACTTCGCCGGCGCGGCGACCTTCAGCACGAACGTGTCCGAGTGGCCGCCGCTCGTGGGCCGGTACATCCGCTCGACGCGGGCCGGCGGCAGGCGGTACTCGCCGGCGAACTCGGTGAGGAAGACGTAGTCCGCCGTGGCCGAATCCACGTGCTCGTAGTGGAAGTTCGTCGACGACTCCCGGTCTTCCCGCAGGACGTACTCGTCCCGCAGGACACTGGCCTGGAACCGCCGGTCGTCGGCCGGGATCGTCTCGCCGCACGCCGGCTTCGGGCTCTCGACGAGCGTGAAGTCCAGCACCCGCTCGTCGGTCGGCTTCACCTCCACCCGGACGCGGACGTAGCTGCCGGTCGGCACGGTCGCCCCGCTCGCGAGGTGTTTCCACGCCCCCTTCTCGTCCCGGACGCTGAGCGTCCGCTTGACACTGACGCCGTGGTCGCGGGCGGGCATGTCGTCCCCGGCGGCGCGGGTGAACCGGACCGCGACGCGAACGAGTGCCCCCTCCGCGGTGTCCGGGCAGGTCACGGCGATCGTGTTCTCGCCGGCCTTCAGCCCCTTTTCCGAGAGCCTCACGGACTTCGACTTCACCCCGCCGAGGGTCGTCTCGACCGGCCCGGCGTCGTTCAGCGACAGGGACAGTTTCCCCGTCGCGGTCGGGCCGACGTTCGTGGCGGCGACGTAGTCGCACAGGGCGTACAGCGCGACCGCGGTGTCCTTGGTGGAGTCCCAGCGGTTGTCGCGCTTCGTGGCGTGGAAGTACGCCAGGATGCCGGGGATGAGGGCGTCCTTCGGGTTGTGGGCGACGAGGGCCTTCATCACGGCGGCGGTGACTTCGACGGTGTTGTCGGCCCAGCGGGTGAACCCGCCGGTCTTCCACAGCACGCGGTCGCCGGCCTTCCGGGCTCGCTTGTGCAGTTCGTCGGCCAGCTTCGTCGCGAGGTCTTTTTTCTCCCCGCGGACCGCGACTTCCAGGGCCAGGGCGTGGCCGTAGTCGGACAGCCGCTCGTTCGCCGCCGCCTGCTCGATCCGCTTCCACCATTCCTCACCGACCGGCCGTTTTCGGGAGAACACCGACAGGATGACCATCGCGTCGTTGACTCGATTCCCCGCGCGATTCTCGCCCTTCGGCCACTCCCCTTTCTCGTTCGGCCACGCACTCTGCATCATGCTCAGGAATTCGCCGAGCTTGTTCAGGCCGCGGTCGATCGTGTGCGGGTTCGGGCACGGGTACCCGGCCTTCTCCGCCTCGATCAGCCCCATCAGGGCGTAGGGGGTCATCATCTCGTGGGTCTGGCTCGTGCCCTGCCAGCCCCACCCGCCGTCCTCCTGTTGCAGTTCGATCAGCCGTTTCATCCCGGCGTCCGCGACGCGCGGCAACGACTTCTCCAGTTCCGGCGAGCCGTGGCCGACCTTCGACAACATCTGGGCGACGAGGATCGCCGGCAGGAACCGGCTCATCGTTTGTTCGACGCAGCCGTGCGGGTACTCGACGAGGTACGGCAGCGTGTCGGCCATGTCCGCGGCCAGCGTCGGGGCGATGGTCGCGGTCACGGTCGCCTTCGACGGGTCGACGCCGTCCGGCAGCGTGAACTGCAACTTCCCCTGCCTGGCGAGCCCGGACGCGGTCAGGGTTTCCTCGACCGTCGACCGCGTGACCGGCAACCGCTTCAGCGAGGCGTCGGAGCCCGCGTCCGACTTCGCGGTCATGAGCAGGTCCGCCCACCCCGCCTTGCCGGCCTTGTACGTCCAGTACACCGGCACGTTCCCGTTCGCGGGGACGGTCACGGTTTCTTCCGGCCGCGACTCGACCTTGCCGTTCTCGGCGGACAGGTGGACGCGGACGGTTTGCGGCTGGTCCGTCAGGTTGTGGACGGTGCCGAAGACGCGGACGCTGTCGCCTTCCACGAACGCCCGCGGCAGCATCGGCCAGACCATGACGGGCCGGGACGAGCGGATCTTCGAGACGCCGGACCCGACGTGCATCTTCGGTGAAATCGCGGTGACGACGACGCGCCAGTTCGTCAGCGAGTCGGGCGTCTTGAAGCTGACCGTCGCCTTCCCGGACTTGTCCGTGCGAACGGCCGCGGACCAGAACGCGGAGTCGGCGAAGTCCCGGCGAACGAGTTCGCTGCCGACGCCGAGCCCCGGCGCGGGGCCGTTCGCCCCCGGTGCCCCCGATCCGCCGAGGTCGCGGTTGAAGCCGTGGGACATGCCCATCTGCCCGCCGGCGGTCGGCGAGCCGAGGGCTCCGCCTCCCCCGGCGATCCCGTGATTGCCCCACCGGCCGCCGCCGGCGAATCCCAGGACTCCGCCGAACCCCCCGATTCCGTAGTATCCGAACTGCCCGTACCCGAATCGGTAGGCGCTCCAGGGGTCGGAGTGCGGCGCTCCGCGGTTCAGGCGCAAGACGTTCCCGACGGCCGTGGCAAACACCGCTTCCTCCCGGAAGGGACCTTGCCCCCGCCACCGGAGCAAGTCGGCCAGCGCGGTCCGGCCCTCCACACCGCGAATCAAGGCATTGTCTTCGATCCCGAAGCTGGCCGGCGCGATGACCTCATGGCCGGCGAGGAGGGTGAGGAGCACCACATCGTTCCAGGCCAGGTTGCCTTCCCCGTAGTTCTGGACGAGGCTTTTGAGGGATTGCGTCATGTTACCGTCCGCCGGCTTCTCCTTGATGATCGCCTTCGCCCGTTCGAGGAGTTCCGCAACCGTCACGTTCCCGACCCGGCGGGCGGCGTGCTCGCGGGCGGCCCAGCCCTGGCCGCGGGCGTCGGCGAGGTAGAAGTCGCGGACGTTCTTGGACAGGTCGCCGGCGACGCCGAGCAGCGACTCGTCGTAGACCGACACGATGAGATCGACTTCCTCTTGACGGTTCACGCTCACGTCGAGCTTCACGTCCGCCCCCGGCCCGACCACCTCCGGTGCCTTCGTAGTGACGGTCAGGGTGCGGTCGGCGGGGACGACGAAGAGTTCGCGCTGGTCGGTGTGGACCGTTGTCGCGGTTTCGGGGTACTCGACGCCGACGGCACAGCCGTACCGCAGGTTCGCGGGCAGGGGGAAGTCGAACGGCGCGACGCCGGTCTCGTCGGCGGTCAGCGGTTTCGCGAGCCGCACGCCGGTGGAATCCCGCAGGGTGAGGAACAGTTTCGCCCCGGCGAACCGCGTGTGGGCGATCCCGCGTAGCCGGGTGCCGGCCTCGATTTCGCGGGAATCCAGGGCCAGAATCACGCCGGGGAGTTTGGCCGCCGGCTGCACCACGACGCCGGTTTCCGCCTGGAACTCGGTCCCGTCCGCGAGTTTCGCGATGGCGACGAGCTTGTACGCCCCCGGTTTCTTCAGAACCGGCTCCGCCTTGCCGTTGACGACCGGAACCACGGTGACGACCTTCCGCCTAACCGGGTCGAACGGGCTGACCTCGAGCCACCTGTCCTGGGCGGCCGATTTCTTGCCCGGCACCAGCGGGGCGAGCCGACCCGGTTGAACGTCGTCGGCGTCCTGCGAGGGAGGGAGAACGAACGTCGGCACAGCCTCGTTGCGGTCGAGCTGGAGCACGACGAGGGTCGCCGCCGGCGTATCGCCCTTGAGTAGACCGAACGGTTCGACCGCGACGGGAATCTTCTCCCCGACTTCGACCAGTTCGCGGGGCGTGGTCGCGCGGACCCCGCGGGGCTCGCCCGCGCTCAGCGGGATCGTCACCGTCGCCCGGTTCTCGCGGCCGGTGTCGTCGAGCAGCACCCCGCTGACGGTGACGGTGTGGCGGTCCTTCAGCCAGTCCGGGTTCAGGTCGAGTTCGACGACGCCGGGGCCGGACGCGGGGAAGGCGACTTGCCCTTCCCGGTGGGCCAGGGCCGTGGTGAACAGATTCCCGAAGGTGGACTCGGTGACCCCGGCCGCGGTGGCCAGGAGTCGCTCGTCTGCCGGCAACCGGTCCAGGTCGTCGACCGTCGGCGGCGAGCCTTGCGGGTGGGCGAACTTCTCGGGGTCGAGTTTTCCCTTGGGCCGGTCGGCCTCGCGCTGGACGTCGGCCCGGAACGTCGCGGAGACGCCGCGGACGGGGCGGTCGAGGTAGTCGCGGGCCTCGAACCTGAGCCGCAGCTTGCCCGCCTTCACCTCGCCCTGCAGTCTGAGGGCGACCTTGGACTTGCGGTACTCGGCCAGCAGCACGCGGGCGGAGCCGACCGTGATCTCGCCCTGGAGCTTGGCCTCGGGGTCGAGTTGCGGGGCGTTCTCGCACGCCAGGGTGTAGTGGTCGAGGGCGTCCGCGTCGGAGAAGGTGTACTGCCCGGTGATCCGCCCGGCGGCGTCGGTCTGGAGGTTGAACCGGGCGGCGCGGGTCTGCTTCGTTTCCGAGACCAAATCGACGGTGAGCGCCTGGTTCGCGACCGGCTCGAACTCGCCGGCGTCGGTCAGCTTGCGGACGTACCCGGCGAACTTCATCGTGTGGCCGGGGCGGTACGCGGACCGGTCGGTGACGAAGAACACGGACCGTTGCGGCGCGTCCGATGTCGCGGTCAGGATCGTGCTCGCGGTCAACGGCGGGCCGTCGCCGGTGGGGAGGGTGAAGGTCGCCGACGGCAGTTTCGCGTTCTCGTCCGGCACTCCTTCCACGGGCTCTTTCGCCGGGGCCGGGGCGGGCCGGGGCCACGCGAACGTGTTGTCGGCCTGCACTTCGACGGTCGATTCCTTCCCCCCGACCGCGACCGTCACCGTCTTGCCGGCGAAGCTCTTCGCCCCGGCGATCCAGCCGTGGACGTGCCGGGCGTCCGGCAGCAGCACCAGTACCGAGGGGTTCTCGGCCTTCACCGTCTTGGCGAACAGCGGCGCGGGCGGCGACTTCGCCACCGGTTCGGCGGCGGCCGGCGGCTCGGCCCGGTTGCCGGCCAGAACCACGGCGAGCGCGGCGAGCGAAAGGGCGGCCGAAACCCCCGCCAGAGCGCGGGGGAGGGAGACGATCCGTCGCATGGGGCGTACCTCGTGAGCGGTGCGGTCACGCAGGTGTAACGCCGATCGCGCGAGGGCGTTGGCGGGCTCAGAACTTCCAGGTCGCCCCGAAGTTCACGCCGTGCGCCCAGTACCCGGACTGGTTGAACAGCGGGATCGGGCGGATCGGCGGCCCACTGCGGTTCAGGTTGATGTACGGGTCGATCTGCTCCCCCGGCCGGACGACCGCGGACCAGTACAGCACCTGAAACCCGACCCGCAGCCGGAGGTGGTCCGTCAAGTCGTACCCGACGTTGCCGCCGAGTTCCGGGACGACGGCGAACACGTCTTTCGTCGTGGAACTCAGGTTCGACGTGCGGGCCGTGACCGAGTCCGCGGACACGACCTGCGTCCCGTTCGGGTAGTACTGGACCTGATTGGCCCCGACGGACACGAGGTCGTGGCTCACGCCCGCCGCGAGCTTCGCCCGCAGGTTCAGCGCGACCCGGCCGAACGTCCAGTCCCCGTCCAGGCCCACTTGCGCCCCGTAGAACTGCGACCGGCCGCGGAACTCGGAGACGGAGTCGACGACCGTACCGGGGACGAAGTTGCCGAACGTCTCGATGGCCTGGATGATCGTGCGGTCCTTGATCGACTCGTCGAGGTCGAGGTAGCGGAAGCCGGCGAGCACTCGCACGTTCCGCTCCGGGGCGTCGGTCAGGGTGTAGGTGCCGTTCGCCTCCGCGCCCCACAACTGCGACGACACCGTGGCGTTGTACCCGGTCACGGGGACGTTCGTCATGAAGTGGACGCCGGTGCTGCTCGGCAGGCCGGTGCTGGGATTGTAGACCGGCCGAGCGAGCACGTTCGCGCGGTCGAACGCGTTCGCCGACGCCACGACGCCGACGCTCTGCCGTTCGAGCAGGAAGCCGCTCCCCTCGAACCCGACGCGGCCCCAGACGTTCGCCACGCCGGCCGTAACCCGGAGGCCGTTGAACGTGCCGAGGTCGAATGGCGACCCGCCGAACAGGACTGTCGTTCCGGGCACGCCGACCACGCCCTGCGACGCGGCCGTCCCGGAGGACAGCAGCGGCAGCGCGGTCGGCGCGTCCTTGGTCCAGAACAGCAGGTAGTCCGCGGAGCCGTAGACGCGCGGCCCGGAATCGCAGGATTCGCACGGGGTCTGGGCGGCGGCGAAGCCGGTGGCGGCCATCACGGCCGCGAGGGCGAGGAATCCGTTCCGCATGGTGCGCTCCGTCCTTGAGAAAGAGTCCATTCTGACCCTCTCCCCCTGGGGGAGAGGGTGGCCGAAGGCCGGGTGAGGGGAAGACTTCCTGAGGAAAGACGCTTACCGGTTAGGATAGAAGCCTCCTCACTCTTGAAGCCTTCCCCTCACCCCCAACCCCTCTCCCCCAAGGGGAGAGGGGGGAAAGATCGTCTGACCCTCTCCCCTTGGGGGAGAGGGTGGCCGTCAGGCCGGGTGAGGGGAAGAC
>CAYUHJ010000277.1:0-7365 GCA_964444365.1 uncultured Alcaligenaceae bacterium | reverse complement strand
AAGGCGGGGTGAACTGCACCGCGTGCCACGGGCTCGGCCGGAACTGGCAGCAGGACCACTACGAGGAACCCCGCAAGAAGGGCGACCCGATGCCGTGGCGGGCGATGGACCCGGCCGCCAAGGAAGCCCGCGGCATGGCCGACCTCCGCAACCCCGCCGGCAAGGCCAAGCTGTGCGCGTCGTGCCACGTCGGGAATTCGTCCGAAGGGAAGGTCGTCACGCACGAGATGTACGCCGCCGGCCACCCGCCGCTGCCGCCGTTCGAACTGGCGACGTTCATGGAGTCCGAGCCGAAGCACTGGGGCTACCCGACGGACGACAAGCTCAAGTTCTTCTCCGAGTTCGCCGCGAAGTCCCCGGAGAAGACCTGGCCGATCTTCCGGTTCCACCCGGCGGACAAGGAATCGTACCTGACCCGGCACGTCGCCTGCGGCGCGATCGCCGCCCTGCAAGCGGAAGTCCGGCAACTCGGGGCGGACGCGGAGAGGGCCGCCAAGCCGGACGGCGAGGCCATCGACTTCGCCCGGTTCGACTGCTACGCCTGCCACCACGACTTGAAGGTGCCGAGCGCCCGCCAGAAGCGCGGGTACGACGGCCCGCCCGGTCGGCCGGCGTTGAAGTCGTGGGCCGGCGGGCTGCCTGCGGTCGTCGCCGCCCACGCCGCCGGGCTGGACGACCCGAAGGCGAAGAAACTCGCCGCCGAGTTCGGCCCGAAGTGGGAGGCCGTCCGCAAGGCGACCTTCGCCAAGCCGTTCGGCGACCCCGGCACCATGGCGAAAGCATCGGCCGAACTCGATGCGTGGTGCGGCGAGTTCCTCGCGTTCCAGTCCGACACCGTCACGCCGATCTACACCCCGGAGCAATCGGCCCGGTTGATGGACCTGATCCGCAAGGCCGCGGAGGCGACGAAGTTCTCCGCGGAACCGGAAGCCGCGTCGCAACTGACGTGGGCGTACCTGACCCTCCGCGACGACCTGAAGAAGCCGGTCGCCGCGGACAAGCTCGCGGACCTGGAGAAAGTCCTCGCCACGCGGGTCCGCTTCGAGAAGGACTACACCGAGGACGGCAAAAAGCCGAAGCCGGTGGAAGCGTACCTGGGCGAACGCCTCCGGCGGTTCGCCGCCTACGACGCGGACGCCTTCGAGAAGGCGTTCAAGGCGATTGGCGAGAAGTAAATCATCAGCCTTTGTCTTTCGGCTGCGAGCCGCGGACGCCAGTCCGCGGCTCGGGTTGATGACCCGCGGACTGGCGTCCGCGGCTCGCAGGCATCCCAAGCACTTCATCGTAAACTGACCGATTGATTGCCGATTCCACTCCGGGTAGGCTCAGCACATCTACCTACCCGGTGCCACTCATGCTCAAACAGCTTGCCCTCCTCGCCGCGGTCGTCGGCGTGTTCGCGGTCGCGGTCGTCGCCTCCCAGGAGAAGCCCGCGGAGCCGGCGAAGCCGAAACTCCCGGCGATGAAGTTCGACGACGTCGCCGAGATCGCGCCCGGCGTCTTCTTCCGGTACTCGTCCATCTCCGCGACCGACCCGAAAGTTCCGTTCGGCGGCAGCAACAACATCTGGATCGTCTTCAAGGAGTACGTCGTCGTCGTGGACGCGAACTTCCCGAAGGAAGCCGGCGACGTGATCGCCGCGATCAAGAAGACGACCGACAAGCCGATCAAGTACGTCCTCGACACCCACCACCACGGCGACCACGCCTACGGCAACTGCGTCTGGGCGAAGGCCGGGGCGAAGATCGTCGCGCACGCGAACGCCGCCCGGCTGCTCAAGACGTCTGGCCCGAAGCAGTGGGAGGACGCGGCGAAGGGCCGCAAGGACATCAAGGAGAACGAACTGAAGCAGGCCGACATCTCGTTCGACGACAAGTACGTGCTGGACGACGGGACGCAGCGGGTGGAGTTCCTGCACTTCGGCCACAGCCACACCCGCGGGGACGCCGTCGCGTACCTGCCGAAGCACAAGATCCTCTGCACCGGCGACGCCTGCGTGAACGGCTCGTTCAACTACATGGGCCACGCCAACTCCGCGTCGTGGGTCAAGTGCCTGGGGGGAATGGAAAAGCTCGACGTGGACGTGGTCTGCCCCGGCCACGGGAGCGTGACCGGGAAGGACCTGCTCGGCAAGCAGAAGCGGTACTTCGCCGAACTCCGGGACGAGGTGAGGAAGGGGATCGACGCGAAGCAGTCCCTGGAGGACATCACGGCCGGGCTCGACATGGCGTGGTACAAGGAGTGGACCGGCAAGGCGGCGAAGGAGAACAAGGACAACGTCAAGCACGTCTTCGAGGAACTGACCGGCAAGGTCGAGCACGAGCGGCTCGGCTCCCGGCCGGCCCCGCTGGACTACCGCCCGTGGCTGAACCCGGACGCGACCGCCGGGCGGGAATAGTGGACAATCACGTCCGGTATTGCTAGAATCCCCCTGCCGCGCGATCCCTCACGCCCCAGGTGACGCCCATGTCCGCGCCCGGTCCGATTGCCCCCGGCGGGAAGTCCTGGCTCCGCTCGTCCCCCCTCCCGCCCGCGGAGCCCCCGCCCCACCCCCCGGAACCGCTCGTCGTTCCGACCTCGACGTACAACGAGCGGAAGCGCCAGTTCCACACGCGGCTCGTGGACCAGATGAACCTGTCCACGGCGGTCGTCCAGCACCTCGAAGCCCGGCGGCCGGAACTCCGGGCGGCCATCGAGCGGGTCATCGCCGCCGACCCCGAACCGCCGCCGCCGGCCGAACGGGACCGGATGGTCGCGGAGATCCTGGACGAGATCCTCGGCCTCGGCCCGCTCGAATCGCTGCTGCAGGACCCGGCCGTCAGCGACATCCTGGTGAACGGCCCGTTCGAGGTGTTCGTCGACCGCCGGGGAAAGCTCGAACTCACGGACGTGCGGTTCCGCGACGCGGAACACTGCTTCCAGATCCTCGACCGGATCGTCAGCCGGGTCGGCCGGCGGGTCGACGAGTCCAGCCCGATGGTGGACTGCCGGCTGCCGGACGGGTCCCGGGTGAACGCGATCGTCCCGCCGCTGTCCCTCCGCGGGCCGGTCATCAGCATCCGGCGGTTCGGGGCGAAGCCGTTACTGGTCGACGACCTGCTCCGGTTCCGCGCGTTCACCCCGGAGATCGCGACGTTCCTGGAGGCCTGCGTCCGGGCGAAGCTGAACATCGTCATCAGCGGCGGGACGGGGTCCGGGAAGACGACGCTGCTCAACGCGCTGTCCCGGTACATCCCGGCGACGGACCGGATCGTGACGATCGAGGACGCGGCGGAACTCAAGCTGCAACAGCGGCACGTCGTCCCGCTGGAGACGCGGCCGCCGAACGTCGAGGGGAAGGGGACGATCACGACCCGCGACCTCGTCCGGAACGCCCTGCGGATGCGGCCGGACCGGATCATCGTCGGCGAGTGCCGCGGCGGCGAGACGCTGGACATGCTCCAGGCGATGAACACCGGGCACGACGGCAGCATGACGACGCTGCACGCGAACACCCCGCGGGACGCCCTCGCCCGGCTCGAAACGATGGTGCTGATGGCCGGCTTCGACCTGCCGATGCGGGCGATCCGCCAGCAGGTCGCCGGGGCGATCGACCTGATCGTGCAGGTGTCGCGGCTCGAAGGCGGGATCCGCCGGATCACGGAAGTGACGGAAGTCCTCGGCCTCGAAGGGGAGACGCTGCAGATCCAGGAAGTGTTCGCGTACCGGCAGCAGGGCGTCGATACGGACGGCCGGGCGTTCGGCGAGTTCCGGGCGACCGGCATCCGCCCGGCGTGTACCCGGTGGCTGAAGGCCGCCAACGTCGAGTTGCCGCCGGACTTCTTCGCGGAACGGCTGCTGTTGCGAGACGGCTGACGCGAGCGAATCCGAATGGATTCGTTTGTGTCTCCCCTCTCCCCGCTGGGGAGAGGGGCCGGGGTTAGGGGTTTCACGACACCCCATTACGTCACAACCCACGGAGTTGTAGGTCGGGTCGAGTCTTCGAGGCCCGACATTACGCCACGTCGGGCCTCGAAGACTCGACCCGACCTACGAAGCAATCTTTGATTTGGCCCTCTCCCCAACGGGGAGAGGGGAGATGATCCAACAAGCGGAATCGTCAAGACACCGACACGTCCGTTTCAAAGACTGTTCGGAGCCCGTTCGCCATGTTTCCTCTGAAAGCTGTGCTGGTCGGCTCGGACGCCGGGGTCGCGGACCTCGGCAACGCCCTCGCGGGGTCCGGGGTCGAGATCGAGACCCGGTTCGCGGACGCCGCGGCCCTGCGGCGGTCGTGGGCCGAGCCGCCCGCCGGACCGCGGATGGTCGTGTCGGTCCTCGGGTCGGAAGACGACCTGCTCCAGTTCCGCCAGCTGTGCGAGTTCCTCCCCGGCTGGCCGGCCCTGGTCGGGCTGTCCGGGGACTACGACGCGCGGGCGGTGGTGCGGGTGAACCGGGCCGGGGCCGCGCAGATCGTGCCGGTCCCGTGGACGGAAGACGACTTGCACCAGGCGCTGGACCGGGTCGCCGCCCAGGCCGGGTACGCGGCCCGGCCGGGGAAACTCATCGTGGTGGGCGGCGTCGCGGAAGGGTGCGGGGCCGTCACCCTGGCGGTGAACCTCGCGGCCGAGGCCGCCGCCACCTGGCACAAGCCGACGATTCTGGCCGAACCCGCCCACGCCGTCGGCCGCCTCGCCGACCGCCTCGACGCCGCCCCCGAGCAGACCGCCGAACAGCTCTACGCCCAGGGTTCGCCGAGCCGGAACGCCTTGCGGGCCGCCCTGGCCCCGGTCGGGGAGCGGTTGCGACTGCTCGCCGGGCCGCGGTACAAGCTCCCCGCGAAACCCCCGGACCCGGCCCGCGTGACCGCCGCCGTCGAACTCCTCCGCCGCTCCGCGGACGTCACCGTCCTCGACCTGCCGTACACCTACGACGAACTCTACTTCGAGTTACTCGCGATGGCCGACCACGCCGTCCTCGTGGGGACCCAGCAGGTGCCGGACCTGCACGCCCTGCTGCGGGTCCGGGAGGCGCTGCTCGGCCGGCCGCACGTCTGCCAGGACCACACCGTCGTCACCCGGTTCAACCCGGACCTGGAAGGGTTCGAGGTGCCGCGGCTGAAGCAAATCCTGCAGGTGAGCGAGTTCTGGACGGTCGCCGACGACGCGAACTGCACGATCGCACTGAACGCGGGGAAGCCGCTGCACGAGACGGCCCCCCGGTCCCGGTCCCGCCAGGACATGCTCGCCCTGGCGTCCCGGCTGTTCGGCGAGCCCGCCCCGGAGGCCCCGAAGGAGGGGTCCGGCTTCTTCCGCTGGTTGCGAGGGGGCTGACGTGCCCGAGCACCGCATCCGCCTCCGCGGGTTCTGGACGGCGACCCCGCTACCGGACGGCCGGACCCGGCACACCCGCCACTTCGGGGAACCCCGCACCTCGCAGGGGGAAACCGTCTGGGTGGTGGGGGAACCGACAGGTCCGGCCCAGGTGTCCGTCAACGGGCAACTGCTCGGGTCCACGTCCGGCCCGTTCGCCCTCGAAGTGACGGGGCGACTGCGGCCGCGCAACGAGCTCGCGATCGAAACCGCCGAAAAAGACCTCGGCGAAGTCGGAATCGCGATCCGCACCCCTTGATTTCGGCACATCGGTTGCAACCATACAGTTCGTGGACGACGCACATCACGGCCACGCCCTCGGCCGCTGACCATAGTCCGGAGTGACCCCCCATGTTTCGCACCGTGTCCGCCCTCCTGATGGGGGCGGCGCTCGCGCTGCCGTGCTACGCACAGGCCCCGCCGGGAACGGAGTCGCGGGTGTTCGAACTCCGCACGTACACCGCCGCCGACGGCAAGCTCGACGCCCTCCACGCCCGGTTCCGGGAACACGCGGCCGCCGTGTTCGAGAAGCACGGCATGACCAACATCGGCTACTGGGTACCCGCGTCGAACGACGACAACGCCGTCGTCTTCCTCCTCGCCTACCCGAGCCACGCCGCCCGGAAGGCTGCCTGGAGCGCGGTCGCCGCCGACCCGGAGTGGCTGCGCGTCCGCACCCGGACGGACGGGAAGGGCAAGCTTGTGGACTCGATTGAAGAAGTGTTCCTGACCCCAACGGACGACTGCCCGGTCGTCAGGCCGACCCGTGGAATCGCCGCCCGCACGTTCGAGTTGCGTGCCACCGGCCCCGATTGCAGCGGGACGGTCCTCGGCCGGTGGACGACGGCGAACGGCGAACGGCTCGAACTCGTGGCGAAGGACGTGTCCGCTCACTCGTCCCTCGTCCCGACTGGCGAGTTCCTTCTCGCCCCGGTCGGGACGGACCGAGGGGTGACCGTCAAGACGTCCGCGGTGCGGGCACTCGTCCCGACGGACTACTCGCCGCTGCGGTGACGCCGGGGTAAGCTGACGGGGTCCGTCCCGCCTCCCCGGAGTTCCCATGCGAATCCCCGCCCTCGCGGTGGCCGTTCTGGCCGCCGCGTCCGCCCCCGCCCCCGCCGCCGAAAAGGACACCCGCGTGTTCGAGATGCGCGTCTATTACGCCCCGAAGGGCAAACTCGACGCCCTCAACGCCCGCTTCCGCAACCACACGCTGAAACTCTTCGAGAAGCACGGCATGACGAACCTGGGGTACTGGACCCCGGTCGACAACCCGGACAACAAGCTGATCTACGTCCTGGCTTACCCGGACGCGGACGCCCGGAAGAAGTCGTGGGAGGCGTTTCAGGCCGACCCGGTCTGGAAGGCCGCGAAGGAAGAATCCGAGAAGGACGGCAAGCTGGTCGAGAAGGTGGAATCCCGCTTCCTGACGGTGACCGATTACTCGCCCGCCGTGAAGGTCGCCGCCGGGGACAAGGACCGCGTGTTCGAGCTCCGCACCTATACCGCCTCCGCCGGCAACCTCGCCGCGCTCCACGCCCGGTTCCGCGACCACACCGTGAAACTGTTCGAGAAGCACGGGATGACGAACCTCTGGTACTGGACCCTCGCGGCGGGCCAGCCGGGGGACGACGTGACGCTCGTGTACCTGCTCGCCCACCCGAGTGCCGAGGCCCGCGACCGGGCGTTCAAGGCGTTCGCAGCGGACCCGGACTGGCAAGCCGCCCGCAAGGCGTCCGAGGAGAAAGCCGGCGGGTCGCTCACCGCCAAGGACGGCGTGAAGGCGGTGGTGCTGAAGCCGACGGACTACTCGCCACTGAAGTGAGCCGTTCCTTCCGGTGCGGCATCGAGTAACGATTCGGTCTCCCCTCTCCCCTTGGGGGAGAGGGGTTAGGGGTGAGGGGAAACGGCTTCACCCCTGACGTGGCTTCCCGCCCTTTGATGACCCTTCTCGCCTCGTGGGGTCTTCCCCTCACCCGGCCTGACGGCCACCCTCTCCCCCAAGGGGAGAGGG
>CAYUHJ010000276.1:0-7368 GCA_964444365.1 uncultured Alcaligenaceae bacterium | reverse complement strand
GGCCGAGTCTTCGTGGCCCGACGGAAGTGCCACGTCGGGCCACGAAGACTCGGCCCGACCGACAAGAAGATCTCCACGGTTCAGTCCTTCTTCGCCGGCAGCGGACACTCGTACTTCCAGGTTTCCTCGAAGTATTCGCTCCCCGGCGTGGCCTCGAACTTGGTCGGCCGCGGCTTGCTCGTCGGGCCGTAGCAGAGCCGCAGCGTGTCGCCGACGTGCTCGTAGATGCCGTGCCGCTTGCCGCCCTTTTGCTGGCCGTCTTTCACGAACAGCTCGAACGTCTTGGCGTTCGGGTCGAGCGTCAGGTCCGCCGTGAACAGCCGGGTGAATTTTCGGTCCTTCTTGTCGACGTTCGTGTCCGGGGAGAAGTACATCCGGTACTCGGAGTTGATGACCGCGAGCGTCATCATTTCCTTCGTCTTCGCGTCCGGCAGTTGCTCCTTGCCGTCGAACTTCACCGACTCCGGCTTCCAGAACCCCGACAACTTCTTGACCGCGTCCGGCAGCGGGGCCGGGGGGACCGCGGGGGCGGGCGGGACCGGCTCGGTCGCATGCACCAGCCCGAACGACAGCACCCCCACGCACGCCGCCAGCAGTGTCCGGTTTCGCATCGCAGACTCCTTCCCGTACCGGGGAATCGTCGGACAATCGGTACGACTTATGCCCACGCCGCCGGGGGCCGTCAACCCGTATCATTCCCTCATGGCGAAGCACCCGGACGTCCTCATCCTCGGCGGCGGCATCATCGGGCTGACTGCCGCGTACTTCCTGGCGAAGGCCGGCCGCACCGTCGAAGTCCTCGACCGCGGCGAACTCGGGCAGGAGGCGTCGTGGGCCGGGGCCGGGATCATCCCGCCCGGAAACTCCCGGTTCGCGGCCACCGCCGTCGACAAATTGCGGGCCGTCGGCAGCGAGCGGTTCCCCGAGTTGTCGCAGGAATTGAAGCAACTCACGGGGCTCGACAACGGCTACGTCCGCTGCGGCGGCGTCGAGATTCTGGACGAAGCGGACCTCGACCTCGTCGCCGCGTGGAAGGCGGAGCGGATCCGCTTCGAGCAGACCGGGCCGACGCGGTTCGCGTTCCCGGACCTGGCCCAGGTCCGGAACCCGTGGCACCTGCGTTCGCTGGTCGCCGCGTGTGAACGGGTCGGCGTCCGGCTTCGCCCACGCACGCACGTCACGGGCTGGGACGCGCTGCCCGCCGCGAGGGCGTACCTCGTCGCGGCCGGGGCGTGGTCGGCGACATTCGTGCCGGCACTCCCCGTGACGCCGGTCCGCGGGCAGATCGTGCTGTTCCACCCCCCGAGGCCGCTGATCTCGCACGTCCTCATGGCCGGGAAGCGGTACCTCGTGCCGCGGCCGGACGGCCGGGTGTTGGTCGGCTCCACCGAGGAGCCCGAGGCCGGGTTCGAGAAGGGGAACACCCCCGAGGCCGTCCGCGAGTTGTGCGAGTTCGCCTGCGCGCACGTCCCCGAGTTGCGAACCGCCCCCGTCGAAAAGACGTGGTCCGGCCTCCGTCCCGGGTCCCCGGACGGGTTGCCGTTCATCGGCAAGATCCCCGGTACCGCGAACCGGTTGCCGTTCATCGGCAAGATCCCCGGTACCGCGAACCGGTTCGTCGCGACCGGCCACTTCCGTGCCGGCGTCCAACTCTCGATCGGCACCGCCGAGGTCGTGACCGCCCTGCTGACAGGCACCCCCCTGCCCTACCCGATCGACTCGTTCGCCGTCGGCCGCACCCCGGACGCCCGCGTCCGCCCCGCGTTTCGGTCGTGAGCTGTTCTCCTCCGTCGCGTCCACGGATTCGGGTTTCCGTCAAGCGAATTTTCTGCTGAAATGCGGGACATGGACCCGCACGACCACCGCGGCAAGGTTCGCCAGTTGGCGGACGATTTGACCTGGCTCGAAGACCACTGTCAGCGCCAACCGGAGTTGGGGGTTCACGCTGCGCACCTCCGGCTGGCGGCCGCCCTGACGCGGAACGTCATCGGCCCGGCGGCGGAGGGGCAGGCCGCGAAACCGCTGTTCGTCGCGGTCGTCGGCGGGGCGGGGACGGGCAAGAGCACCGTCGTCAACTTCCTGTGCGGGGCCGTCGTCGCGGAGGCCAACCCGCAGGCCGGGTACACCCGCCACCCGACCGCGTTCCTGCCCCCCGCCCTCGGGGTCGCGTGGCCGACGTACCTCGGGTTCCTCGGCCCGCTCACCCGACTGTCCGAGTCGAAGCCGGGGAACCTCGACGAGGACGTCTACCAGGCGAAGCGCGTCCCCCCGCCCGCGACCGGGTCCGCCGACCCGCTCGCCGACTTCGTCGTGTGGGACTGCCCGGACATGACGGCGTGGGCGTCCGGCGGCTACGTCTCCCGGCTGATGGAAGTGGTCGCACTCGCGGACGTGGTCGTGTTCGTGGCGTCCGACGAGCGGTACAACGACGAGGTGCCGACGCAGTTCCTCCACCTGCTCATCAAGGCCGGGAAAGCCGTCGTCGTTTGCCTCACGAAAATGAAGGGATCGGAGGCCAACCCGCTCGTCGAGCACTTCCGGAAGGAGGTGCTCGGGCGGGTGCCGAAGGCGGGCGGGGACGTGCCGCCGATCCCGTGCGTGGCGATGCCACAGCTTCCCGCGGACGTGCGCGCCGACCCCGCCGGCAAGGGGGCGAAGCACCGCGTCGCGCTGCTGAACCAGGTCCTCGCGATCTGCCCGAACCCGGAAGCGACCCGTGCCCGCACCGTGGCGAACGCCGTGCGTTACCTCGAAACCGCGGGCGAGGGTCTGCTCGACGTCGCGCGGCGGGACTTGACCGAACTCGAAAACTGGCGGACGATCGTCGACGCGGGCAAGGCCCAGTTCGAGGACCGCTACCGCCGGGAGTTCCTGGCGGGCGAGCAGTTCCGCCGGTTCGACCGGACCCGCGAACAGGTCATGCAGATGCTGGAGTTGCCGGGTGCCGGCAAGCCCCTGAGCGGGACGCTGGCCCTGCTACGGACGCCGTACCGCCTGGCCCGGGAGTTCGTCACGAAGACGCTGGTGCGGCCGCAGATGCCGAACCTGTCCGAGCACACGATCTGCTCCGCCGCTCTCGCCGCGTGGCTGGACGGCCTCCAGGCGGAAACCCTCCGCCGCAGCGGCACGCACCCGATCTGGAAGCAACTCGCGCACGGGTTCGACGCGGGTCTCAAGATGCAGGCGCAGGACCGGTTCGGCCAGGAGTTCCGCTCGTTCGAGTTGAAGGAGACCGACGAACTCGACCGCGCGGCGCGGGCCGTGCCCGAGTATTTGTCGCAATCGTACGGACTGCTGAACACGCTCCGGCTCGGCACCGTCGCCCTCGACCTGTGTGCTGTCGGCGGCGTGCTGTACGCGACGTGGCTGCCGGCGTGGTACCACCTGCTGCTCCTGCCCGTCGCGGTGTCGGCCACCCGGCAGGCGGTCGAAGTCGCGGTGACGCAGGTCGTCGACTCCGGCCGGAACCGCGTCCGCCACCAGCGGGAAACGCTCCTCGTCGAGCACCTGACCGGCCCCCTGGCGAAGTGGCTCGGCGACTGGCCGACCTCCTCCGGGTCGACGCTGGAGAAGTTGCAACAGGTGCTCGGCCGCGTGCCGCAGACCATCCGCGAACTGTCCGGGTTCGTCTCGCCCCCCCCTGCCCCGACGGTGCCCGCCGCATGACCGTCGATCCGCAACAACCGTTTCTGCGCACGCTCGCCCCCCTGCTCCGCGGGCTCGACCGGCAGTTCCGCGCCTGGCTCGACGCCCGCAAGCGGTTCCCCGTCCCGAGCATCGCCCGGGCGGAGATCGAAGGCGTCGCGGACGACCTGAAGCGGAAAGCGGAAGACCTCGACGTCGACCGGCCGTTGCTCGTCGTCATGCTCATGGGCGGCACCGGGGTCGGGAAGTCGACGCTGATGAACGCCCTCGCCGGGGCGCAAGTCGCGCAGGCCTCCTTCCACCGGCCGACGACGCGCGACCCGGTCGTGTACTTCCACCAGTCCGTGAACGCGAGCCGGCTCGACCCGGCGTTGCGGCTCTGCCGGCTCGCCCAGCACGACCGGGATTCGCTGATTCAGAAGGTCATCGTCGACACCCCGGACCTGGACTCGAACGACCTCGCGAACCGGGAGAAGTTGACGGACCTGCTGCCCGTCGCGGACGTGGTGCTGTACGTCGGGTCGCAGGAAAAGTACCACGACAAGCTCGGGTGGGAACTCTTCAAGGAGCACCGCAGCCGGCGGGCGTTCGCGTTCGTGCTGAACAAGTGGGACCGCTGCCTGGACCCGGGCGCGGCGGGCCTGCGGCCGGACGAGGACCTGCTCCGCGACCTGAAGGCCGAGGGGTTCGAACGGCCGAAACTGTTCCGCACGTGTGCCCAAAGCTGGATCGATGCGAAGGGGGATCCCCCCGCCGAACTCCCGCCCGGCGAGCAGTTCGCGGAGTTGCGGGACTGGCTCGAACTCGGGCTGACCCGGCTCGAAATCGAAGCGGTCAAGGCCCGCGGGGTCGCACAACTCCTGGCGCACGCCGAACGCGCCATCGACGGCGTCCGCCCGCCGGACCTCCGCGCGGAAGCCGGAAAAGTACAGGACGCCTGGAAGGGCGTGCTCTCCGACGAGGCGGCGGCCCAATCCGAAGTTCTCGTTTCGACGCTGGAGCCGTACCAGCACGAGGTCGAGCACCACTTCAGCGTGCAGGGACAGCAACGGTTCCGCGGGCTGATGGCCGGCTGGCTCCGCCTGACGACGCGGATCAAGTACGCCGGCAGTTCGCTCCGCGACCGCATCCCGCTCGCCCCCCGGCTCGGGCACAAGGTCGACACGCCGGACGACTGGGACCTCGCCGCGTTCGTGCAATCCTGCTCGCGGTCCGCCGGGGAGCGGGTGCTCGGCCAGCGGATGACCGCCCTCGCGAACCGCCTGCTCGTCGAGGCGGACGCGAAGGGGTTCCCCCTGACGCTGCTGAACGACCGAACCGCCGAAACGGCCCGGCTCGACTGGGAGAACCGCGTCACCCGCTGCCTCGTCGACGCCCTGACGGAAGTCGAGCGGGAGGCGACGAAGCCGACCGGGTGGCGGAAGTACGTCCGCGGCGGGATCACGGCCGCGGGCAACACCCTTCCGGAAGTCGTCCTCGTCGGCGCGATCCTCGTGCTGCTCTGGCGGTTCTTCGTGGAAGACCTGCGGCCGGAGTTCTTCCACGTGCTGCTGCCGGTGTACATCACGCTGGGGGTGCTCGTGCTGCTGCACGTCGTCATCCTGTTCGCCCTGCCGACCCGGTGGCCCGCGATCCGGGGCGAGTTCGCGTCTCGGCTGGAATCGAAACTCGGGGCCGACTTGTCGGCCGCGTTTCTGGCCCTCCCCGGCGAAGTCGCGACCTCGGTGGCGGACGAAAAAAAGCAGGTCGAGGGCCTCATCACGGAAACGAAACAAGTGTCCGACTGGCTCGCCGAGCGCGAACAGGCGGCGAAGATCACGGACCTCTACGGACGGTGAGGACCGAAGCGATGGCCGGCGAAGGAAAATGGGTGACGGGCATTTCCGCCGCAACGCCCGCGGAAGAGGCGGCCAAGCACGTACTGGCCGCCCGGCTCGGGACGGTGAAGCACTACCTGCCGCTGGCGGGGACCCGGGCGCACGAGGACGCCGAGTACGTCCACCAGCTCCGGGTCGCGACGCGGCGGACCGGGGCGGCGCTGCGGATCTTCAAGCCGTACCTCGCGCGCAAGCCACTTCGGCACGCGAAGGACGCCCTCCGGGCCTTGCGGCAGGCCGCCGGGGCGGCCCGGGACTGGGACGTGTTCGCGCAGTACCTCGCCGCGTCGAAGGCGTTCAAGGGGGCCGGCACGGAGGCGGCGCTCGACTTCCTCACCGGGTACGCGCTGGGCGAACGGGCGGCGGCGCAGGTCACCCTGACGGCGACCGCGACCGCCCTTCAGCCGGAGATCGACGAGGCGTGCGAGGCGCTGCCCGGGTCCGCGGGGCCGGCGAAGGAAGAGGAAACGCCCGGCACCTTCGGCGACCTCGCCGTCAACCACCTGACCGCCCTGTTCGACGGGTTCGCGGCGTCAATCGCGGCGAGCCCCGCGACGCCGGACCAGCTCCACCAGCTCCGCATTCTCGGCAAGCGGGTCCGGTACGCGATGGAGGTGTTTGCCGAGTGCTTCACCCCGCCGTTCCGGGAGACCCTGTACCCGGCCGTCGAGCGGGTGCAGGAAGTGCTCGGCACCGTCCAGGACGGCAACGTCGGGCTGACGCGGATCGCCGGGATTCGGGCTCGCGTGAAGGCGACCCGGCCGGACACCGCGAAGCGCGTGCAGAAGGGGCTCCTCGCCGTGGAGCGGGAACTGCGCCAGAGCGTTCGCACTCACACGCGGGCGTTTCAAGGGTGGATCGACGAATGGGCGAAACTGACGGCCGCCCACCCGCTGGAGGAGTTGCTGCACACGGCGGAGCCGGCTGGGTAGGCTTGTAGGTCGGGTCGAGTCTTCGAGGCCCGACGGTGCGCTTCACGTCGGGCCTCGAAGACTCGACCCGGCCTACAAGAATGTCGGGTTACTCCCCCTACAAATACCAGTCCGGCGTGACGTACCACAGCAACTCCCCTTCCCCCGGCGACACGCCGCTCGGGCAGTCCACCAGGGCCGCCCCGCCCTTCGCCATCGGCAGCGGGTACGCCTCCGGGGTCAGGAGCGAGCCGAGGTATCCGCCGAGGTCCGGCTGGTGTCCGACGAGTACGACCAAATCCCCGCCCAAATCTTCCACGAATCTCGACAGCTTCTTCGCCCGAAACCCCTCGGTGGACAGGTACTCGCAGTCGACCATCAGGTGGACGTTCTTTTCCAACAGCGCCGCCAGCGGCTCGGCGGTCTGCTTCGCCCGGACCAGCGGGCTCGTCACGACGGCCGACGGCACGATGCCCCGGGTTCTCAGGGCGTCCGCAAGGGCCGCCGCCTGCTTCAACCCCTTCGGGGACAGGTAGCGGTCGAAATCCCGGCCGATGCCGTCGAACCCGAGGTCGACGGCATGGGCGTGGCGGACCAGAAGGAGTTTCATCGCGTCGTTCCTTCCCGACGGGCGGCGGGTTCACGGAAACCTCACACGGGCCGGCCTTCCGATCCGGGTGCGAAACTCCTACAGTAGCATTTGACTTCGGCCGTGCAACCGAAACCCTCTCCATCCCCCGAATACCGACCGTCCTCCGCGATTCCATTATGAAGCGTACCGACATCCGCAACGTTGCCGTCATCGCCCACGTCGACCACGGGAAGACCACCCTCGTCGACCAGATGCTCCGCCAGTCGGGGCTGTTCCGGACGGAGGAACTCGACAAGCTCGTCGGGGGCCAGCACGGCCTCATCATGGACTCGAACGACCAGGA
>CAYUHJ010000275.1:0-7391 GCA_964444365.1 uncultured Alcaligenaceae bacterium | reverse complement strand
CAACCCTGGGCGTTGCCCAGGGCTGAATACTCCCAGGCCGTTGGCCTGAAGAAAGGAAATCACGCATTCGTTTCTGAACGGTTGCTCACCAGTCGTCCCCCGGCGTCTTCCCGTCCGTCGGCGTCAGCACCCGCTTCCACGTCTCCTCCGAAACCGACCCCGTGACCATCCGGCACGACCCGTCCGCCAGCGCCACCGGCATCGCCGTGTGGCCGGTCTGGGCCGTCCAGTTGTTGCAGCAGTTCTCCCCGATCGGGCACGCCTCCGCGTTCAGCGGCTTGGGCTGGACCTGGAACGGGTAGGTGTTCGGCATCCCGTTCAGGAACGTGACGAACTTCGCGCCGGCCCCGGTGTCGACCTCCTCGTTCTGGATCTTCCAGGTGATGCCGAAGTTGTGCTTCTCCCAGGCGTTCAGCGCCACCCGGCCGACGCCGTCGCACCAGGCGTAGCCCTCCGCGAACAGGACGGTCGATGACAGCCCGTCCGTGAGGGCCGCGAACCGCTGGGTCGGGGCGGCGTACCCCTTGGTCGGGTTGGCCGCCCCGAAGGCGTGCCAGTTCGCGAGGTAGTTGGTGCTCCCCCACGGCCCGTCGGACCAGCCCTTCGAGGCGTACACGACGCCGTCCCCGGCGTCCGGGTCGCTGTTCGGGCTGGGGTCGGACCGGCACTTGAGCAGGGGGTACGTCACGGCCGCGATCTCGGGCTTCCAGATGCCCCCGGACTGCGGCACCCACTTCGGCCCGGACCCCGGCGGCTCCCAGTGGCCGGGCGTCCCCGGCGTGTAGACCGCGTCCGGCGGCTCCCAGTGGCCGACCTCGCCGACCTTCTTCCACACCCAGTGCGTGTGCCCGTTGTACCCCTTCACCTGCGTGTACACCCACGTCCCCGGCGTGTCGATCACCCACGTCCGCGGCGGGGTCCAGTACCCGCTCGTCCCGGACACGTAGGTGCCGGTCGCCGGGATCGTGTACCCGTTCCAGTTGCTGCCGGTCGCCGCCGCGTTCGCCATGATCCGGTCGTAGTTCGCCTGCTGCTCGACGTAGGGCATGATGTGCCCGAACCAGCTCCCCTTGTTCGACAGGGCCGCCTCGTTCGGGAAGGCGTTCCAGTACGGCGGCATCGACCCGTGCGCCTCGTGGAACGAATGGACCCCGATCGCGAGTTGGCGGAGGTTGTTCAGGCACCGCGCCCGGCTGGCCGCCTCGCGGACTTTCTGAACGGCGGGCAACAGCATCCCGATCAGGATCGCGATGATGGCGATCACCACCAGGAGTTCGACGAGGGAGAACGCCCGGCGGACCGCGCCGGGGGTGGGGGAACGTGCGAGCATCGGATCACCGCGTCCGGAGGTGAAGGGTCGCGCCCCGCGGAACGGCGACGGGGCAGCGGGCAAACCTCAGCTGGGCGACGCAAACGGAGAACGCAAACAGTCCGGACCGGAAAGCGGTCCGGCGGCGGGCGAGACGGGCTGTCGAGCGGGCGAGCGCCGGGCTGCGAGGACCCGGCGCGGGTCGAGTGGATTCGACGGTACGCCAGCGGTCCGAGGCTGTCAATCCGCCGGATGAAAAAATTCTGAGACGCCCGCCCTGGTTCCGCCGCGAGCCGGTTGACTTTCCCGAACCGGATCGTAGTGTTCACCAGTTCACTCATTTCGCACCAGGCACGTCCGACCGACAGGAGCACGCCCGTGGCCCAGTTCAAACCGCCCCCGGATTCTCTGCTCAACCGGGCGGCCGAGCTCCGCGCCGCCGGGCAGGCGTGGGAGGCAGTCGCCGAAGCGGTCGGCCGCACGGTCAAGACCGTCCGCGGCTGGCCCGAGGCGTACCCCGAAAAGTGGGCGGACCTGCTCCGCAAGGCCGAGGCCCGGCTCGTCTCGGAGGCGACCGCCGAGTCCGTCCACACGCTGCGGATGCAACTCCGGTCGGACGACGAGAAGGCGAGCCGGGACGCGGCGCAGAAGCTGATCTCGTTCCGGGTCGCGCTGGGGAAGAAGCCGAAGAAGCCGGGCCGCAAGCCGGCCCGGACGCCGAGCACCGACGCGGCCCGGCTGGTCGCCTACCTGGAGGGCCTGTCCGATGCCGAGTTCCATACCCTTGCTGAGGAATTCGACCGTCGCCGTCCCGATGCTCCGCCGGCTGCGTGAGGCCCGCGTTTCCCCGAGCGAGTTCGTCGAGTTCTGCTTCACCGACGCGGCCGGCAAGCCGGTCCGGCAGGGCGACGTCCACCGCGAGTTGCAGGCGTTTCTGACGGCCACCCGCCGGGGGCTCGTCGAACTCCCGCGGGACCACGGCAAGAGCGTGCAGGTGTGCGGCCGGGTCGTGTGGGAACTCGGCCACAACCCCGGCCTGCGGGTGAAACTGGTGTGCGCGACCGACGCCCTGGCGGTCGACCGGGGCCGGTTCCTGCGCGACGCGGTGGGCAACCCGCGTGTCCGGCTCGTCTTCCCACACCTGCTGCCGGGCAAGCCGTGGGCCGCGGAGGCGTTCAGCGTCAGGCGGCCGGCGAACGTCATCGGCCCGAGCGTGGCCGCGTTCGGCGTCGGGGCCGGCAGCACCGGGGCGCGGGCGGACCTGCTCGTGTGCGACGACATCGTCGACGTGCGGAGCCTGCATTCCAAGGCCGACCGCGACCGGGTGGCGGACTACTTCCACGACAACCTGCTGAACCTGCTCGAACCGGACGGCCGGTTCTGGGGCCTCAGTACCCCCTGGCACGCGGACGACCTCAACGCCCGGCTGAAGCGGAACCCGGCGTTCGCGGTGTTCCGCCGGGCGGTCGGGCCGGACCTCGAACCGGTGTGGCCGCAAAAGTGGCCGCGGCAAGCCCTCGCCGAGCGGCTCCGCGAGATCGGGGCGTCCTCGTTCGCGCGGGGGTATCGGCTCGTCCCGATCGACGACGGCGAGGTCGTCATCCGCAAGGAATGGGTGAAGTTCTGGGACGGGGAGTTGCCGCGAAGTGCGTTCGAGACGGTGGTCCTGTCGGTCGACCCGGCGGTGAGCACGAAGGCGACGGCGGACTCGTCGGCGGTCGTGGTGCTGGGGCGGGTAACTCCTTCTCCCCTCTCCCCTTGGGGGAGAGGGGTTGGGGGTGAGGGGAACGGCTTCACGATGGACGAGGCGATTGGCCCTGAGGGGATGCGATTTTCCTCGGGAAGTCTTCCCCTCACCCGACCTTCGGCCACCCTCTCCCCCAAGGGGAGAGGGCCAGAGATAGAAGGGTTTCCCCCCGAAATCCGCGTGCTGGAGGCGACCGCCCGGCGGGTGTCGACGCCGGACCTCGTCGGGCTCATCGACGCGGTCGACCGCCGGTGGCACGCGGACGTGATCGTCTTCGAGGCGAACGCCGCCTTCGCGGGGATCGGGGAACTGCTCGCCCGCCACGCCCGGTTCGGCGGCCGGGTGCTGCCGGTGACGCAGTCGCGCAGCAAGGCGGTGCGGACGGCCGCGTTCGCGGTGCCGGTCCAGAACGGGACCCTGCGGCTGAAGGGGGACGGCGGAGGCGTGGATGCCGGTCAGCGAGAGTTGTTCGACGAGATGACGACGTTCCCGTTCGGGCCACACGACGACCTGCTGGACGCGGCCGCCACCGGGTGCGAGCACCTGCTCGGCCGGCCGGACCCGCGGGTCTGGGTGTGAGCCGCTTACTCGAACAGCTCCGCGATCTTGCAGGCGAAGCCGGGTACGACATCTTCACCTGACAGTTCGCCGGTTTCGAGGAGGATGTTCGCGGAGCCGTCGAGCCGTCGAACGAGCACCGTCCGCGAGCGTGGGCTGACGATCCAGACGAGCGGGATGCCGGCTTCGCGATAGTCTGTGAGTTTCTCTTCGAGGTCTTCGCAGAGGTCGTTCGGCGAATGGACTTCCACCGCGAGGTCCGGGCGAATGGTGAAGTAGCCGTCCGGCGACCGGCCATCGGGGATGCGATCCGTTCGGACGAACGAAACGTCCGGGAACCGGACGCTTTTCGGCTTGCCAGGGAAGCAGACGTAGCCCGTCTCGGAGGTGTACGCACGACCCAGTTTTCTCGGCCGGATGAACGTGTTGAGCAGCGTGAGTAGCAATCCACCGATCTCGTTGGATTTCGCACCCATCCCTCTCTCCTTGGGAATGCCGTTGACGAGTTCGTAGCGTTCACCGTTCGGCATCGCGAGCAGGTCGTCGGGGTCCATCAGCAACGTGGTGGGCTGGCTCATCGGGGCTCTCCGATTCAGGTTCAAGGTGGAAGATACCATGTTTCCCCATCCACTCCCTGTCGGTGTGAAGATTTCGTGGGTTCTGGGGCGTCCGCTTGCCAGGGCTGGGGGACTTCGCAGACTACCGGCGTCGGCCGCCACGCTGCACGTCCGCGGCCGACCCGGGCGCACTTCCCAGTTCTACGCCGCCCGGCAATCTCCGTTGGGTTCGCTTCAGGAGGGTGTCGCATGTCCGCGAAGCAACTGTTCGGGGTGGCGGCCGCGTGCGCCGTCGCCGTGGCCGGGGTCGCCGAGTTCGGCCGGGCCGACGACAAGCCGATCGACGACGAGGGGTTCATCCGGACGTGGCTGATCCTGGCCCCGATCCCGCTCGCCGAGGGGGACAACCCCGGCGAGGCGGTCGACAAGGAGCAGGTCAAGGAGGAAGGCAAGCTGTCGCCGAAGGACGGCGAGAAGGTCAAGGTCGGGGAGAAGGAACTGGAGTGGAAGAAGCTGACCGCCGAGGACTACTTCTTCGACGTGAACAAGCACATCGGCTCCGACACCGACCGGAGTACGGCCTACGCGGTAACCTACGTCGTCGCCCCGGACGACCTGACCGCGAACCTGAAGATCGGCAGCGACGACGGCTGCAAGGTCTACCTGAACGGCAAGGAGGTCGGCAAGTCGGCCGACGACCGGGCGGTGGACAAGGACCAGAACACGTTCGAGAACGTGGCCCTGAAGAAGGGCGTGAACGTGGTGGTGTTCAAGGTCATCAACAACGGCGGCGAGTGGAAGGGGGCGGCCCGGTTCGTGGACAAGGACGGCAAGCCCGTCGCGGGGCTGAAGGCGCAACTGACGAAGTGACGCACCTTCCGGGGCGGGCTCCGGCCCGCCCCGCCTTCAGACGAACAGTTCCGCGATCTTGCAAGTGAAGCCGGGCACCACGTCTTCCCCGGACAGTTCCCCCGATTCGAGCAGAAGGTTCGCGCTGCCGTCGAGCCGTCGAACGAGCACCGTCCGCGCCCGCGGGCTGACGACCCAGACCAGGGGAATGCCCGCTTCGCGGTAGTCGGCGAGTTTCTCTTCGACTTCCTCGTAGAGGTCGTTCGGCGAGATGACCTCGACGGCGAGATCGGGGCGGACCTTGAAGTACCCATCGGGCGAGCGGCCATCCGGGATGCGATCCGCACGCACGAACGAAACGTCGGGAAACCTCACGTTCTTCGGCTTGCCGGGGAAACACACGTACCCGGTTTCCGATGTGTAAATCCGACCGAGCTTGTGCGGACGGACGATCGTCAACAATGCCGCAGCGATTAGAACTCCGATCTCGTTCGATTTCGCACCCATTCCTCGCTCCTTCGGGATGCCGTTGATGAGTTCGTACCGTTCGCCGTCGGGCATCGTCAGGAGATCGTCCGGTTCCATCAGTACCGCCGATGCTGCGCTCATGGTCGTCTCCGGTTCGGGTTCGATAGCGAAGTTTACCACCTTTTCTCGGAGGAGGACACGCCGATGATCGGTCCCATCACCATCCGCTACCCGTTCCGGCCGGCCCGCCGGAGCCTCGCGACGGGGCACGTTTCGGACCTGTTCGGGCTTGCGGAAGAGGAACCGCCGCACGCCGTCGCGGAGGGGGTCACGCTCGACGTTCGCCCCGGCGACGTGGTGCTGTTCACCGGGCCGTCCGGGGGCGGGAAGTCGTCGCTGATGCGGGAAGTCGGCCGGCGGCTCGGGGCGGCCGATGTCGCGGCGATGGAGCTCCCCGACGTGCCGCTGATCGACGCGCTGCCGGGGCCGGTCGACGAGCGGCTCTCGGCCCTCGCCGCGTGCGGGCTGTCGGAGGCGCGGTTGCTCCTGCGAACGCCCGGCGAACTGTCGGACGGCCAGCGGTACCGCTTCCGCACGGCGTTCGCCCTGGCTTCGGGGGCGAGGACGGTGATGCTCGACGAGTTCGCCGCGGTCCTCGACCGCACGCTGGCGAAGGTGCTGGCGTTCAACCTGCGGAAGCTCGCGTCGCGGAGCGGCGTCGGGTTCCTGTGTGCGACCACGCACGACGACCTGATCGAAGACCTGAACCCCGACGCGATCGTTCGCTGCCACGGCGAGGGGCGGGTCGACGTCGAGCGGCGGGACGTAAAAAAAAACGGGTCAGCTTCTCGGACGAGCTTTGGCTCTCGGACGGCACCCGTGCCGACTGGCCGTACTTCGCACGGTGGCATTACCGCAGCCACCACCTCGCGTACACCCGCCGCGTGACGTTGCTCTGGCACGGCCCCGAACCCGTCGGCATCTGCGTGTTCGGCACCCCGGCGGCGTCGCTGTCCCTGCGGTCGCAGTTCTTCGGCCTGTCGAACCCCCGCTCGAAGGTGGCAATGGGCGCACTCAACGAGCAACTCTGGCTGCTGCAACGGGTCGTGATCCACCCGACTTACCGCGGCGCGGGCATCGCCTCCGACTTCGTCCGCCGTGCGTGCGAACTGTGCCCCGTGGACTGGATCGAAACGCTGTCCGCGATGGGCCACGCGAACCCGTTCTTCGAGCGGGCCGGCTTCACCCGCGTCGGCGTGATCCGCAAAACCGCGAAGTCCGGCCAGCACGGGGCCTACGGCGGCCACGCGAGAGTCTCGGCCGAGACGCTGGCCAAGTCGCGGTTCAGCGAGCCGGTGTACTACGTGTTCGACAACCGCGAGCGATGAAGTGAACGATCCAATCGCGTAAACTGGCAACCAACGAAATTGCTCGATGGAGAAGGTGTTGTGAGTCTCACCGAAACGATCATCGCAGGCACCCTTCAGCCCGACGGCACGCTCGTGCTGGACGAGAAGCCGGCCCTGCCGGCGGGCTGGGTGACGGTTCGTCTCAAATCCGCGAATGTGCCACCCGGCACCGACTCGTTCTTGCAACGCATGCAGGCGATGTGGGCGATCCCTCTGACCGGCGAACTTGCGACTGACGGCGGAGCCAAGTCGTTGGAGGAAGTCCTCCGACTCCGTCAAGAATGGGACGAATACCAGTCGGCACGGGAGCAAACGCAAGAAAGCGACCGATCCTCGATATCTTCCGGCGAGGAACTCCAATCGTGAAGGTGTATCTCGACACGAACTGCGTCATTGATACTCGCCTCAGTGTGACATGAGTCTTTCTTGTAGGTCGGGTCGAGTCTTCGAGGCCCGACGGGAGGCGCAACGTCGGGCCTCGAAGACTCGACCCG
>CAYUHJ010000274.1:0-7496 GCA_964444365.1 uncultured Alcaligenaceae bacterium | reverse complement strand
GGAACGTCGCCCAGGACGTGCCGCTGCCGGAGGGGTACTTCGTCGAGTACGGCGGGCAGTTCGAGAGCCAGGAGCGGGCCACCCGGCTGATCGCCGTGCTGGCGGCGATGTCGATCGTCGGGATGTTCTTCGTCCTGTACATGCTGTTCCCGTCCGGGCGGATCGTGGCGCAAATCCTGATCGCCGTCCCGACGGCGTTCATCGGCGGGGTGCTGGCGCTCGTCATCAGCGGGCAGACGCTCACCGTGGCCAGCCTGGTCGGGTTCATCTCGCTCGGCGGGATCGCGGCCCGAAACGGCATCCTGCTGGTCACGCACTACCTGCACCTGATGCGGCACGAGGGGGAGAAGTTCGACGGGAAGATGGTGCTGCGTGGTAGCCTGGAGCGGCTCGCCCCGGTGCTGATGACGGCCCTTACCGCGGGCATCGCGCTCATCCCGCTCGTGGTCGTCGGGCAGGAGCCGGGGCGGGAAATCCTCTACCCGGTGGCGACGGTCATCCTCGGCGGACTGATCACGTCCACGTTCTGCGAGTTCCTGATCCGCCCCGGACTGTTCTTGCGGTTCAGCGGCAACGCCGCCGTGGCCCTGGCCGCGGCCGACGATTCGGCCGACGGGCTGGACGAAGAACCGACCGCCGCGCACGAGCTAATCCCGCCGCACGGCGCGGCGGGTGACGACGGAACCACGGCCCGCCGCGGGCCGTGAGGACGGGAGTGTTTCCGGTTATCCACAGGAGGTCGAGATGATGATGCGCACGATGTTCGGGCTGGCCCTGGTCGGGCTGCTGGGGTTCGCCGCCCAGGCGGTGCGGGCGGACGACCACAAGGGGCCGCACAACGGGATCGTGGTCGAGTGGGGCGAGGAGGAGTACCACCCGGAGATCGTGGTGGACGCCAAGGCCGGGACGGTGACCGTCTACGTCTACGGCAACCACGACGACCTGCACAAGAAGAAGCTCAAGGCCATCGACTCCAAGAGCCTGACGCTGGTGCTGAAGACCGCCCCGGCGACGACGGTCAAGCTGGAGCCGGCCCCGGAGAAGGACGACCCGAAGGGGTCGGCCACGAAGTTCACCGCCAAGCACGACGTGTTCACCAAGGACATGAAGTGGGCGGGGACCATCAGCGGCAAGGTCGGCACCAAGCCGTACTCGGGCGACTTCAAGTAAACAGAGTGCCGGCCCGGAAGGCCGCCGCCCGGATAGCCGGGCGGCGGTCGGTCCGGCCGTGTTGACAGGTGGCCAACCCGTAGGGGCTTTATGTTCACCCCGGTGCTTCGCGCGATTCTGACCGTGCTGGTGCTGATGCCCCCGGGCGTCTGCGCTTGCGACGGCGGGCCGCGCGCGTGCCCGAACCACCCGTCCCCGGTAGAACGGCACGATTGTGACAGCGGTCACTGCGGGGACGGGCACCGGGGCGGCGCTGAAGACGAGCAAGGCTTGGACCACGCGGGGGCGGGACACCGGTGTCCCGCCCCGGTCCCCCATCACCCGTCCTGCCCGGCGGTCACGCCCGCTGCCGATCAGGCCGCCGCCGAACGGGTTTGGCCGTCGGCCGCGCCCGACCTGTTGACCGCCCCCTTCGTCGTCCCGTTTTCCCGACAGACGCACGTCCGGCCGGCCCGGCCGATTCGGGTCACAACCTCGTCGCCCCCGCTGTTCATCGCCCACTGCGCCCTGCTCATTTAGCCCACCACCTCGACGCCGACGCGGCCGCCGGCTCCGAGCCGGTCTCCGGTCTCGCTCCACGCAAAACCAGGCCGTTCCCGAACCGAGTTCCGGGTGCCCCCGCTGGCGTCCCGATCCGACACACCCGCTCGCCGTCTTCGTGGTGGCGAAGCGGGCCGGCGACTGTGGGCCGCCCCAGCCCACGGCGTCGAACCATCCTTTGGGGCACGAGGTCTACGCATGCGTCCGATTCTCCTCACCGCCGGCGCGACCCTCGCCGTGCTGCTTGCGGCCGGTTCGTCCGAGGCCGCCGCCCCGCCCAACAACCACCGGCTCGACGCCTCGTTCGCCCAGGCGGACAAAAACAAGGACGGCTTCCTCGACGCCGAGGAGCTGGCCAAGGCGTTCCGGGGAGCGAACGCGAAGGTCATCGACGACAAGCTCGGGTCCAAGGAGACGCACCCGGACCACGCCTTCCTGGACGCCTGGGACGCGGATAAGGACGGGAAGGTCAGCAAGGCCGAGTTCGAGAAGTACGAGGCGAAGGCGGTCGCCGACGCCAGGGCGTCCGCCAACCGCGACAAGAACTACACGCGGAACGGCCGGGCGGGCTACCGGGCACCGCAGCGGCACCGGGGCTACGCGGGGCGGGGCTACGGCACGAACCCGTACGCGAACCTGCTGCGGAACCAGCAGCGGGCGTTCCAGCAGCAGCGGGCGGCATACGCCAACCTGATGCGGTACGGCAAGTACTCCCCGAACGCCCGCGGCGGCTACCGCGGCGTCCAGCGGCACCACGGCCGGCGGCGGTAACACTCGCGGATTCCAGACCCTCGGGCGGGGATCAAACCTCCCCGCCCGTCCCTCTTACCGGAGACATCATGCATCGAGCCACGTGTGCCGTGCTGGTTTTGGCTCTCGCCGCTGCGTCTGCACCCGCCCGCGCCAAGAGGACGGACGACGCCGACGTGAAGGAACTGCTGGCGAGCCTCAAGAAGCCCGACGCCGACGACCGCCGGAAGGCGGCCGAGGCCATCTGCGAGTTGTGCAAGGACGGCGACGTCGATTTCGGCGGGGCGGTCCCGGCCTTGATCGACGCCCTGAAGGACAAGGACCCCGTCGTCCGCGGCGAGATCGCCGAGTCGCTCGGGTTCATCGGCCCGGACGCCAAGGCCGCGGTCCCGGCCGTGCGGGCACTGTTGAAGGACCCGATCCCGGAGGTCCGGTCGAAGGCCGCGTTCGCCCTGGGCGGGTTCGGCGAGGACGCGAAGGCCGCCGTCCCCGACCTGATCGGGCTGTTCAAGGACCGCGACGAGTGGGTCCGGGCGTCGGCCGCGGCCGGGGTCGGGGAGGTCGGCCCCGCGGCGAAGGCGGCCACCCCAGGGTTGATCGGGTTGCTCAAGGACGTTGACCCGGAGGTACGGTTGAACGCCGCCGCGTCCCTGGGCGCGTTCGGGGCGGACGCGAAGGCGGCGGACAAGGCATTGATCCCGCTGCTGAAGGACAAGGACGAAGGGGTCCGCGGGCAGGCGGCCGAGACGCTCGGGAAGGTCGGGGCCGACCCCAAACTGGCCGTGCCGGCCCTCACCGCCGCCCTGGCCGACAAGCACCCCGGTGTTCGGGGAGACGTGGCCCACGCCCTGGCGAAGTTCGGCGACAAGGCCAAGCCCGCCGTCCCGGCCCTGACCAGGATGCTCAAGGACGCCGACCACGGGGTGCGGGTCCACGCCGCCGAGGCGATCCACGACATCGGCGGCGACACCAAATTGGTGCTGCCGGTCCTGATCGAGGGGCTGAAGCACGAAGACCCGTTCGTCCGCGGGGACGCGGCCCACACGCTCGGGGAGATCGGCCCGCCGGCGAAGGACGCCGCACCGACGCTGAAGGCGCTGCTAACGGACGAGAACGCCGGCATCCGGGTCCACGCCGCCGAAGCCCTGGTGAAGGTCGATAAGGGGGCGGTTAAGGACGCAATCCCGGTGCTGATCGAGGGTCTGAAGAGCGACGACAAGACGCTGCGGTCGGAGGCCGCCGAGGCCCTCGGGGAGATCGGCCCGGACGCCAAGGAAGCCATCCCCGCCCTGACCCCGCTGACGAAGGACAAGAACAAGGACGTCCGCAAGTCCGCCGCCGACGCACTCCGAAAACTTCAAGGGAAATGACCCGGGAAGTCGAGGAGAAAGGTAGGACGTTCGGATTGACACGACGAGACGAACTGGATAGCTGTCCGCATCGCAACGGACTATTTTGGTTTTTTGGCGGGGGGGGGCGGTCGATGTTTCGGAGGTTGGTGGCACTCTACCTGATCGTCGCAACACTGGCGGGGCCACGACTCTGCCCGTGTTCGGGACCATGCGCCGCCGCGCCGAACACCCCTTCGATCCCGAAGCACAGCGTTCCCCGGTCGTGCGGTTGTTGCAACATTTCAAGTGCGACGACAACTACCGCTCCACAAGCACCGGGACAGCAATGCCCCGATTCACCCTCGGCCCCCTGCCAGTGCCAGTGCGGGAAGCAGGACACGGCGGCCACCGTGAGGGCGGGCGGCCGGGCGGTCAAGCCGTGCCTGGATCACGACGGGTTCAGCGGTCCCGGTCACACCTGCGGCGGTCCGTACTCGGCTCCGGTCCGGCATGACTTCGGTGTCGGTCACCACTGCAATCCCCCGTTCTACACGTCCGACGACATCCTCTACGGTTTCCACCGCCTCCGCTGCTAGCCCCACTTCCCGCACTTCGCCCCGCCTCCTGCGGGGTCGAAGCCCCATACCAAGCTCCCGGTCCCGACTTCGTCGCGCGCCACCCCTCAGGGCGGTCGGCGACCACTCGCCCGTCAACACACGAGGAATCGCTCATGAACACGCTTTTGTCGCGGAGCGGTGGTGCCGGCCTGCTACCCGCCCAAAGCCCGCCGTGCGTCCTGGTCGTGGACGACGAAGACGCCCTCCGCGCGATCCTGACGCGGGAACTCCGCAAGCGGGGGTTCGACGTGTACTCGACCGGCTCCGGGGCCGAGGCGGTCGAGATGTACTGCCGCTCGCCCATACGGATCGATGTCGTCCTGATGGACGTGAACATGCCGGGGACGTGCGGGCCGGACGCGCTCGACGCGATCCTGGCCGTGGACCCGCTCGTGCGGTGCTGCTTCATGACCGCCGACGACCGGCCGGGGCGGCGGGCCGCCCTCCTGGCCCGCGGGGCGGCTGCGGTCTTCGCCAAGCCGTTCGGTTCGGTCAAGGACGTGTGCGAGACGCTGAGACAACTCGCCGCTGAGACGTCCGGCGCGTCGGACGCGCCGGCCAAGGAGGGTGCGAAATGGAGAAGTTGATTCAGGGGCTGCGGCACTTCCGCCAGAACGTGCTGTGGGAGCGGAAGGAACTCTTCGAGCGGAGCACCCGTGGGCAGCGGCCCCTCGCCCTCCTCATCACCTGCTCCGACTCGCGGGTGCTGCCCGACACGCTGATGCAGGCCGACCCCGGCGACCTGTTCGTCTCCCGGAACGCCGGCAACATCGTCCCGCCGGCCGACACCCCGGGCGGGGAGGGGGCGACGGTCGAGTACGCCGTCACCGCCCTGGGGGTGACCGACATCATCGTGGGCGGCCACTACCGCTGCGGGGCGGTCAAGGCGCTGCTCGATCCCGCCGACGCGAGGGACATGCCGAAGGTGGCCGAGTGGCTGGCCCACGCCGGCGACGTGCGGGCCGCCGTGGAGCGGGATCACCCCGGGGCGGCGGGAGACGAGTTGTGGGACCGGGCGGTCGAGCGCAACGTCCTGGTCCAACTGGACAGTTTGTCGAAGCACCCGGTCGTCGCCGCCGGGTTGGTGGCCGGTACGCTCAGGTTGCACGCCTGGGTGCTGCGGTTCGAGTCGAGCGAAGTCCTCGCCTACGACGCGTGTTCGGCCGCGTTCTCCCCGCTCCTGGAGATGAAGGTCGTCCACCCCGCCCTGCCGGCCCACGGCCCGGATCACGAAAGAGAACCCGACGCTATCTTTAAGCCGCCCGAAGCCGCCCGCGCGGGGTGGGCGTCCGCATTGCGGCACGACCTGCCGGCCTCGCTGGTGGTGTTCCTCGTCGCCCTGCCGCTGTGCCTGGCCATCGCCAAGGCCACCGGAATGCCGCCCGAGGCCGGCATCATCACCGGGATCGTCGGCGGGATGCTCGTCGGGTTGATCGCCGGCAGCCCGCTCCAGGTGACCGGCCCGTCACTCGGTTTGATCGTGATCCTGCTCGACGTGGTGCAGAGCCACGGGCCGGAACGGCTCAGTTGTGTCGTCATCCTGGCCGGGTTGATCCAGGTCGCCGCCGGCGTCCTCCGCTTGGGTCAGTGGTTCCGGGCCGTCTCCCCGGCCGTCGTCCTCGGGATGCTCGCCGGGATCGGCGTCGCCCTCTTCGCCCAGCAGTTCCACGTCTTGGTGGACGACCCGCCGACGAAAAGCCCGGTCGCCAACCTGCTGTCCATTCCCCGGGCGGCGTGGTGGGGCGTGGCCGACAGTCACGACGACCATCCCGAACACCGGGAAGCGGCACTGATCGGGCTGCTGACGCTCGCGGCCGTCCTGCTCTGGCCGTTCGTCGCCCGTGACCGGTTGAAGGCGGTGCCCGCAGTGTTGGTGGCCGTCGTGCTTGCAACGACTGTGACCGCCACGCTCGGGTGGCCGATCCAGCGGGTGGCGTTCGAGGGGCTGTCGTCCGCTGTCCGCCCGCCGGACCCGACCGGGGTCCTCGGAATGGTGTCCGACGGTGCCTTCTGGCTGACGGCCGCGACGGTCGCCCTGGTGGCGAGTGCCGAGACACTCCTGTGCGCGGCTGCCGTTGACCAGATGCACCGCGGGCCGCGGACCCGGTACGACCGGGAACTCGCCGCCCAGGGGGTTGGCAACGCCCTCTGCGGGACGCTCGGGGCACTGCCACTGTCCGGGGCGATCGTGCGGAGTTCGATCAACGTCCGGGCGGGCGCGCGGACCCGCTGGTCCGCGGTGTTCCACGGCATCTGGTTGTTGGGGTTTGTCCTGCTTGCGCCCGGCCTGCTGCGGCTCATCCCGACCGCCGCTCTGGCCGCCATCCTGGTGTTGACGGGCATCCGACTGATCGAGGCCCACGCCATCCGGGCGTTGTGGCGGCAAAGCATGGCCGAGGGGGCGATCTGCGTCGTCACCGCTGTCGCGGTGGTGGGCGTGGACTTGCTGGCCGGCGTGCTGCTCGGCGTCGGACTGGCGGTGGTGAAGTTGATCCACACCTTCTCGCGCCTGCGCATCCGCCGCCGCGGCGACCCGGCGAGCGGCCGGCTGACGCTCGTTCTGGAGGGGTCGGCCACGTTCATCCGCCTGCCGAAGTTAGCGGCGGCGTTGGAGCGGGTGCCGCCGGGTATCACCCTGCACGTCGATCTGATGGGGTTGAGCTACATCGACCACGCCTGCCTGACCCTGCTCATGAACTGGGAGAAACAGCACGAAGCCGCCGGCGGCAAGCTGGTGTTGGACTGGGAGACGCTCCGGGCGAGGTTCCACACCGCCCGGCCCCGCCCCCGCGTCGAAGCCGCCACGCGAACTCTCGAACAGGTGGGGGGCGAATGAACGACGCGGCCCAACGTGCGGACGCTCGGGTTGGAGCCGACCCGCGTACCGCCCTCGTCTACGTCCTCTTCTTCCTGTCGGGCGTCGCCGCACTGGTGTACGAGGCGGTGTGGTCCCGGCTGGTCGGGCTGGCGGTCGGCCAGACGGCCGAGGCGGCGGCCCTCGTGCTGGCCGCGTACTTCACCGGGCTGGCAATCGGTCAGTTCCTCGGCGGCAGGCTGGCCCCGCGGGTGCCGCCCCTGCTCGGGTACG
>CAYUHJ010000273.1:0-7540 GCA_964444365.1 uncultured Alcaligenaceae bacterium | reverse complement strand
AAGCTATACCCCTCACCCCCGGCCCCTCTCCCCGCTGGGGAGAGGGGAGGATAACCAATCCGTGCGAATCGGTTCACTTCTTCGGAATCAACTCAAAGCAGAGCAGTTTCCCCTTCCCGCGGACGTATAGTAGGCCGCGGCTGACGACCGGCGGTGCCCACGCGGGGTACTCCAGGTCCGGGACTTCCCACTTCGCGACCTCGTCGTACTTCGCCGGGTTCAGCTTCACCAAGCGCAGTTCGCCGTTCTCGCCGAGGCTCAGGAGGTGACCGTCGATCTTCGTCAGCGTGCAGCGGGTGGTGCGCTTCTCGACCCATTTCACGTCGCCGGTCGCGAGGTCGACGCACCGCAAGTCGGCCTCTTCCGTGTGCCGGCCGCTGCTGCCGTAGACGACGCCGTTGTCGGGAATTGGGGTACACCAGTGGCACGCCAGCGACCGTTCCGGGCGGTCCTTCTCGGCGTCGCTCCACACCTCCGCGGGCTTCCCGTCTTTCAGCTTCAGGCAGACCGCACCGGGGCCGTAGCACTCCGTGAGCAGCACCTTGTCCCCGGCCACGACGGGGTTGGAAGCGTTCACGCTTTCGAGAATCTTGGCCCGCCACTTGTGGTGGAACAGTTCCTTCCCCGCGGCCGGGTCGAAGCCGACCAGGCCGCCGCGGGCGAAGTAGAGGCCGAGGGTTTTGTCGCCGACTTTGGTGATGACGGGGGCGGAGTAGCTGGCGAGTTCGTTGCCGAAGGCGTACTTCTGTTCGCCGGTCTTACGGTCGAACGCGACGATCGCGGAACCGTCGCCTTTCACGTCGCGGAAGTCGAACGGTTTTGGCCCCTTCGGGCTGCCGCCGACCGCGACGATGACCCGGTCGCCGTCGACGAGCGGGGCGGACCCGACGCCGAAGAAGTTCTGCTGGACGCGGTACTTTGTCTTCGTGTCGACCTTCCAGACCTCGGTGCCCTTCACGGCGTCGAGGCAGACGAGCACCCCGTCCGGGCCGTAGGCGAACACGTTGTCGCCGTCCACGACGGGGCACGCGCGGGGGCCGGGTTCGTAGCCGTACTGGTCCTCGTACTCGGTGGGATACTCGTACTTCCAGAGGAACTCGCCGGTTTCCGCGTTGCGGCACGTCACCCGGCAGTTGTCGCCGAAGCGGTCGAAGTGGAACAGCTTCCCGGCGGCGACCACCGGCGGGGCGTACCCGACGCCGAGTTCGCACTGCCAGACTTTCTTGAGCCCGTCCTTCGGCCACTTCGTGAGGATGCCCGTCTCCGGGCTGGCCCCGTCGCCGTTCGGCCCGAGAATCCGCGGCCAGTCGCTGCCTTCGCGGGTGGGCTTCGCCCGCTCGCCGGCCCCGGCCTCCGGGGCTTCGTCCTCGACGGCGGACGTGGACGCGGACGAGCATCCGAGCGCGAACAGGCAGGCGAAGGCGAGGTAACGCACGGGAAAACTCCGGTTCGGGGACGCCGACATGGTACCCGATCGGACCCTGGATGTTGGGACTTTTCTTTCTCCCCTCTCCCCGCGGGGGAGAGGGGCCGGGGGTGAGGGGTGAACCTCGACCCGTTCGAGTGTCTGCATCTGGGTGAAGTCGAACCCCTCACCCCTAACCCCTCTCCCCAGCGGGGAGAGGGGGACCGAGCCCTGCGGCCGTTAGGTAACGCCCGTCAAATCCAATGTCTTGTAGGTCGGGTCGAGTCTTCGAGGCCCGACGTGAAGCGCAACGTCGGGTCTCGAAGACTCGGCCCGACCTACAAGAAAGACGACACGGTCACGACACGCCCGGCAAATCCGGGCCGCGCATCAGCTTGATGAGCCGGTCGGCGAGTTCGTCCTCGGCGGCGTTCGACCACGCGAACTCGGGCGGCGGGCGGAACGCGCCCTCGGCGTCCGTCGCGGCGGCGGGCACCGGGCGGAACGAGAGCAGGCTCAGTACGCGCGCCTTCTGCCGCAACTCGAACCCGGTCGCGCCGGTGAGTTCTTCGTGTTCGACCATTCCGGGGGCGAACGCCGTCAGGCCGTCCGTGATGAGCACCGCTTGCTTGAACGCGGTGGCGGTCGCCTCGCCGCCGGTCGTGACCGCGACGGCCGACAGTTCCACCAGCCCCGCCGCTCCCGATTCCCGGCTCGCGATGACGAAGCACGGGCCGAACCGGACGCCCTTCCCGGCGGCCGGGGGCTGGCGCAGGACCCGCACGATTCCGGTGTGGTCCGTCGCGACGAACCGGGTGTCCGACACCCGCAACGACTGGGCGAACCGGCTGCCCGTGACGGCCGTCACCCGCTGCGTGTGGATCGGCCAGCCGCCGGCCCGCCAGGTCACGGTGTAGTCGCCCGAGTGCCGGGGGAACTTCGGCGGGCTCGCGGTGACGAGAACTTCCTTCGCCGCTAGCTGGCTTGCCGTCAGCGCGACCGGGACGACGTGTTCGACCCGCTTCCGCTCGGACCGGAACGCGACGCCGAGCCCGAGGTCCGCGAGCGGGGCCAGCGAAGTCGGCGACCGCAACACCGCGGCGGCCGTGATCCCCCGGCACTGCGAGCCGACGAACGTCGTCGCCGCGACCGAGCGTCCGCCGATCTTGACCGACACCGTCGGGTTCGCCACCCGCAACCCGGCGAGGAACTGGTCCGCGGTTTGGACGGGAATCGCGATCGTCGTCAGCAGCCGGTTCCGCCACAGCAGTTCCGCACCGGTGGTTTCCACCAGTGGCGGCAGCCGGAAGAACAGTCGAAAGACGCGGTCGTCCTTGTCGTCCTTCTTGAGCAGTTCGGCGGCGACCGGGGGCGAGCCGGGAACCCGCAGCGTGAAGTCGGTCCGGATGCGCGTCGCGGTCGGGAGTTTGAGCACGAACTCGACGACGATCGACTCCGCGTTCCACGGCACGGGGGGGCCGGCGAGCGTGAGCCCGGCCTTCTCGTACCGCACGTGGAACGGCTGGCCGTGCGGCCGGGGCCGGGAGAGGGCGAGGAGGTCAGTCATGACCCAGTCGAGCCAGGGCCTGATCGAGTGCCGCATCGAGATCCTCCCCGGACGCGGGCGGTCCGGCCGAGCAAATCAGACACGAAGCCGACCGCGGGATTCGGAACCGGTACGGGGAGAACGCCCGATCGAATACGCCGTCCACCGTGCGGAGCGGGAACAGGGCACTTGTGAAGCCGCTGTCCCGGCCGGCGAGCAGGTCGAGCGTCACGACGGCGTGGAGGGCCGCGATCGTGTGGATGCTCGTCCGGGTGGCGGGGACGGTCGTTTCGCGGACGGCCCCGCCGGGGTTCGAGTAGTCGGGGGCGGGCGCTTCCGGGTCGCCGGGGGCCTCGCGCTGCAGGTGGCTCGCCACACAGCCGTAACACGCTTCGCCCGGCGTGAACCGGTGGACCCACCCGCCGATGCCGCCCGACAGCACCTCGCCGAGCGTCCACGGCTTGTTGGCCGCGCGGAAGAGGCGGTCGAAGTGGTACTTCGCGGGCTCGTTGTCGACCGCACACACGCCAACGTCACAAGCCGCGACCGCCGCCTCGATCGCACTCTGATGCGCCGGATCAGTCAAGTCGACGGCCAGCACCTCGACTTCCAGATCCGGCCGGCGATCCGTCAACCACTCCGCCGCGAGTTCCGCCTTGAGCCGACCGACGCCGCTGCGGGGGAACAGGTGGCGCTCGACGTTGTGCGGCCGGTAGTCGTCCGGCTCGACGAGTGACACCCGGCTGACACTCGAGTCGCGGGCGAGCAGGTCGAGCACGACCATCCCCCCGCTGCCGACGCCGACCTGGAACAAGTTCTTAGTGGGCAGCGGGCAGTGGGCAGTGGTCATAGGCAGAAGCCAGTGGTCAGGAAGGAATCGGTTGTTCTCATCACTGCCCACTACTTCGCCTCCGGCAGCGGCCATTCGCCGGTTTCGTGCCAGATTTCGTAGCACGCGAGCCACCGCCAGGCGGCCTGCACCGCGAACACACTCGTGAACCGCGACGGGTCCCATCGGCTCGTCAGGCGGGTGGAGCCTTGCCGCCACATGCAGAGGGTCTGGCCTTCGAGCAGGTGCGGGCAATGTTTCAAGTGAGTGATGACCCGCGTCTCCGGCGGGACGGTCGGGTAGCTGGACAGCAGCCGGGTTTCGAGTCGGTAAATGTTGTGGACCGGCTTCAGCTGGTACGTCATCACCAGCGTCCCGCCGACCCGGGCCAGCTTGATGCGGAACTCCGGGTCGCGGCCGTTGTTGTACTTCTCGATCACGGGAATCTCGACCGTCAACAGGCGGCGCTTCCCGGTTTCGGTGTCGAGCAAACCCATATTACCAATGCGGATTGCGGAACTCGGAATGCGGAATGAAAGCGGTTCTTCCATTCCGCAGTCCGAATTTCGCGTTCCGCATTCCTCAGTAGTGCGACGGCACCGACTTGACCGCGGTGATGACTTCCTCTTCGGGGAAGTCGTCGGCGGTGCCGGCGAAGCTGGTGTCCCGCCGGTCGAGCAGGAGCACGCGGTTGCCCTCGGCATTCCCCCGCAGAGCGGTCAGCAGGTTCCGCCGCTCCAGTTCGCTGATGGGTCGAAAGTCCATGGCCAATCCCTCCGTTCCGGGTGTGACCCCGGTGCGTGACAGTGCCGACCGCGGGACGTGACGGCGAACCCGCAAAACCCGCCGGAAAAAGGCGTCCCGCGGCGGGGTGATCCGAGATCGGCCTGGGCGAACGCGCACAAGCCGGACGTTGACGGCTCGGCCAGCGAGGGCGAAGCGGCCGGAGCGGGAGAGACTACGTGCGAGGTGGTGGTGCCGAAAGGGCCGATCCTGGCGCGGGGAACGGTCGTTGGCATCGCCATCCGACACCTCCATGATAACTTGCCGCCGGCCGCCAGTCAAAACCGACCCGCGCAGTTCCGCGCCGCCAATCGGACACTTGGTCCGGGCACCGGCTCGCCCACCGACAACGCCCCCGACCTTCAGCAACCGGTGCGCCGAAGGCAAAGGCCGAAACGCGGGCGGACCCGCCGCCGTTGGCGGGTACAATTCGCGGGTCCTCTCCGCTCACCGGACCCCGACCGAGGTGCCCGCCTTGCCTGCCCTCCGACTGCTGATCGTCAGCCTCGCGTTCCCCGCGATTCCGCTGGCCGCCGCCGACCCGCCGGCGGTCAAGCCCCCGCCCGACCTCGCCGCATACGTGGCCAAGAAAGACCCCGCCTACGGCTGGGAAGCGAAGGGGAAAATCGAAACCCCGGCCGGGGACGTGTTCGAGTTGAAGCTCGTCTCGCAGGAGTGGCAGGGCGGGAAGTGGGCGCACGCCGTCCAGGTGTTCGTCCCGAAGGGCGTCAAGCCGACCGCGACGGTACTCCTCTACAACACCGGTGGAAGCCCCTCGCCGACGACCGGGTTCCTCGGCATCACGCTCGCGACCAAGATCGGCGCACCCGTCGCGTTCGTCTACCACGTCCCGAACCAGCCGCTGCTCGGCGGCAAGTCCGAGGACGCGCTCATCGCCGAGACGTTCGTCCGCTACCTCGAAAAGGAAGACCCGACGCTGCCGCTGCTGTTCCCGATGGTGAAGAGCGTCACCGCGGCGATGGACGCGGTCCAGGCGTTCGCGAAGAAGGAGTGGGATTTCGAGGTGAAGCAGTTCGTCGTCGCCGGGGCGTCCAAGCGGGGGTGGACGAGCTGGCTGACGGCCGCCTCCGGCGACCCGCGGGTGAAGGCGATCGTCCCGATGGTCATCGACAACCTCAACCTGCGGGCGCAAATGGAGCACCAGGTGAAGTGCTTCGGTAAGCCCAGTGAGATGATCAAGGACTACGTCGAGCGGAAGCTCGTCCCGCCGCCGGACACGCCCGCCGCGATGAAGCTCTGGGCGATGGTCGACCCGTGGGTGTACCGCGACAAGCTGACGGGCCCGAAGCTGATCGTCAACGGCACGAACGACCCGTACTGGGTGGTCGACGCGATGAACCTGTACTGGGACGACCTCAAGGGGGACAACCGCGTGCTGTACGTCCCGAACGCCGGGCACGGGCTGGAAGAGACGGACGCGGCCGGGAAGAAGTCCCGCGACCGGGTCGTCAACACCACGGCCGCGTTCGTGAAGGGGCAGGTGTTCGACAAGCCGCTCCCGAAGCTGACGTGGGCGCACGCGAACGGCCGGCTGGACGTCAAGTCGGACGCGGTCCCGAAGGCGGCGCGGCTGTGGGTCGCGTACTCCCCGACGCGGGACTTCCGCTCGGCGAAGTGGGAGAGCACGGCCGCGAAGGTGTCCGCGGACGGGGCACTGAACGCGGGCGTCGCGGTGCCGTCCCGGGACTACGCGGCGTTCTTCGTGGAGTGCGACTACGAGCTGGACGGGCTGGCGTACACGCTCTCCACGCAGCTGCACGTCGTGGGCAAGAAGCCGTAGCGGTGCCGGACGGGGAAGCTGTAGCGGTCGCGCCGGCGGGGCCGGGGAAATCCGAGCTCGTCCGGGGCCGCGAGCTGATGACGGGGGCGGCCGGCGGAACGTACTCTTCAGAGGTTCCGCCGGTTCGCCTCTCTCGCGCCAGTCCCCGGTGCCGTCATGGTTGGTCGCCGCCCGCCCCGTCGGGGCTTCACGCTGATCGAACTGCTCGTGGTCGTCGCGATCATCGCGATCCTGGTCGGGCTGCTGCTGCCGGCCGTGCAGAAGGTCCGGGCGGCCGCGGCCCGGGCGAAGTGCCAGAACAACCTCAAACAAGTCGCCCTCGGCCTGCACCTGTACCACGACGCCAACGACCGGTTCCCGCACGGGACGTACAACTACATCGACATCCCGGACACGACGCCGGCCCCGTACCACAACAAGCAAGACCGCCGGTGCTGGGCGCACGACATCTGGCCGTATATCGAGCAGGGGCCGCTGTTCGACCGGTTCGACGCCCACATGAAGACGGGCGCGTCCGCCCTGGCGTTCCCGCTCCTCGCGACCGTGATCCCCGTCCTGATGTGCCCGGCCGACCCGGTCGGACCCAAGACGCAGACCCTGTGGGGGGACTACGGCCTGACCACGCAAGGGTTTTCCGGCAACTACGTCGCGAACGCCGGCAGCACGACGTTCAACGACACCTCGCACACCACCAGCGCGAACCTGAACGGCGTCCTGTTCGCGCAATCGAAAGTGAAGTTCGGGCAGGTGACGGACGGCGCGTCGAACACCGCGCTCGTCAGCGAAACGGTCCTCGTGCCGGACACGACGAGCAACGACGTCCGCGGCCGGTACCACAACCCGTCGCACGGCGGCGTGTCGTTCAGCACCCGGCTGCCGCCGAACGACCCGACCCCGGACGCGCTGCGGTGGTGCTCGGCGACGCCCCCGGCCCACGCCCCGTGCGTGACCGCGACGCAGTTCGTGTTCGTCCTGGCGCGAAGCCACCACACCGGCGGCGCGAACCTGGCGATGGCGGACGGCAGCGTGAGGTTCGTCTCGAACGCGGTGGACCCGGCGACCTTCCGCGGGCTCGGCAGCCGCAACGGCAGCGAAGTCGGCGGCGAGTGGTGACGCCGAATCGCGTTGACTCGTGATCCCTTCACCCCTCTCCCCTTGGGGGAGAGGGGCAAGGGG
>CAYUHJ010000272.1:0-7583 GCA_964444365.1 uncultured Alcaligenaceae bacterium | reverse complement strand
GGGGGGGCCCCCGGGCGGGCCGGGGACGCCGGGGGGGCGCCGCCGCGGGCGGGGGCGCAGCGGCCGCGCGGGGCGGCGCCGGGGTGGGGGGGTGGAGCCCCCGACGCCGAACCAGCCGCTGCAGCCGACCGGGGCCGCACCCGCGCTTCGCGCGGGTCACCGTCCCTCGGCGGCCCCGGCGGCTGAGCTCGGTCGTTCGGCCAGGAGGTGCGGTGTGGACGGACGACGCATCGGACGAAACGACCCCTGCCCGTGCGGCAGCGGCAAGAAGTACAAGAAGTGCTGCCACACCACCGGGCGGTACGAGAGCACCGCGATGCCGACGCCCCGCGGGGTGTACGGCGAGGGCGCGGCCCTGCTCGCCCCGCCGGCCCCATCGCGGCGATACCCGCCCCGCCACTTCCCGGCCGTGACCCGCGTGTCGGTGGATTACACCTTTTCCGAGGAGTTCGGCCAAGCCGAGGTCAATTACTGCTTCGAGATTGGGAGACTGATTCCGTTGGTCGGCGGGTATGTCTTGCCCGTTGAACGGCTGCAACCGGGGATGCAGTTCCACTTGGACAACGGGGCGGTCGCCACTGTTACCTCGGTCAAGCCTCCGAAGGAGTGGCCGCCGCCCCCGCCCGAGCCGGATGCCGACGGCAACTACCTGCGGCGGGTGATAGGGCGGATCAAGCGAACCGGGTTCATGGTCCTGGATCTGTCGTTCGGCGGCCAGACGATCACCACTACGCCGGGCCACCTGATCTACTCGCTCGATCGCCGCGGGTGGGTCGGGGCCGACGCCCTGCACATCGGCGAGGCGCTGCTGAACGACAAGGGGGAGCGGCTGCGGCTGGACGGTAGGAGCCGCATCCGGCACGGGTTTGTCGAACTGTACAACATCGAGGTCGAGCAACTCCACACCTTCTTCGTCGGCCGCAACCGCGGGGAGGCCGCCCTCGTCCACAACGGTACCCCCGTCCCCGGGGCCGGCGGCTGCATCCCGAAGCCCGTGCTGGTAGATCATGAGGCGGCCGGCGGGCACCTGATCGCGCGGCATGTCGGGAAGACTGATGCGGAGCTGGCGGCACGGCTCGCAGCCGAACGGCGCATTTCGGGGGCATCGACGTTCACGGACGTGGCAGCGGCCGACCGAGGCGTGGCTGCAACCGTCGCAGCCAACGAAACCGCGATCCGTTCCTGGTTAGCGGGCAGTGCCAGCAGAACCGTCGTTGAGCATACTCTTCCAAGCACCGTCGGCCGCACTCTGGCTCGGGGTGCGACAGCGGCAGTCGATTCTTCGTCTGTTCGCCTCGTCCTGGAGCGCGCCGCCTCCATGCCCGGCGGATTCCGCATCGTCACGGGGTTCCCAAAATGACCACGCACACCTATCCAGCGCTCTCCCAGTTCCTCGGTGCGTACTTCCATCAGGACTGGCCTGAGGAGTTCACGGGTCCAGAGGCGGCCATTGCTGCCTTTCGGCGCAAGGAGCCGCCTGAGGTGGTACGGGCTGCGTGTTCCGAGTTGGAGCAGGCGTTCCGCGAGTTACAACAGTCTTCCGATCCGAGCAAGTTGCTGTCCGATCTCGGCTGCTACTACGACCCCCAATCCGACGGGCATACTGTATCGGAGTGGCTGGCCCATGTCCGCGCCGAACTGACTACGACGTGAGACATCCGGGGCTGGGGGCTGGCCGAACCAATCGCTGCACCTGACCCGCCCGCAAAGCCGGGCGGGCAGGTGAGCGGGGTCGTTCGGCGAGGAGGCTGTCGTGAAGCTCACGCTCGGGTACTGCTACGGCTTTCTGCTTGCTGGCGGGAAGTACGTCGAGTTCCGCCTCATCGGGGGCAACGCCAAGGGGCAGGTCGAGGTCGAGTCGCCGCCTGGATCGGGCAAGATGACCGACCTGCACACCCTGCTTGGCGGGGGCTACACGGCGTACTGGGAGGTCAAGTGCCCGTGAGCCGCAGACGCCGAACCAGCCGCTGCACCTGACCCCCGCCCAAAGCGGCGGGGGCAGGTGAGCTGTGTCGTTCGGCGACGGAGGGCTTCGGGGTGGCGGTCGCATGATCGACGCGGAGGTATCGCTGTACCTGGCCTCGCGGGGGCGGCTCGCCCGGCTCCAGAAGTCCGTCGCGTTCGCCGTGTTGCCCCGCACCCGCGAGTTCGTCAAGCTGCGGAACCGCGAGCAGGGCGACTACTTCGCGTTCACCGTCGTCCAGGTCACGCACCGCGAGGGCGGCCCGCCGGAACTGTGGCTGCAACTGACCAGCTTCGTCGAGGGCCGGTCGGTGGTCAGCTTCATCCCCGACGAGGAGCTGGACGAGTACGTAGCCGGGTATCAGCAGGAGGGGTGGGCGCTGGCGTCGGTGGTGCCCAACCGCACGTTCCGCGACGACGGCTCGTCCGTGTGGTCGGAGCTGGCTGGCAGTGCCCCAGACGCCGAACCAGGCGCTGCAGCAGACGGCGGGGGCATGTAGGCTTTCCCAGATTCGTAGCTCACTCGGCCCCCGCCGCTGCTGAGCGGGGTCGTTCGGCGAGCAGAGGAGACGCCTGATGAGCGCGAGGGGCCACGGCCGGAACGACCCGTGCCCGTGCGGGAGCGGCAAGAAGTACAAGAAGTGCTGCAACCCCCGCACGTTCCCCGACCTGACCAAGCCGAACGCCGGCTTACCCCACCCCCTCGCCCGCCCACCCGCCCCGCGGTTCTTCCGCCGGCCCCCGCCCCCGCCGCCGGGCGACCGGCCGATGACCATCGACACGGTGGAGGTAGGCGTCACCCGGCTGACCTGCGCGGCCATCGCCCCGTACGGCGACGGGGCCGACATTGAGGGCACCCTGGCCCCGCCCACTCCCGAGCAGGTGTACGCCAAGTACGACGCGATCCGGGGCGGCAACCCGGACAACCCGACCGAGATCGTTGTCACATACACCTACCCCGAGGAGTCCGGGTTCGCCGAAACCCGGATCGTGTTCGACGCGGACGAGTGCTTCCTACTACCGGACGGGCGGGCGGTAAGCACGCTGGACCTGCATCGGGGGATGCAGGTCTGTACGACGGCCGGCTTGGTCGCCACGGTCGTCGGCCACCCGGAGCGGCGGTACGGCATCCCCGAGCCGCCCGAGCGGACGCCGGACGGCCGGTGGCTCAGCCGGGTGATGGGTCGGGTCAAGCACACGTCCTACGAGATCATCGAGTTCCGGTGGGCCGGGCAGATGGTCCGGGTGACGCCGGGGCACTTGGTCTGGTCGGCCGACCGTCGGGGGTGGGTGTGCGCGATTGAGCTGGTGCCCGGCGAGCGGGTCATCGTGTCCGGGAACGTCCCGGCCCCTGTAGAAGGGCCGGGGCGGTTGCACACGGGCAAGTTCGAGGTGTACGGGATCGAGGTGGAGTACTTCCACAACTACTTCGTGGGGACCGGCGACGACGCCATGCTGGTCCACAACGGGCCGCGGTACTTGGACAAGCTGAAGGGTCTTGAGCAGGCGCACCCGGACCTGCCCGTGCGGACGGGCGGCCGGACACTCGGACTGATCGACGGCAAGCCCGTCGTCAGCGGCAAAGCCGGAGGCATCGCACAAGAAGTCTTCGGGCCGAAGATGGACAAGCTATCGGACGCAGCGAAGATTGCGACATCGCATGTCGAGGGGTACGCGGCGGCCGAGATGGTGAAAGGCAAACTGTCGGAGGCCGTGCTGTTCATCAACTACGCCACTGGCCCTTGCAAATATTGCAAGGCTGGGGTGGCCGAGCTTCTCGAAGCGGGCCAGAAGTTGTGGGTCGTGTTCCCTCGGGGGGTCGGCTTCTTCACCAAAGGCGGCTGGACCAAGCTCTAACTCAACGAGGCCGCAATGGCAATCACGCACTTGAAACGTGACCCAGCACTGGACGCTGCGGACCCCGAATGGCGGGATGTCCGAGATGTCATGCAGCAGATTCTCACCGACGACGACGAGCAGTGCCTCACGCTCCAGTTCAGCGACGGAGGTAAACCGACCGAGTTGGTCGTCATACGGGTCAACGACGACCAAACTGGCGAGCCGGTTGGATGGCTCACTCACTACCTTCCCGCTAATGGCCGTGACTCCCTGGTGTTGGCGGGTTCGGACTCTCACGGGCAGCGCTCTGCCCGAGAGTACTTTGGTGCTATCGCTGATGTGCCCGAAACTTGCCTAGTTCAAGAACAGGACATCCAGGCCGCTGCCGTCTACTTCCTTCAAACCGGTAACCCGAATCCTTCACAGATTTGGCTCGACTACTTCCAGGCCATCCACCACCACTGATCTTTCCCAAATGCATCTTGGGGGCAAAGGCACGCCGAACCAGGCGCTGCACCTGACGGCCGCTCAAAGCCGCGGCCGCAGGTGAGCTTGGTCGTTCGGCATCCGCAAGCGAAGAGTGACAGTTCGCTGTCACTGTGCGTCTCCCGCCGGGCCGAGTTCGCGGTGCATCTCCCGCCGGGTGGGGTCGCGGTGCGGGGACGGTTGGCGGGTGCGGTCGGTGGCCCGCGACGGCGTGCCGAACCGGTCGCTGCAGCAGACGGCGGGGGCACGTAGGCTTTCCCAGAGACATTGGCCCAACGGCCCCCGCCGCTGCTGAGCGGGGTCGTTCGGCCGCAGGAGGCGACATGAGCGCGAAAAGCAAGAAGCACTTGCACGACGCTTGGCTGCGCTGGGAGGGAGTGCTGGCGAACGACTTCGAGGGCAAGGGATTCGAGGGTGGGGTGTACTACGTCCTCGACCCGATTGCCGCTGCCATCAAGGCCGACCCGGACGACCTTCACGCGTAAGCCGCCCGAATGTACTTCGTGGCCCTCATGGGGGCGTACACGGAGGCACGGGCGATGGCCGACCAGGTCGAGGCGCGGGAGCCGGAGGACAATCGCATCCGCAAGCTAATCCGAGAAGTGCGGGCGGGAAAGGTCACGGACAAGAGCAACCCGCTCATGTGGGCCTGAGCGTCGTTCGCAGCACAAGATGCCGAACCAGAAGTTGCACCTGACCCGGCCCTCAAAGCCGGGCCGGGCAGGTGAACTTGGTCGTTCGGCCAAGAGGTGCCTCATGCTCACGCAGCGAATCGGCCGGAATGACCCCTGCCCTTGTCGCAGTGGTCGCAAGTTCAAGGTTTGCTGCTCACAGCGGACGACTCCACACACGCGCCCGCTACCCTCTCCCGTTCTTCATCCTCGCGTCGCCTCCGGTGACGGTGCAACGACCCTGCCTCAACCCCGTCGGACGACCCCTGTGGGGGAGCCGGTTAACCGGGTTCCGGTCCACTACACTTACCCCGAGCCGTTCGGTCTGGCCGAGTGCGTGTACTGCTTCCCAGTTGATCGGCCGGTGATCCTGACCAGTGGGAACGTTGTCCGCGCCGGGTGGCTCCAGCCGGGTGCCCAGTTCCGGTTGGAGGACGGGGGCATCGGCACCGTCACCGCCGTGGAGCCGGCCCAGCTGTGGGAACCGCCCTCCCGCATCCCCGACGCTCACGGCAACTACCTGCGGCGGGTCGTCGGCACGATCAAGCACAAGGGGTACGTGCTGATCGATGTCACGTTCGCAGGGCAGAAGATCACCGGCACCCCGGACCACCCCTGGTACTCGGTCACTCGGAAAAAGTGGGTGCCGGCCGAGTCCCTCCGTCCTGGGGAGCGGCTCCTGAACACGAAGGGCGTCGAAGTCACCGTCGAGGCCGTCAGCGAACCGCGATACGGGTTGGTGGAGCTGTACAATGTCGAGGTCGAGGAACTGCACACGTTCTTCGTCGGCGTCGGACAGGCGTCTGCGCTCGTCCACAACGGTCACGGCCCGTACATCACACAGCCCGCGCTCCCAATGCGAGAAGTGCCCATCGGTCAACTGAAGCCGATTCAGAGCGTGGCTCACGGCTCGCCGCGCCCCGGTCTGCAGAAGCTCACCGACGCCGAACTGCTCGCGGCAGTCCGCAATCCCAAAAAAGGGGATTTCCTGACCGTCAACACCAGAACTGGAACGTTGGTCGATGGCAACGGGCGTGCCCACGAACTCCTGCGACGGGCGGCCGATCCGAAGAGTTCGATCAAGCCAGACATGAAAGTGCCCGTTCAGGACCACATCCCTGATATGTCGATGTTCCCCGACCTTCCCTAACCCGGAGCAGGCAATGCAACCACATCCCCCACCAACCCCAGTAACCCTTCACCGCTTGCTGTTTCGTGCGCTTGTCGAGATGCGGGCGCGTGGGCTGGAGCAGCAGGACAAACTCACGTATCACCTCGCCGACCTGTTCCACAATGTGGTGCTGGACATGGAGTCCGCGGCCGTCGGGCAGCAGGCGTATGACACCGCATTCGCGGCCCTGGCCCAGCGGGCCAATGAGAAAGGCATGGATCGGTGGCTGTCTTCCGCCCTCTCCGATCTAGCCAAGCAGCAAGTCACGACAGCTAGCGTGGCCGAACCAGGCGCTGCACCTGACGGGGCCGCAAAGCCGGCCCCGCAGGTGAGCTAGGTCGTTCGGCCGCAGGAGGGCGCAGAGGTGGCAAAGGCCGTGAAGATCCGCGAGTTGATGTCGCCGCCGTTGCCCCTGAACGAGTTCGACCCCGGTGCGTACCTGAGCGGGTTGGACTTCGAGGAGACAGACGCGGCAGTCACAGAGGCGGATCGAGATGGGTTGGCCCAGTTCGCCCACTTCCTGGCGTTCCTGGCCCTCCAAGCCGGGTCGAGCCGGTGGGCATCGTCGGTGGTGCCGGCAGCGAGTTCGGCGATGCGGGCGCTGGAGTCGCACTTTGGGCACATGGCCGGATGGCCGATAGTGCCCAAGAGCGGGTTGCCGTACCGGCAGCTTGCGACCTTCCTCATGCCGCACTACCCGCCACGGGCCCCAGACGCCGAACCAGGCGCTGCAGCAGACCCCGCCTCATAGCTTGTTTGTGACACTCAGGCTCCTGGGGCGGGGCTGCTGAGCTGGGTCGTTCGGCCAGGAGGTGCAGCGTGGACGGACGGCGCATCGGCCGGAATGACCCCTGCCCATGCGGCAGCGGGCGGAAGTACAAGAAGTGCTGCCACGGTAGCGGGCGGTACGAGAACACCGCCATGCCGACGCCCCGCGGAGTGTACGGTGAGGGCGCGGCACTGCTCGCGCCGCCGGCACGGCAGTCCCCTCCGCGGCGCTACCCACCGCGACACCTGCCGGCCGTCACTCGGGTGTCAGTCGGGTACACCTTCCCCGAGCCGTTCGGCCACGCCGAGGTCAGCTACAGCTTCGAGGCCGGGCTGCTCGTACCGCTCGAAAGCGGGTACGTCGTCCCGGTCGAGCGGCTGCAACCGGGGATGCGGTTCGTCCTCGACAACGGGGCCGTCGGCACCGTCACCGAGGTCGGCCAGGCGAAGGTGTGGGAGCCGCCCCCGCCCGAGCCGGACGCGGACGGGAACTACGTCCGCCGGGTGCTCGGGCGGATCAAGCACACCGGGTTCATGGTCCTGGACCTGTCGTTCGCTGGCCAGACGATCACCACCACCCCCGGCCACCTGTTCTACTCGCTGGACCGCCGCGGGTGGGTCGGCGCGGAAGCCTTGCACGTCGGCGAATCCCTCCTGAACGACAAGGGGGAACGGCTGCGGCTGGA
>CAYUHJ010000271.1:0-7622 GCA_964444365.1 uncultured Alcaligenaceae bacterium | reverse complement strand
TCGAGCCCGAGTTGTTCGCGTCCCTCCGCCCGCCGGCGTACCGCGGCGGGTTCGGCATGAAGCCGACGGGCGGCCTCGCCGCCGCTGAACCGGCCTCAGATTCCTACATCGGTGGCATGGGGGGTGAAGGCCGCCAGCGCCGGGAACTGGAAGCCCTGAAGAAAACGTCCGAGGCGGCGAAAGGGCAGGACAAGTACGCCGAGCAACTTCAGCACGAACTGCGGAATGGAATGAAACTCCAGTCCGGCGTGTCGTCCGCGGCAACCGCGTCGCAACTGGGGGACTTCTTCCAGTACGCCATCGACCACCCGGTGTCCCTCGCCCGCCAGAAGTCCGCCCTGCTGCCGATCATCGGCAAGGACGTGCAGGCCGACCGCGTGTCGATCTACAACCCGTCCGTGCAGGCGAAGCACCCGCTGCTCGGCGTCCGGTTCAAGAACACGACCGGTTCGCACCTCGCCCAAGGGCCGATCACCGTGTTCGAGGGCAGCACGTACGCCGGAGACGCCCGCGTCCTGGACGTGCAGCCCAAGGAAGAACGCCTGCTCGCTTACGCCATCGACCTCGGCACCGAAGTCACGCCCCAAAACGGGTCGGGGACGAGCAAGATCACGAAGGTGAAGGCCCAGAAGGGGATCGTCCACATCTCCCGCACGTTCCGCGAGGAAAAGATCTACAAGGCGATCAACCGCTCCGGCACCGACCGGCAACTGGTGATCGAGCACCCGAACCGCACGAACCAGGGGTTCAAGGTGGTCGAGACCCCGAAGGCCGTGGAGGAGACCCCGGAATTGTGGCGGTTCCAGACCCCGATCAAGGCCGGGCAAACGGCCGAGTTCAAGGTCGTCGAAGAGCGGCCGGACGTGGACCAGTACACGCTGACGAACTCGTCGGACGACCAGATCCGGTTCGTGCTCAACCTGACGGAAGCGACCCCGGAACTGAAAGCCCAACTCCACAATAGCATCGCCATCAAGGCGAAGTGGGACAACGCCCGCCGGGAGTTCGGCCAGGTGACAGAGGACATGCGGCGGATCGCGGTCGACCAGGAGCGGATCCGCAAGAACCTCCGGGAGACGCCGAAGGAAGCCCCGGTGTACAAGGAGTACCTCGACACCCTCGGCGACCAGGAGAAGGAACTGAAGGCCCTGACCGCGGCCCAGAAGAAGTGGATGGCCGAGGAGTTCGCGACCCGCAAGGCCTACGAAGACTTCCTGTCGACCATTTCGGACTGACGGCCCCAATCATCGCCCGACGGCGACCCGCCCGCTTGCGGGCGGGTCGCCGTCGCTTCGGGCGCGCCCTCCGTGGCCGTGTCGGAACGGGACGAATACCGAACGATTACCAAACGATTCTGCGCTTGACCGGAGGTCGGCCAGATTCTACCATTCGCTCAACCACACGAAAGGAGCCGTCCCTCCCCGGCGTGAGTGCGATGAAGATACCCCCACGTACCTCGAACGCCGCCCCACCCACCACCGAAGTGGTCGAGATGTCCGCGATCGTTCGCGGCGTTCCGCCGAAGCCGACGGCGGTTCTCGTATGCGGCCGGTGCGGGAAGACCGCCGGGCTCGGCCGGGATGCCGGGTGGGGTTCGGTCATCCCCGTCGGCGAGGGGGAGCCCCTCGGGGACGGGCTCTGCCCGGACTGCGTCGCCGACGACTTCACGTTCCACCCGTCCGGGGAGTGACCCCCGTCACCCGGCCGGTCTTCACCTCGTCCCACGTCACCCCGAAGCGGCCGGCCCGGACGACGACGTGAGCCCGGCACAGCGGGCACCCGGACGCGAGCGGGGCGAAGAAACCCGTCAGTCGGTCCGGGTTCGCGCGGTCGCCCGGAGTCGGACCCTTCGCGATCGTCCCCCAGAACCGCAGCCACGCCCGCAGGTCGGTCGCGAACTTCGTCGGCGGCCGCCGGGTCAGCGCGATCCGGTGCGGGCCGACCGTCAGGTCGTAGCCGGGCGTCGTCTTCGACTTCGTCACCTCCACCGCGGCCGAGGCGTCCGTCACGACATTTCCCCCGACCACGAACCCGCGGGTGCAGAGCAGCACGGGGCCGGCGTCGGCCTCGACGTGGTCGTCGACCAGCACGCGCAGGAGCGTGTCCGGGTGGTCGGCGAGAACCTTCCGGGAAGCCGGCGCCTCCGCGAGTTCGAAGGCGTGCGCGGCCGGGCCGTTCTCCGCCCACGGCTTCTTCGCCCGCACCCGCCAGACGGTGTGCAACCGGCGGAGGTGGTCGTCGGCCGGGTCCGGAAGCAGGCGGCGGAAGCCGGGCGCGAACCGGCCGACGGCGGCGAGATCGGCCGGGGAAAGTCCGACCTCGAAGGCCATCCCGGCGACCAGAACCGCGAGCCGTTCCGGTTCGCCGGGTTGGAGAACGTCTGCCCCCAACAGCGTCTCGGCGGCGGCGTCGGCGTACCCGACGGACGCCTCGCCGCGGAGGAACGGCTCGAAGACGCCGGCCACCGCCGCGACCCGTTCCCGCCCCGCCTTCGTGCCGTCGACGGCTTGCAGCACCCGTGCGGCGGCGAGCCACTGCTGGTGCGGCCAGCCCTTGTCCGCCAGCACCGCCGCGTGTTCGACGGTGTCCCACACCGCCTTGGTGCGGGCTTCCGGGGACCCGGCCCGCAGGCTCGTGCGGCACAATCGGGCCAGGAACCGGACCGCCGGCGGCTTCCGGCCGATGCCGGGGACCACGTCCGACCACGCCCGGTCGACCGCCACGTCGTTCGCGTCCGGAAGCGGGCTCCGCAGGAACCGCACGGCGAGGTAGACGAGCCACGCGATGGCCGTCAGCCACCCGACCACGAGCAGCGGCGAGGCGGTCCCGACCGGAAGGAGTACCGCAAGGACAGCCCCGAGCAGCACGATCGGGCTTGCGAAGATCACGGCCGCGAGCCGGGGGCTGAGGCGGCTCGTCGGCGGGGTTCCGGGTTCGCCCCCTTTCGGGGTGACGACGTCCACTTTGCGGCCGGCGGGCGAGTCCGAGACGGTGACGGAATAGCCGTCCCCGACGAGTCGGCCGCTGCCGAGGGCCAGGGGCGGGGGCACCGCGGGGACCGGGTCCGGGACCGCGGCGAGGCACGTCGGGCACAGCCCCGCGTGGTCGCGGGCGGCGCGGGAGACGAGCGGGTCCACGCCCGTCCCGCCGGACCGTGACGCGAGCGCCTGCAGCGTCTGGCCGGGGGGCGAATCCGGGTAGTGGACCGCCGCGACCGCGAACGCCCGGTCGAGCGGGTCCGGGTCGTCCGGGTCGCGCTTCGCCCCGGCGGTGACGGCTTCGTCGAGGATTTTCTGGGAATCGCGGGCCGTCCCCTTCGCGAATTCGAGGCGGTGCGCGGTCCAGAGGTGCCGGATGAACTCCGCCTTCGGCAACCGGGCGGGGCACCGCGGGCAGCGGAATTTCAACTTCCCTTCCGCGGACTTCACGAACCCGTCGAGCGTGGCGCACGTCCGGACGCGGCACTGTAGCGCGAACAAGCGGGACAGCGTCCGCGGGCGGGACAGCCCGACCGTGAGCCACCCGAGCACGGGGCGGACAGCGTCCGGCGAGTCGGGGACGGCGCTGAGGATCCGCCCGGCCGCCGCGACGCGGAGGATCGTCGGGAGCTTGCGGTTCGCCAGCAGCGCCCCCGCCGCGACGACGGCCACCATCGGGATGGGCGGCCGCAACCGGGCGAGGAACTCGAGCGCGAGCCGCTTCCCCTTCTTCCCTTCCGCCGACAGCGCGGCGACGACATCCGCGACGGACCGTTTACCCGTGTGAGCGCGCACGAGTTCCTTGAGCACCGCGACGCGGCCCGGACGGTCCGGGGCGGTGATCGCCCGGCGAACGAACTCCTCCAGTGTGGCGTCGGGCATCAAGAAACCCTGCTGTTCGGCCACGAGAGCCGCGACCGCAAGGGAGCGGCCGCTTCCGATGCGAGATCGCATCATTCTTGGGCAATTGTTGCAACTCTCATTGGAGTGAGTTGACTGCTGGGCCGGCCGCTCCCTTGCGGTCGCGGCTCTCCGAGTCGGTGCGTCACTTCAGCATCGCCGGCGTCGCCACCGTGCGGAACCCGAGGTGGCAGAGGCCGGTGTCGGTCGACGACCCCCGGCGGGCGGACGGGCGGTAGCTTTCGCAGTAGGTGACGTGGCACAGGAACGACCCGCCGCGGATCACCCGCTTCGGGGCCCACGGCTCGCGCGGGTCGTGGCTCGCCTTCGGGCCGGTCGGGTTCTCGGTCAGTTTCCCGCGGGACTTGTACTCGTCCGCGTCGTACCAGTCGCCGCACCACTCCCAGACGTTCCCGGCCGTGTCGCGGAGGCCGTACCCGTTCGGGGGGAACGACCCCACCGGGGCGGTCCCCGCGAACCCGTCGAGTTTCGTGTTGTTCTGCGGGAACTCCCCCTGCCAGATGTTCGCGACGCCGTCGGTCGGCGGGTCGTTGCCCCAGCCGAATCGCGCCTTCTCGATGCCGCCCCGGGCGGCGTACTCCCACTCCGCCTCCGTGGGGAGCCGGCGGTTCGCCCACCGGCAGAACGCCTGGACGTCGTCGAAGGAGACGTGAACCACGGGGTGATTCTCCTTCCCCGCGAGGTCGCTGCCGGGGCCGTCGGGGTGCTTCCAGTTCGCGCCGGGGACGTACCGCCACCACGTTTCGAACCGCCGCAAGTCGACCGGCCCCGGCGGCGGGGTGAACACGAGCGACCCCGGCACGAGTTGTTCCGCCGGGGGGCGTTCCGCGTCTTCGGGGAGGAACTTCTTCATCTCCTCCCACTCGGGTTTCTTCTCGGCCGTCGTGACGTACCCGGTCGCGTCCGCGAACTCGCGGAAGCGGGCGTTCGTCACTTCGGTTTCGTCGATGAAGAACCCGTCGACACGGACCCGGTGGGCGGGCCGTTCGGTCGGCGGGCCGGCGTCGGAGCCCATCGTGAACTCGCCGGCGGGGATCCAGACCATGCCGGGCGGCGCGGCGGGCGGGCGGGACGCCAGGTACGCGGCGGCGAACCCGATCGCGAAGAGCCCGACCAGCCCGGCGGTCCAGTACGGCACCCGCGGCGTCGACGGAACGGAGTCCGGGATCGGGTAGGCTTTCCGCGACCGCGGGCGGGAAGACATGCGAAGCTCGTCGAAAAGTGTGACGGTCCCCGGTGCCGCACGCGCCGGGAACCGTCCCCTATTCTAGCGGCGGTCCAGGCGGGAGCCGATCTCCATTTCCGACGGGTGCGGGACGTGCTGGAACGCGAGCTTCCGCGCGAGCTGGTCCAGGAACTGGACCCGGTACTGGGCCGGGGCCGTCAGCCCGGCGTTGCTCGCCGGGCACTGGAACGCGACCGGGTAGTTCGACTTCGGGCTGCCCGGATCGTCCGCGTCGTACACCGCCACTTGCAGCGTGGCGTTCCCCTGGCACGCCTCCCGGCCGAAGTCCGACGAGTACAGGCTCATGCTGCCGATGCTGACGTCCAGCAGGTAGTCCGCCCCGACCGCATTCGCGATCGCCCCCGGCGACGACACCTTCCAGTTCGGGTTCGACGCGAGGTACCGGTCCACCTTCGACTGGTCGATCACCTTGATCGGCTTCAACGGCTTCTTGACTTCCTTCGTCTCCTCCGCGAGTTTGCGGCCGAGCAGCGACGCGAGTTCCCGCTCGACGCCGGCGAACTCGACCGGGAGCGTCGGCGACGGGGTCACGAGCAGCGCCACGGTGACGTCTTCCCGGTCCTTCTTCGGCATCAGCGGGTACTGCGCCGGCTGCTTGCCGTCGCCGCGGTTCAGGAACCAGAGGAAGGTCGCGGGGTTGCACCCGGCGACGCCGCCGACGGACGCGGCCGCGACCACGAGGGCCGTCGCCCGCAGAAAGTGAAACCGGCCCATCCGTGAGCCCCCCGTTTAAGTGTGAACCTACCTCTGAATCACGACGACGACCCACCGGGCGACCATCAGTGTGAAAAAGACGCCCATGGACACCATCGTGAGCAGTTCCCCCGACCGCACGAACAAGTACTTCCCCCGGGCCGCGCTGACCACCGCCCACGGGATCAGGAACAACCCGTAGGCGGCCATCAGCGTGCCGACCCAGTTCGCCTTCGCGGAGCCCACCACGTCCCCGTGCGCGAGCAGCGAAAAGCTGGTCGTCATCCCGCACGCCGGGCACGGGACGCCCCACATCACCACGGCGTTGCACGGCGGCAGCCCCAACTGCGTGTGCGTGGCCATGTTCTTGCGGGAGCCGTCCGCGTTGTACGGGTTCAGCCACAGCGCGATGCCGAGGACGAGCAAGCCGCCCCCGGCCAGCACCAGTAGCCAGATCCGCACCCACCGGACCATGCGGTCCGGCGGCGGGTCGTACACCCGCGCGGTCGGCACGTCGTCCACGACTTCGTAACCCGCGTCGTCGCGGTTTGGTTCGTTGGGCGGCACGGATAGCCTCGGACGGAAACGGAATCAACCCCGAACGCGGGTATAACTTCGGGTGTCAGGGAATTGTACCGCTCGAAAGGAAGAATGTGTCGCGCGTCGTCGAGGCAGTCCGGGCATTCCTGCCCGCAGAACCGGGACTTTTAGCGGTTTCCGGCGGGGCGGACAGCGTCGCGCTGTTGCGAGCGGCCGTGGAAGTGCGGGGAACCGCCGTCGCGGTCGGGCACTTCCATCACCACTTGCGAGGAACCGAGTCGGACGCGGATGCGGTATTCGTGCGGGAACTGGCGGCCAAGTTCGGGCTACGGTTCGTCCTCGGCGAAGCGGACGTGGCAACGGCCGCGGTCGGCGACAACCTCGAAGCGACGGCCCGACGGCTGCGGTACGAGTGGCTGGCGAGCACCGGCGCGAGCTGGGTCGCGACCGGGCACACGGCCGACGACCAGGCGGAAACGGTGCTGCACCGGTTGATTCGCGGGACGGGGGTTCAGGGGTTGCGGGGGATCGCGGTCGAGCGGGAAATCAACCCCTCCCCCCCACCCCCTCCCCGAAGCGGAGAGGGGGAGCCAGAAGGTTTTCCTCCCCTCTCCGTTTCGGGGAGGGGTCGGGGGAGGGGTAGCCTTTTGGTTCGCCCCCTGCTCACCATCACGCACAATGACATCCTCGCCTACCTCGCCGACATCCACCAACCGTTCCGCGAGGACTCGTCGAACGCCGACCTCGCGTTCACCCGCAACCGCATCCGCCACGAGCTCTTACCCCTCCTAAAGACGTTCAACCCCGAAATCGTGACGGTACTGAACCGCGTTGCATCGCAATCCGCCGATGCGTTCCGCGTGCTGACGCAGCTTGCCGAGACGCTGTGCGAAACCGCCGAACGTCCGCGGGCCGGAAACACGCTTGTTTTCGCCACGGAACCGCTGCAATCCGCCGACCCGTACTTGCTGCGCGAACTGTTCCGGCTCGTCTGGCAACGCGAAGGGTGGTCCGCGAACAGGATGACGGCCGCCCACTGGGACCGCGTCGTGGCCGTCGTGCTCGGCGAGCTCCCCGCTTGCGATTTCCCCGCGGGGATTCACGTTCGCCGTGCGGGAAACGTCGTCCAAATTCGGCGGCGCACGTAAAACGATGCTTTCCCCTGGTTCCCTCCCCCTGGGAGGGGGGAGGGTTAGGGTGGGGGTTGATGCGGGTGGAAGGTTCAACCCCTCCCCCCAACCCCC
>CAYUHJ010000270.1:0-7695 GCA_964444365.1 uncultured Alcaligenaceae bacterium | reverse complement strand
GTTCTGCACCGTCTCCTTGCCCAGGTAGTGGTCGATCCGGAAGAGCTGGTCCTCCCGCAGGAACCGGAGCAGGTGCCGGTCGAGGGCCAGGGCCGACGCGAGATCCCGGCCGAACGGCTTCTCCACCACCGCCCGGGTCCACGGCGTCGAGGTCCCCGGCGCGAAGAGGCCGGCCCCGGCCAGCCGCTCGACGACGGCCGGGACGTGGTCCGGGTCGGTGGCCATGTAGTAGAGCCGGTTCCCGAGTTTCCCCCGCCCGGACTCGATCTCCCCGAGCCGCCGGGCGAGGGCCGCGTAACCGTCTGCCGCTGTGAAGTCGGCCCGGTGGTAGAAGACCGACCCGGCGAACCGGTCCCAGTCCGCCCCGCCCTCGACCGCGGCCAGCGTGCGAACCGCGTCCCCGAGTTCGGCCCGGAACCGTGCGTCGTCCTTGTCCCGCCTTCCGACCCCGACGACGGCGAACGGGGCGACGAAGTACCCGCCGCGGCTCAGCCGGAAGAGCGCGGGCACGAGCTTCCGGGCCGTCAGGTCGCCGGTCGCCCCGAAGACGACCGCCGTGAAGGGTTCGGCGACACGGACCGGGGGCGCGGCTGGTCCCTCCGGGCCGGCGGCCCTGTCACCGCCTGGCGGCCTGTCGATCGCTCTGCTCATCGGCCCATCACCCCCCCGTGTCGCGCATCACGCCCCGCGCTTCCGCTCGGCCCGGCCTGCCCCGCTCCTTACTCGCGGCCGCCCTTCTCGCCGGGGCGGCCGGGACCGTGCCCGGGGCCCATCGGGCCACCGTGCCCCGGCCCCATGCGGCGGTGCTCGCCCATTTCCTCCCACATGCGGCCGTGCGCCTTGCCGCCCTGCCAGCAGCGGCTCCACTCGAACGACTGGTGGTCCCCGGCACCGCCCCCGTGCATCCAGCCCTGGCGGACGTTCCCGCCGCGGGCCCAGTCGGCGTGGCCGTAGAAGCGGCTGCACGTCCCACGCGGGTCGGCGGTCGTCGGGTGGGGCATCAGCTCGGCGCTCTTGTCCCCGCTGCCCACGGTGATCGACTCCCTCTCGACCGGCCGCGGGGTCTTCAGGTCCTTGTCCCAGGTGTGGACCATCAGCTCCCCCGTGTCGGGGTTTGCCAGGAGTTCCGCGTAGGCGGTCCCGTTCTTGATCGGCACCACGTCCCCGCCGTTGGGGCCCGTCGATGGGGCGGTGGGCTCCGTGCGGTTGCACCCGACCACCACCGAGCACACCAGCAGGGCGATCGCAGTCGTTCTCATCGCAGCCTCCCCGTTGGGGGCGTTCGTTGTTGGTCCGCGCCGGCTGCCCCGCGCCGGCCCGGAGTCATGGGATCCTCTCTCGCTTGCCGTTGGCGTACCCGCGGCCACCCGACCCGCTACACGTAGGCGTTCGCGGCGTACTGCTGGACCATCCGGTGGGTGTTGAAGAACGAGGCGTTCAGCGCGACCGCGTGCCGCATCACCGCGACCCACCCGGCGCGGTCCCGGTAGTAGAGCGGGACGACGACCTCGCGGAGCTTCCGGTAGAGGTCTTCCGCGTCCTCGGCGTCCGCGTCCCGGTCCGGGCTCGTGCCCGCCGGGCCGATCGACCACCCGGTCACCCCCTCGACGTGCCCCTCGGCCCACCACCCGTCGAGGGTGCTCAGGCTCGGCACCCCGTTGTGGGCGGCCTTCATGCCGCTCGTACCCGACGCCTCGAGCGGCCGCCGCGGGGTATTGAGCCACACGTCCACGCCGGCTGTGAGCAGCCCGGCGAGCGCCAGGTCGTAGTTCTCCAGGTACACGACCCGCACCCGGTCCCGGAGGCGGTCGGCCGCGGCGAACACCCGGCGGATCGCATCTTTCCCGCCCTCGTCCTTCGGGTGCGCCTTCCCGGCGAACACCAACTGGACGGGGCCGACCTCCCGGGCGATGGCCGCCAGCCGGTCGGGGTCGCGGAAGACGAGATCGGCCCGCTTGTACGCGGTCGCCCGGCGGGCGAAGCCGACGGTGAACGCGTCCGGGTCGAGCGCCACCCCGGTCCGGGTCCGGATCTCGCCGAGCAGCCGGCCCTTGGCCCGGGCGTGGGCGTCCCAAATATCCGCGGTCGGAATGCCGACGGCCGACCGGAGGGCGGCCGGGTCGTTCGCCCACCCCGGGACGTGGCGGTCGTAGAGCTCCCGGAAGCTGTCACAGGTCCAGGTCCGGGAGTGAACCCCGTTGGTCACGGCGTCGATCGGCTGGCCCGGGAACATCCCGCGGGACACCTCGGCGTGCCGCTTCGCGACCCCGTTTACGTACCGGCTCATGCTCATCCCGAGGTGGGTCATGTCGAGCCGGTCGGCCCCGCCGAGCATCCGGACCACCGGTTCTGGCAGCGGCTGGCCCAGGACCCGGCGGACCAGGTCGTAGGGGAAGGAATCGTGCCCGGCCGGGACCGGGGTGTGGGTGGTGAACACGCACTCCGCCCGGGTCCCGTGGAAGTCCCACGCCGGCGGCCACCGGCTCGCCCCGAGCAACTCCAGGACGAGGAGGGCGGCGTGCCCCTCGTTCATGTGGAACCGGTTGAGGGACGTGTGGCCGAGGGCCCGGAGCATCCGCACCCCGCCGACGCCCAGGACGACCTCCTGCGCGAGCCGGTAGCGGTCGTCCCCGCCGTACAGGTAGGCGGTCAGCTCCCGGTCCCCGGGGTCGTTCCCCGGTACGTCGGTGTCGAGCAGGATGAGGGGGACGGTGAAGCCGGTCGTCCCGACCACGTCGTACTGCCAGCCGCGGACCTTGACCGGTCGGCCTTCGATCGTGACTTCCACCTGGGGGTCGAGCGGTCGGTCGGCGTCGGCCCCGACCTGGCCGGGGAGCGGCCGGGCGAACCGACCCGGGTCCCAGGCCGACGGCCGCTCCTGCTGGTTGCCCGCCGGGTCCAGGGTCTGCTCGAAATACCCCTTCGCGTTCAGGAGCGAGACGGCGACGACCGGCAGCCCGAGGTCGGCGGCGGACTTCAGCGTGTCCCCGGCCAGCACGCCCAGGCCGCCGCTATAGGTCGGCATTCCCGGATCGACCGCCGCCTCCATCGAGAAGTACGCGACCCGGCGGGGGGCGTCGGCCCGGCCGGAGACGGTGGGCGCGGCCCCGGCGTAGACTTCGGGGGTCGCGAGGAAGGCGTCCCGGCAGAACTCGGAGCAGAAGGCGAACCGCCGCCCGAGGTACTCGGCGGAGCAGGCCCCGTCGCCGGGGACCGGCATACCGCAGACCGAGTCGGTGGTCGTGGCCGTCGTCATCGCGTAGCCTCCTCATCAGGCCGGCAGCCTGTCCCGACCCGTTTCCGGGAGGGCCGCGGCGGGTGATCACCTACCCCCTGCCGCGGAACACACCTCGATTCGGTTGGCCCGGAGCGGCGGCCCGGTGACCGCCATCGCCACGTGCCGGGCGAGTTGCTTGGCGTAATAGCACGTCGCCCGCCCCTCCAGGAAGATCCCCTGGTCCCGGACGACGACCCGCAGGCCGCGGACGTGCGCGCGGCCGGCCAGGCGCTGCCGGACCAGCGATTCGAGGGATTCCGTGCCGGCCGGGGGCGCGTCTGCGGTCGTCATGGCGGACTCCAGTTCGGACCCCGGCCGGTTCCCTCGGGCCGAGGGTCTCGTACGGCGGTTCAGTGGTGTTTGTGCCAGCCGACTCCCTTGATGTCGTTCCACGCCGTCGTCTGGTGGCAGAGGAAGCACTGCCGCACGGCCGCGTGCGGCTGCCCGGCCACCTTCGCCGAGACCATCTGAAAATGCATCATGTAGTGGCTCGGCGGGGCCTGGTGGCACTGGGCGCACTCCGTCGATTGCGGCGACGGGTGGCGGAACTCCGGGATCGTCCACTTCGCGACACCGTGGCACTGGGCGCAGTCCTTGCCGAACAGACCCTGGTGCCGGTCCTTCGTCCCGTGGCAGGCCGCGCAGTCGAGGGCGGCCTCCGGCCGGGTGATCCCCGGGTGCGGCCCGGCATCGCCATCGGCGAGCCACCGCCGCAGCCGGTCGGCCGCCTGCCCGTCCCCGGACGCAACCTTGTCGAGCCCCATCCGGGTGAGGGCCGCGTGGTCCATCGCGGTCGGGCGGGTCGCGACGCCCTGGTGTTCCCGGTGGCACTCCCGGCAACTCCCGACCGTCGCGTGGAACGCGGTCGGCTCGCGCTGGAGAACCCGGCTGTCGGCGTGGCAGGCGATACACTTGTCGGCCGTGACCCCCTTCACCGGGGTGTGGCAGGCAGCGCAGTTGCCCGCGAGGAAGGCGTGGGCCGCCGACAGGTCGCCGGGGCTGGCCTGCCGCTCCCACGTCGCGGCCCGGCCCAGCGCGGTGTACCGGGTGAGCGCCCAGACCCCGGCCGCCCCCGCGAGCACGACCGCGGCCACCACCGCCCACCGCTTCCACCCCGTGAGGGTCATGCGAACCACCTCAGCCCGTAGTGGATGCCCGCCCACACGTGGAGGGCCAAGAGGACGTACATCAGGACGCTCGTGACCACGTGGACCCGGAGCCAGAAGCCGAACCACGACCGGAACGTCTCGTGGGTCTTGATGGCGTACTCCAGGTCGGCCATCGACTCCGCCAGTTCCATCGCCCGGACTGCCGCGGCGGGCTGCGTCGTGCGCGGGAAGAGGTGGAACAGGGCGGCCACCAGCCGGCCCCAGAACCCCGACCAGGGGCGGACCAGGGCCGTCTGGCCTGGGTCGGCGGCCAATTCGCCAGCGGTCTGCCGGTAGGCCGACTCCAGCCGGGTCAACAACTCCTTCTTCTCGCTGACCTCCAGGGCGATCTGCTTCATCAGGTGGCGGCCGACGTACCCGCTTAGGACGACGACGAGCATCGTGGCCGTCAGCGCGACGCCCAGCGGGCTGTCGAACTTGTGGCCGGTGTGCAACAGGCCCAGGATCGCCCCCACGAGCCCGGCGTACATGTGCCAGCCCAGCACGGCCCGCATCGACACCCGGCGGGTGACCCACGCCTTCAGGGGGCGGACCCGCTTGACGACGGAGTAGGCCAGGGACGCGACCATGAGCAGCGCCCCCGCCACCCCGAGCACCCCGCCCCAGGCGCTGCCGGCGAATCGGGGATCCCGGTGGACCAGGAACCCCAGCCACAGCACCAGGAGCAGGGTGACCAGGCCGCCGGCGACCAGTGGCTCTCGCTCCCTCATGTCAGGCCTCCACCGCCACGTCGGCCGTCGCCTTGGCCTGGCAGGCGAGGACGATGCTCTTCTCCGTGTCGCCCGGCTCCAGTCCGTCCTGGACCGCCATCGTCACCGTGCCGGAGAGCAGCTTCACCCGGCAGAGACCGCAGGTGCCCACGCGGCAGGAGTTGTCGATCTGAACGCCGACCTGGTCCGCGACGTCCAGCACGGGCACGTCCGGCGGCAGCGGGGCCGCCTTGTGCGACCGGGCGAACGTGACCGTGGGCAGCGCGACCGCCGTCCCTGTCGGCGGGGCTTGCGGCGCGGCGACCGCCGGTACCGGCCGGCCGAGTGCCGGGCCGAACGCCTCGGCCTTGACCCGGTCGGCGGGCACGCCGAGTTCGGCCAGCGCCTTCTTGACCGCCTCCATCAGGGGGACCGGGCCGCAGAGGTGGACGTACCGGGACGCCAGGTCGGGCACCGAGTTCGCGATGAATTCCTTGGTGATCCGGCCCGTCTGACCGGCCCAGTCCGTCCCCTCCGGGTGGGACACGGTCACGACCACGCGGAGGTTCGGGTGACGCCGCTGGAGGTATTCCAACTCCTCGCGGAAGATGATGTCCTTGGGGGCGTGGACGCCGTACAGGAGGTAGATGTCGCCCGCCCAGGCCCGGTCGGTCAGGTAGCGGATGACGCTCATCAGCGGGGTGACGCCCACCCCGCCGCCGATGAGCAGGATGCACTTGCACTCCCGGCCGGTGAAGATGAACGAGCCCGAGGGGCCGGAGCAGTCCAGCAGGTCTCCCTCCTTCACCCGGTCGTGGAGGTAACCCGAGACCACGCCCCCGTCCTCGTGCTTGACCGTGACCTCCGCGTAGTCGTGCTGGGTCGGTGACGAGGCGACGGTGTAGAGGCGGTTGACCGGCTTTCCGTCGGTGAGGACGGTGAGCGTGAGGAACTGCCCGGGCATGTAGGTGAACGGCAGAACCCCGCCGAGCGGGTTCATCAGCCGGAACGTCTTCACGTCCGGCGTCTCCTGGAAGACCCTGGCGACCCGCAGCCGGCCCGACCACCGGCCCGTCACCGGAACGCCCGGTCCCGGTTGCGGCTCCGCCGCGGATGTGGTCGGGGGCGGCACGGACGCGGCGGCCGGGGCGGGGGCGGGTGTCGGGGCGGGGGCCGCGGTGCCGGTCAGCGCCTGGACGAGGTCGGCGGCCCGGTGCATCTTGCGGTAGTACATCCCGACCATCGCCGCCGCGAAGCCGATCAGCGCGACCATGACGAGGAAGTGGAACCACGACAGCCCGAACGGGCCGCGGCGGGCGGGCGGGGAGTCCGAGGGCGGGGTAAGGTTCATCTCCCGCTTGAGCCAGCCCGTCGCCGCCGCGGGCGGCTCGGCCTGCCCGGCCGCGACCCGCCGGGCGGCGATCCCGGATTCCATCCGGGCGGTCCCCTCCCGGATGCGGGTAAGGGCGGCCTGCATCCCGGCCCAGTCCTCGACTTCGGCGGCCCCGGCGAGCCGCTCCAGCCCGTCGGCGATGATCGCCGTCCCCTCCCGGACCCGCTCGTCTCCGGCGGCCTTCAGCCGGGCCCGCGCCTCGGGGTCGAGTTCCCGCGTGTTCATCATCTCCGGGAACGGCTCCCGGGCGGGCGGGCGGCCGTGCATCATGTCCATCATCCCGCCCATGCCGCCGCCGGGCATGCCCCCCATCCCGGCGTCCTTGCCGACAGCCGGAGCGGGGTCGGGACCGCCTCCCTTCGGGTGGTGCTTCTCGTGGTCGGCCGGGGACACCTGGGCGACGACGGCCCCCGCCGCCCAGACAGTAAGGGCCACGACCAACCCGACCCGTCCTGCGCGGCGGGGCATCACGCGGGCACCTCCACGACGCGGTTCATCGTCCCGAACGGGTTCGGGACGCAGTGCGGGCAGGTCGGTGCCGGCTCCTCACATCCCGGCTCGCAGCACCACCGTCCGTCCACAACGAACTTGTACTCGTACCGGCCCGGCGGCAGGTCGAGGGTGACCGCCCACGTCCCGTCCGCCCGCCGCGTGAGCGGCGTCGCCGCCGGCTCCCACCCGTTGAACGTCCCGGCCACGCAGACGATCCCGGCGTGCGGCGCGTGGCACGAGAACGGGGTGCCCGTCTCCTGCCCGCTGAGCTCCGACTTCTTCGCCGTCTTGTTCATGACAGCCTCCAGGCGATCGGGGAGAACGTGCGGGCGGGCGCCAGCGCCCGCCGGGTCAGTGGCGGATGATGTACCCGCGGTAGTAACCGGCCGCCGGGGTGTAAGCCGGTCCGACGTGGCGGTAGGTGCCGTGGTAGGAGGGGGCGTAGACCGCCCCGCCGTGCCACGCATCCGGCTGGTAGTAGGCGGCTCCGCCAACGCGATACCCCGCCGCCGGGTACACGTACGCGGGCGGGTAGTGGTAAGCGGAGCGGGGGGCGTACACGCCTCCGTACCCGTGGGAGTACGAGGGGGCGTAGCCTCCGTGGTACACGCCGCCGTACGCCCGGCGGTGCTGCGCCTGGGCGGACCCGGACGCGGCGAAGAGCCCGGCCGCCGC
>CAYUHJ010000269.1:0-7727 GCA_964444365.1 uncultured Alcaligenaceae bacterium | reverse complement strand
CCGGCGCGAGGCAGTTCGTCGTGCAGCTCGCGTTCGAGATGATGTTGTGCTTCGCCGCGTCGTACTTCTCGTGGTTGACGCCCATCACGACGGTGATGTCCTCGCCCTTGGCCGGGGCGGAGATGATGACCTTCTTCGCGCCGGCGGTGAGGTGCCCCTTCGCCTTTTCCGCTTCCGTGAAGAGGCCGGTCGATTCGATGACGTACTCGACGCCGAGCTTGCCCCACGGCAGCGCGGTCGGGCCTTCCTTCACGGCGAGGCACTGGATCTTGTGGCCGTTGACGACGAGGACGTCGTCTTCCGCGACGGACGGGCTCGACTTCTCGCTGCGGACCTCGCCGGCGAACTTGCCCTGCGTGCTGTCGTACTTCAGCAGGTAAGCGAGGTTGTCGGCCGGGACGAGGTCGTTGACGGCGACGACGTCGAAGGTCTTGCCGAGGTGGCCCTGTTCGACGAGGGCCCGGAACACCAGCCGACCAATTCGCCCGAACCCGTTGATCCCGACTTTCACGGCGGCCATCGCGTTCACTCTCCGGTAGAGGGTCGGCGGCCCCGGTCACTCTGCGGACGGGCCGGTCGACCCGGACGGGGTTACGGTACGGACGCGACCCCCCCGATTCCAGATGGGAGACGGGCGGGTCATTCCCGCTGCGGTTCGGTCCGGGCGGCACACGGCGGGCACGCCAGGACCTCGCGGAGGACGCCCCAGCCGACGCCGCCGGGGTCGTCCGTGAACCGCTCCTTCACCTTGCCCGAAGAATCGAGCCGGAACAGGCGGTTGGCTTTGGGGCGGAAGGGGTAGTGAACGTCTCGCCGGGCGGTCATGACCTTGACGGCCGGCGTTCGCGGAGGGGTGACTTCTCCGCAGAATCCACAGACAAACATGCATCGAGCCGAATCCGTCGCGAGAAGCAACGGTGCCGTCGGGGTGGCTCACGTCCCCGGCGGATCGAGGGATCCCCCCGAGTAGCCGGAGGGTAGCTGGACCATAGCGGACAGTGGTGCCGGGTACAACCTGTGTCGCCTCCATCCTGTCATTGTGTGGAGCCTTGGCTCTGCAATGTGACGGGAGTACGGATGATCTTCTCGCCCCAACGGGGCGTCCGTTGTTAGCCAGGGGTGGAGCGCAGCGCAACCCCTGGGGAACGATGCGAAAACAGAGTTGTCGCCCCAACGGGGCGACCCCTGCTGTCACGGTCACCCCTTCGGGGTTAGGGTTTGATGGCCCGCTTTCCAGGGGTTTCGCTGCGCTCCACCCCTGGCTATCGACGGACGCCCCATTGGGGCTCAGAGTGCCCATGTCACGAATTGTAACAATTCGCACTTCCGGCCAAGCGTTCGGCCCGCAATTCCGTCATAGTCACAGACGCCCCCCGCCCGGATTCGCGGGTTCGGGGGCGCATGTCTGGCCTTTCTGACGCTCGGAGGATCTCCCCATGCTCGCGATCCGACGCTCGATTCTGGCGTGGACGGCACTCGCCGCGACCGTGGCGGTGGCTGCGTTTGTCGGCTACCGTGTCACGACGGCGGCCGACAGCACCCGGGCCGGCATGTGGGACAAGGTCGCGCAGGCCGAGTCGAAGGGGCTGCCGCGGACGGCCATCAAGGAGCTCGAACCGTTGATCGAGTCGGCCATCAAGGACAAGGACTACCCCGAGGCGATCAAGGCGGTGATCCGCAAGATCGCACTCGAAGGGAACATCGAGGGGAACAAGCCCGAGGAGCGCGTCGTCCGGCTCAAGGCCGCGATCGACAAGCTGCCGAAGGAGATGCACCCCGTTCTGGACGCGGTGCTGGCCCACTGGACGTGGCACTACTACGAACAAAACCGCTGGCGGTTCCTGCAGCGCACCACGACGGCCGCGCCGGTCGGCGACGACCTGACGACGTGGGACTTGCCCCGGATCATGGCCGAGATCGACGCCCGCTTCGCGAAGGCCCTGGCCAACGAGAAGGAACTGAAGGCGACCCCGATCGGCACCTACGACAAGGTCATCCAGAAGGGGAGCCTGTCCGACGAGTACCGCCCGACGCTGTTCGACTTCCTCGCGTTCGACGCGGTCGCGTTCTACGCCGCCGCCGAGCACGCCGGGGCGAAGCCGCAAGATGCTTTCGAGATCGAGGCGGACGGCCCCGCGCTCGCACCGATGGCCGAGTTCCTGAAGTGGGAGCCGAAGGCGACCGACTCGGACGCGCCGAAGCTGAAGGTCATCAAACTGCTGCAAAACGTGCTGAAGTTCCACGAGGACGACGCGAAGCGGACGGCGCTGCTGGACGCCGACCTGCTCCGGTTGCACCTGATGTCCAACCTCTGCGTCGGCCCGGCGAAGAGCGGCCGGTACAAGCTCGTCCTGCAGGAGTTCGCGGAGCGCAACAAGGACCACGAACTGTCGGCCCTGGCCCAGGCCCGGCTCGCGCAGGCGCTGTTCAACGAGGGGAACCGCGTCGAGGCGAAGAAGGTCGCGGACGCCGCGGTCAAGGCGTACCCCGAGAGCGTCGGCGGCGCGCTGGCGTACAACCTGACCCAGCAAATTCTCGCGAAGGAACTGAGCTTCACCACGGAGCGGGTGTGGCCGGGGGCCGACGCCCTGCCGCCGGTCACGGTGTCGTACCGGAACCTGAACAAGGTCCACTTCCGCGCGTACAAGCTGGACTGGGACGCGCGGGTCAAGAGCTTCGCGCACCAGTACAACCCGGACACGACGCAGATCCTCACGAACGAGCGGGTCGTGAAGGTGCCGAAGGAGCAGGGCGGCCAGGACTACCTGCAATTCGACCACCAGGCCGAGTGGCCGGGCATCCTGAAGGGCAAGCCGACGCAGGCCTGGGAGTCGGCCGTGCCCGAGACGCCGGACTTCAACCTCCGCAGCGAGAAGGTCGCGACGCCGAAGGGGTTCGAGCCCGGCTTCTACATGGTGTTCGCGAGCGCCGACGGCGAGTTCCGCGAGGGGCAATCCCCGGTGTACGCCACCGGCGTCTGGGTGTCGGAACTCGCCCTCGTCATGCGGCACGGCGAGCCGGACTCGCCCACCGGCGGCATGGTCGTGAACGCCCGCACCGGCGAGCCGGTCGAGGGGGCGAAGGTCCGCGTCTGGACGTGGGTCCACCACCAGAAGCGGAACAACGTCAACCACCACTGGAACGAGCGGGTCGAGGTCGAGCCCACGAAGACGGACAAGAACGGCCTCTTCGCCACCACCGCGAAGGGGAACGAGAGCTACATCGTGCAGGCGAGCCACAACGGGCAGGTGGTCGCGACCGGGCACGACCACCACTCGTGGTGGGGCCGTCACGACCGCGACCGGGCACACGCCCAGATCGTCCTGTTCACCGACCGCACCCTGTACCGGCCGGGCCAAACGGTGCGGTACAAGGGCATCCTCATCAACGTCGGCCAGCACAGCGACGTGTACGAGACGGTCGCGAACCAGAACGTCTCGGTGCAGTTCACCGACCCGAACGGGAAGATGATCTCGACCGCGTCCGCGAAGACGAACGACTTCGGCTCGTTCAGCGGCAGCTTCGTCGCCCCGCGGGACCGGCTCACCGGCGCGATGTCGATTGCTGCCCACGGGACCGGCCACGGGCAGACCGTCATCCACGTCGAGGAGTACAAGCGGCCGCAGTTCATCGTCACGCTGGACTCCCCGAAGAACCCGGCCCGCCTGGGCGAGACCGTCACCGTCGCCGGCAAGGCGACCGCGTACACCGGGTCCGCCGTCGGCGGGGCGAAGGTGCAGTTCCGGGTCAGCCGGGAGGTGCAGTACCCCCGCTGGTGGCACGACTGCTACTGGTGGATGCCGGTGCCGTCGTCGCCGGCCCAGGAGATCGTCCACGGCGGGGCGGTCACGAACCCGGACGGCACCTTCGAGGTGAAGTTCCCCGCCACGCCCGACCGCACCATTCCCGCGGAGCAGGAGCCGACATTCCGCTACAAGGTGACGGCCGACGTGACCGACACGACGGGCGAAACCCGCTCCGCCGACCGGTCGATCCGCGTCGGGTACGCCGCCCTGGAAGCGGAACTGAACGCCCCGGACTGGAACCCCGCGACCGGCGACACCAAGTTCGACGTGTCGGTCAAGTCCCTTGACGACGCCGGGCAGAAGGCGAAGGGGACGGTCAAGGTCTACAAGCTGAAGCAACCCGAGAAGGTGGTCCGCCCGGAGCACAGCGTCGCCGGCTTCCACGGCGGGCACGAGTTCCACGAGGACATGGGCTTCCGCAAGGGGGGGCGTCGGTTCGCCCGTCCGGTGCCGCAACCGCAGCCGGCCGGCAAGCCGGACGCCTCCGACCCGCGGGGCTGGGAACTCGGCGAAGTCGTCGCGACGGTCCCGTTCGAGACGGCCGCCGACGGCAAGGTCAGCGTCTCCGCAAAACTCCCCGTCGGGGCGTACCGCGCGGTGCTCGAAACGACGGACGCCTTCCAGAAGCCCGTCACCGCCCGCGACACGCTGACCGTCCTCGACCCGACCGCGAAGACGCTCGCCCTGAAGGTGCCGAACCTGCTGGCCGCCCCGAAGTGGTCGGTCCAACCGGGCGACGAGTTCGAGGCCGTCTGGGGCACCGGGTACGACACCGGCCGCGCGTACGTGGAGGTCATCCACCGCGAGAAGACGCTGCAAGCGTACTGGACCGAGGCCGGCCGCACGCTGAACCCCATCAAGCAGAAGGTCACGGAGGCGATGCGCGGCGGGTTCACGCTGCGGGTCACCTACGTCCGCGACAACCGGGCGTACCTGGAAACCCGGCTCGTCGAGGTGCCGTGGACGAACAAGGACCTCACGGTGAAGTGGGAGCGGTTCGTCTCCAAGATGGAACCGGGCGCGAAGGAGAAGTGGACCGCCGTCATCAGCGGCCCGGACGCGAAGAAGGCCGTCGCCGAGATGGTCGCCACGCTGTACGACGCCTCGCTCGACCAGTACCAGGCGTTCGCGTGGATGCAGCGGTTCGGCGTCTTCCGCCAGGAATACCCGCACGCCAACGGCCAGTTCGAGAACGCCGCCCGCGGCATGGGCCCGCTCACCGGCCACTTCCCCCATCTGGCGAGCCGCGGCGTCGGCAACGGCACCTACCGCCAGTTCTCCTCGGACGTGACCCACAGCCCGTGGGGCTACCAGTGGGGCCCCGGCGGGTGGGACTTCCACCACCAGTGGTACCCCGGCCGCGGCTGGAACAACCACATGATCTACCCCCCCGCGCCCGGCATGGCCTTTGAAGGAATGGCGAAAGCCGCCTCGGTGGCGGACTTGGCAGAAGTGAACATCGAACGGGGTGGCAGAGCGGACGGGGCTCGCTCCAAGGCGTCCGCCAAGCCTTCCGCGGATGCCAACGTCGGGCTCGACCCCGAACTGCCGAACCAGGGTGGGGCGAAGCCACCCGCCCCGAACCTGGACAGCGTCACCGCCCGGACGAACCTGAACGAGACCGCGTTCTTCTTCCCGCACCTCGTCTCCGACGACGACGGCACCGTCCGCATGGAGTTCACCATGCCGGAGGCGCTGACGAAGTGGAAGTTCATGGCGTTCGCCCACGACAAGAACCTCCGCAGCGGCGCGCTGTCGGGCGAGACCGTCACGGCGAAGGATCTCATGGTCCAGCCGAACGCCCCGCGGTTCCTCCGCGACGGCGACGTGATCGAGTTTACCGTGAAGGTCAGCAACCAGTCCGACACGAAGCAAACCGGCAAGGTGAAGCTCACGTTCGCCGACGCCCGCACCGGCCAGCCGGTCGACGCGAACCTCGGCAACCTCGACGCCGAACGGGACTTCGACGTGCCCGCCAAGGAATCGAAGGCGTTCGCCTGGCGGCTCACCGTCCCCGTCGGCCTCGGCCCGGTCATCTACAAGGCCGTCGGCGCGACGGATAAATTCTCCGACGGCGAGGAAAACATCCTCCCCGTCCTGTCCAGCCGGGTGCTCGTCACCGAGTCCTTGCCGCTGCCGATCCGCGGCAAGCAGACGAAGACGTTCGACTTCCGGAAGCTGCTCGACTCCGGCAAGTCCGACACGCTGAAGCACCAGGCCTACACGGTGCAAATGACCTCGAACCCGTCGTGGTACGCGATCATGGCGTTGCCGTACCTGATGGAATACCCCCACGAGTGCAACGAGCAAACCTTCAGCCGGATGTACGCCAACCTCGTCGCCCGGCACATCGTGAATTCGGACAAGAAGATTCACGCGGTCTTCGAGCAGTGGCGGAACACGCCGGGGGCACTGGACTCGCCGCTGGAAAAGAACCAGGATTTGAAGTCCGTCCTGCTCGACGAAACGCCGTGGGTCCGGGCCGCCGCGAAGGAAGGCGAGGACCGCCGCCGGGTGGGGATTCTGTTCGACGACAACCGCCTGAACGACGAGATCGGCCGGGCGCAGAACAAGCTCGCCCAGGCCCAGCTTCCGAACGGCATGTGGCCGTGGTTCGCGGGCGGCAACGGCAGCGAGTACATCACCCTCTACCTCACCACCGGGTACGGCCGGCTGCGGCACCTCGGCGTGAAGGTCGACGTCAACCCTGGCATCCGGGCGTTGAACAGCCTCGACGCCTGGGCGAACGAGATGTACCAGGAGATTCTCCGCCGGGAGAAACTCGGCCACACGAAGCGCGGCGACAACCACCTGAGCCACACCATCGCCATGTGGCTGTACGGCCGCAGTTTCTTCCTGAAGGACCAGGGCATCGCCCAGGCGAACCAGGAGGCCGTCGACTACTGGCAGTCCCAGGCGAAGAAGTACTGGCTGCAACTCGGCGACCGCCAGTCGCAGGCCCACCTCGCGATCGCCCTGAAGCGGTTCGGCGTGAAGGAAACCCCGGACGACATCATGAAGTCCATCAAGGAACGATCGGTTTCCAACGAGGAAATGGGCATGTTCTGGCGGGACCAGGAGCACTCATACTACTGGTACCGCGCCCCGATCGAAACCCAGGCCGTCATGATCGAGGCGTTCGACGAAGTGTCGAACGACCAGAACGCGGTCGAGGATTGCAAGGTCTGGCTGTTGAAGCAAAAGCAAACCACGGCGTGGCACACGACCAAGGCCACCGCCGACGCGGTGTACGCTCTGATGCTGAAGGGCAACAACCCGCTGAAGTCCGATGCCCTGGTGGAAGTGACCGTCGGCGGCGTGAAGATCGAGCCCGAGAAGGTCGAGGCGGGCACCGGCTTCTACGAGCACAAGTTCGTGAAGTCCGAAGTCAAGCCGGAGATGGGCAAGATCGAGGTGAAGAAGACCGACGACGGCGTCGCCTGGGGCGGCGTCCACTGGCAGTACCTGGAGGACGTGTCGAAAATCACGCCGCACGACGGCACGCCGTTGAAGCTGGAAAAGACGGTGTTCAAGCGGGTGAACACGAAGAAGGGCCCGGTGCTGGAACCGATCAACGGCACGGTTCAAGTGGGCGACGAACTCGTCGTGCGGATCGTCCTGCGGACGGATCGCAACATGGAGTTCGTCCACCTGAAGGACCACCGCGGCTCGGGCACGGAGCCCGTGAACGTGATGTCGAAGTACAAGTTCCAGGACGGCCTCGGGTACTACGAGAGCACCCGCGACACCTGCACGAACTTCTTCATCGACTACCTGCCGAAGGGGAACTACGTGTTCGAGTACCCGGTGCGGGTCGTCCACCGCGGTAAGTACCCGACGGGCCTCGCATCGATCCAGTGCATGTACGCCCCGGAGTTCAACAGCCACTCCGCGAGCGTGACGCTGGAGGCGAAGTAAGGA
>CAYUHJ010000268.1:0-7735 GCA_964444365.1 uncultured Alcaligenaceae bacterium | reverse complement strand
GGTGCGGCCACTCCATGTTGCCGGCCGTGTAGAACGACTCGACGCCCGCCATCCGCTCTGCCTCGCGTACGCCGTCGTCCGTCAGCGAGACGGTGCGCTCCTTCTCCTTGATCTCGAAGTAAACGCCCTTCGGCGGCGGGTTCTGCGGGTCGACCTTCGTCGGATCGAGCGGCACGAGCACCGGCAAGCCGTCGCCCTCGGTGCCCATCAGCGTCATCACGCCGGACGCCTTGATCTCTTGCCGGCCCTTGCGTTCGAGTTCGGTCAGCTTTCGGGCGATGTCGTCGGCCTTCTCGTAGTTCTTCGGGTCGTTGAACGCCGGGCCGGAGATGATGAGCGGCGTCCGGGCCTCGTCGATGAGGATGTTGTCGACCTCGTCGATGATCGCGAAGTTGAGCGGCGTCCGCTGGCACTGGCGGTAGTAGGGGTGGAAGTGCTCGTCGTCGTGCCGGGCCGGCTTCATGTTGTCGCGGAGGTAGTCGAACCCGAACTCGGAGCTGGTGCCGAACGTGATGTCGCAGTTGTAGGCGTGCCGGCGGGCGTCCGCCTCCATGTCGGACTGGATGTACGCCGCGGAAACACCGAGCGCCTGGTAGATGGGCAGCATCCACTCGCAGTCCCGGCGGGCGAGGTAGTCGTTCACCGTGACGATGTGGACGCCCTTGCCGGTGAGGGCGTTCAGGTACGCCGGCAGCGTGGCGACGAGCGTCTTCCCTTCGCCGGTGACCATCTCGGCGATGTTGCCGCCGTGGAGGATCGCGCCGCCGATGATCTGCACGTCGTAGTGCCGCATCCCCTTCGTGCGGCGGCCCGCCTCGCGGCACGCGGCGAACGCCTCGGGCATCAGGTCTTCGAGCGTCGCGCCGTTCTTCAGCCGCTCGCGGAACTTGACAGACAGCCCCTTCAACTCGTCGTCGGACAGCGCCTTCATGCTGTCTTCGAGCTTGTTGACCTTGTCCAGCAGCGAGCCGGGCGTGACGGTGTGCGTGTCGGCCCCCTTCGGGCGGACGTAGCCGAGGTTGCGGACGGTGCGGTCGTTGGCGGTGCCGAACAGTCGGGTGACGAACCCCAGGCTGCCTTCGACGACCGAGTTGAAGGCGTCGCCGATCTTTTCGAGGAACCCGGTTTCCATCGGGGGCTTCGCGGCGACGGTGGTGGACATGGTCGGAACCTCGTGTTCGATCGCGACCGACGATGCGGCCGCGTGTCAACTGACAATCTAAGTGCGGGGAAAAATCGGGTCAATACGGACCGCGCAACCGGCAGAGTCGGCGCGGTTTGCGCGGATTCCCACCGAGACGGGACGCGAACCGGGCGTTTCCTCGCCGGGCCGGGGACGAAAAGGGTAGGATTTCCGGGAGTCGGCCCGCGGGCCGCGCTCGGAGGACCAACCCATGCCGGACGGGCTCAAGTCGAAGCAGGAACTCGAAACGGAGCTGAGCCACGCGATCATCCGGTTCAAGCGGGAGTACATGGGCCGCGGGCCGGAAGAGGTCCGGACGTTCCTCGTCGAGGACATGGCCATCGTCCGGCTCCGCGGCGTGCTGACCCCCGCCGAGCAGCGGCTGGCCAGGGTCGAAGACCCGCACCGCGGCCGGGATTTGATCAAGCAACTCCGGACCGAACTCATCGAGCACGGGCGGGAGCTGCTCGAAGCGGTCGTCCGGGACATTCTCGGGGTCGGGGTCGTCAGCCTGCACACGGACATCAGCACCCGCACGGGCGAGAGCATTCTGGTGTTCACGCTCGAACGCCGACTCGGCTTCAAAACCCCTGCCGGGACTTGACTTCCGCCCGTTCGGTGGGTAGGAAATCCCCGCTCGGTGGCGGCGAACGGGGGGCGGCGAGCCGCCGGCCGGTCGAGGCCATCGTGCCATACAAGAGCCAAGTGCCCGTCGGGAATGAATCGCCCGAAGGGACCAAGGCCGCGGAACCCGTCTCGGCGCGAGACGGTCCCGCGGCCGTTTTCGTGCCCGGTCGCCCGCCTGGAGCCTCGATGTTTGCGACGCCGCTGATCGACAACCTGCTCTCGCCGGCCGTGCTCGCGTTCGCACTGGGGTTCGGGGCGAGGCTCGTCCGCGGGGACTTGTCCTTGCCGAAGGACGCGTTCGGGGTCCTGGCCGCGTTCCTCCTGTTCGCGATCGGCCTGAAGGGGGGCGTCGAACTCGGGCACGCCCCGGCGGCGGCGGTGGCGTGGCCGGCGGCGGCGACCTTGCTCCTGGGGTGCCTGACGCCGGTGACAAGCTTCCTCATCTTGCGGAAACTCTGCAAACTGGGGCCGGCGGACGCGGCGGGGGTGGCGGCGCATTACGGGTCGGTGTCGGCCGTCACGTTCATCGCCGCCCAGTCGTTCGCGGCGTCCCGGGGCACGCCCGCCGAGGGCTTCTTGCCGACGCTGGTCACGATCCTGGAAAGCCCCGGCATCAACGTCGCGCTGGCTGTCGGGCTGATCACGTCCGGCGGCGGGCGGAACCTCGGCCCGGCCCTTCACGAAGTCTTCACCTCGCGGGGGCTGTTGTTGCTGGTCGGCGGGCTGATCGTCGGGTACGTGACCGGGGAGAAGAACTGGTCGGACGTGGCCCTGTTCTACGACACGAAGGGGCCGATCTTCCGCGGGAGTCTGTGCCTGTTCCTGCTGCACATGGGGGCGGTGGCCGGGGAACGGCTGGCGGACCTGAAGGCGGTCGGCCCGCGGCTGCTGGCGTTCGCCGTGGCGGTGCCCGTGCTGCACGGGGGGCTCGGGGTGTGGCTCGGGCACCTCGCCGGGCTGTCGGTCGGCGGGGCGGCGGTCCTCGGGGCGATGGCCGCCAGCGCGTCGTACATCGCGGCCCCGCCGGCGGTCCGGCTCACCCTTCCGGACGCCAACCCGACGTTTTCCCTGACGTGTGCGCTGGGCGTGACGTTCCCGTTCAACATTCTCGCGGGCATTCCACTGTACTACGAGTTCGCCCGCTTCCTCGGGGACTGACCGCGGAGGGGACGCCCGCCGAAAACCCGGCAAGATTCGCGGGGCACCCCGGTATAGGAATTGCCACCCGGCCGAAGGCTCCGTGTCGAACAGTCGTAACCGCGATCGAGGACCGCGATGACGGGGCACCACACGAATGACGACCACGCCCACCCGCCGGCCCGGCCGTTCGAGCGGCTGCGGCTGTTGCTGCGCCCGGAGGGGCGGGATCTCGTCACGGTCGGGGTCTACGCCGTGGCCGTCGCCTTGCTGTCCCTGGCCACGCCGATCGCGGTCGAGTCCCTGGTCAACACGGTGGCGTTCGGGGTGTTCCTCTGGCCGATCCTGGTGCTGGCCGGGATCCTGCTCACCTGCCTGGGGCTGGCGGCGGCCGTCAAGGCGATGCAGGTCTACGTGATCGAGTGCATCCAGCGGCGGCTCTTCATCCGGGTCGTCGGCGACTACGCCCACCGGCTGCCGCGGATCCGGCTGGACGCCCTCGACCGGCAGAACGGCCCGGAACTGGTGAACCGGTTCTTCGACGTGCTGACCGTCCAGAAGTCCCTGGCGACGCTGCTGCTGGACGGGGTGTTGATCGTCGTCACGACGGTGGTCGGCATGGTGGTACTCGCCTTCTACCACCCGTTCCTGCTCGGATTCGACATCATCCTGATCCTGCTCATCGCGTTCCTGCTGTTCGTCCTGGGGATCGGCGGCGTGCGGACGAGCCTCCACGAGTCCCACGCGAAGTACGACACGGCGGCGTGGCTGGAGGAGCTCGTCCGCACGCACCGGGCGTTCAAGTTCGCGGGCGGCCGGCACCTCGCCCTGGAGAAGGCCGACGAACTCGCCGAGCACTACGCGGACGCCCGGAAGGCCCACTTCCGGGTCGTCTGGCGGCAGACGGTGTTCGCCCTCGGGCTGCAGGTCGTGGCCAGCACCACCCTGCTCGGCCTCGGCGGCTGGCTGGTGATCGACCGCCAACTGACGCTCGGACAGCTGGTGGCGTCCGAACTGATCGTCGCCCTGGTCGTCGCGTCCGTGGCCAAGCTGGGCAAGTACGCCGAGACGTTCTATGATCTGATGTCGGGTTCGGAGAAGCTGGGGCTGCTGACCGACCTCCCCCTGGAACGGGCCGGCGGGGAGGCGCTGCCGGACAAGGAGGGGGGGCTGGCCGTACGGGTCCGCGGCGTGACCGGGGTGCCGCACCGGCCGTTCCCGCGGACCATCGACTGGGCCATCCGGCCGGGGGAGCGGATCGCGGTTGTCGGCCCGGCCGGGTCCGGGAAGTCCACCCTGTTCGAACTCCTCTGCGGGCTCCGGGACCCGGCCGCCGGCGTCGTCGAACTCGACGGCATCGACCTCCGCGGCCTCGAACTGGACTCCGTCCGGGAGCGGGTCGCCCTGGTGACCGGTCCGGACGTGTTCGCCGGCACGGTCGCGGAGAACCTGCGGGTCGGCCGACCGCACCTGCACCCCGGCGAACTGCGGGACGCGCTGAGCGCGGTCGGCCTCCAGTCCGCGGTCCACGACCTGCCCCGGGGGATGGACACGCCCCTGGTGCCCCCCGGCGACCCGCTGACGCACACGCAGTCCGCCCGGCTGGCGATCGCCCGGGCGATCGTCGGCCGGCCCCGGCTGCTCGTCCTCGACGGCATCCTCGACACGATCGACCTGGCGGACTGCCCGGACCTGATCGCCCAGCTGTTCTCCCGGTCTGCACCGTGGACCCTGTTGGTCGCGTCGTCCGACCCCAAGGTGGTCGGGCTGTGCGACCGCGTTCTGGAAGTCACGCCCGGAGTGAGCCCATGATCCTGCACAACCCGCCGCCGTTTTCCCCGCAGGTCCAACTCGCCGCGCTCGACGAGGTGCGGACGCCCGGCGGCGCGCGGTGGACCGGCCGGGTCCTCCTGGCCGGGTTCGTCCTCCTCCCGTTCGCCCTGATCTTCGTCCCCTGGCAGCAGACCGTCCAGGGCCGGGGGCAGGTGACGGCCTACGCGCCGATCGAGCGGAAGCAGTCCGTCACCGCGCTAATCTCCGGGCAAATCCGGCAGTGGCACGTGGTCGAGGGATCGCGGGTGAAGGCCGGCGACCCGATTGCCGATATTGACGATAACGACCCCGACCTGGCCACCCGGCTGCAGGAACAGAAGAAGTTTCTCTCCAGTCGGCTGGGGGCGGCGGACGAGGAGACGGCCGAGCAAAACCAGGTGGTGACGGCCCAAAAGAACGCCGCCGACGCCGCCGTGAAGGCCGCCAAGGCGAACCGCGACGCGGCCAAACTCCTCGTCGAGGTGGCCCGTCAATCGCGGGACAACTCCGAGTTCGCCGTGAAGTTCGAGGAGAGTCGGTTCCAGATGTTCGACCGACTGTTCAAGGACAAGAAGTTCGGCGGGCTGGAGTCCGAACTGAACCGGGACGAGGCGAAGATGCGGGCGGACCGGGCGGCGACCGACCTCAAGCGGGCCGACGCCGAAATCCGCCGGGCCGAGGCGACGGTCCTGACCAACGAGTCGCTGGTCCTTCAGGCCGAGGCCGCCGGGGGTTCGGCCGTCGCCACCGCCCGCCGGGAGCAGCGGCGGGCCGAGCAGAACCAGTTCGGCATCGAGCGGGAACTGCAGGAACTGGAGACTCGGATCTCGCGGTACAACGCCCGGTACGTGAAGGCCCCGTGCGACGGGATCGTCTTCCGGGTGTGCGCCAACGCGAGCCGCGGCGGGCAGCTGGTCAAGGAAGGGGACGAACTGGCCGTCATCGTCCCGGACACCAGCGAGCGGGTGGTCGAACTCTACCTGGACGGCGTCGACGCCCCGCTGGTCGCCGCGTTCATGGACGAGACCGGCCGCGGGCCGCACGTCCGGCTCCAGTTCGAGGGGTGGCCGGCCGTCCAGTTCGCCGGCTGGCCGTCCGTCGCGGTCGGCACGTTCGGCGGGCGGATCCGCCAGATCGACCCGACCGACGACGGGAACGGCAAGTTCCGCGTCCTGATCGAGCCGGAGCAGATGTTCGACGAGGACCAGTGGCCGGAGGGGCTGTACCTCCGGCAGGGGAACCAGGCCGTCGGCTGGGTCTTCCTCAACCGCGTGACCCTGGGGTACGAGCTATGGCGGCAGTTCAACGGGTTCCCGCCGGTCGTCGCGCCGCAAGCCCCGGACAAGGGCAAAGGCAAGGACAAGGACAAGAAGGACGGCAAGCCGCCCAAGGTGAAGGTCGGCTGACCCGGACCCGCGCCGCCGTCGGGGCACTGGCCCTCGCGTTCACCGGCTGCCAGTTGCCCCGCCCGGACGCGACCGCGTTCCCGCCGCCGTCGGTCGTGGCCGTCGGTCCGACCGCGAAGGCGGCCGCCGCGGCCCCGAACCCGCCCGCGTCCCCGGTCGTGCAGGCCGCGTTCGCCGACCCGGAGCGGCTTCCGACCCCGCGGGAAGTGGGACCCGAGATCAAGCCCGGCGGCGACCCGCCGGCGAAGCCCAAGGACGCCCCGGCGATCCAGGGCTCCCCGGCGAACACCGGCGGCCCGCTCGCGCTCGAAGAGGTCCTTGCCGCCGTCGAGCAGCACTACCCGCTGTTGCGGGCCGTCGAACTGGAACGCGCCACCACCGGCGGCCGGCTGCTCACCACCCTCGGGGCGTTCGACCACAACCTGTCCGCCACGGCCGAAGGCCAGGGGCCGGCGACCTACGACAACTTCCGCTCGAACGTCGCCATTTCCCGCGGGCTGCCGATCGCCGGCCTCGGCGTGTTCGCCGGCTACCGCAACGGGTACGGCGAGTTCCCGACCTACAGCCTCGGCCAGAAGACCGCCGACGGCGGCGAGTTCCGGGCCGGCGTCAGCGTCCCCCTCTTGCGGGACCGCGCCATCGACCGCCCCCGAGCCGCCGTCCGCCAGGCGGGGATCGACGTCGCCCTCGCCGAGCCGACCATCGAGCGGCAGCGGCTCGACTTCCGCCGGGCGGCCGCCCGGTCCTACTGGAACTGGGTCGGGGCCGGGTACCGGCTCAAGGTCGCGAAAACCCTGCTCAGCCTCGCCGTCGAGCGGGACGACCAGCTCAAGGCCCGGGTCGAAATCGGCCCCGCGGCCAACATCGAGCGGGTCGACAACCAGCAGAACATTGCCTTGCGGAACGGCCTCCGGGTCCAGGCGGAACGGGCCTTCCAGCAGGCGACCGTGGACCTGTCCCTGTTCCTGCGGGACGAGGCCGGCAACCCGACCCTGGCGTCCGAGAGCCGCCTGCCGCAGAAGTTCCCCGCGCTCGCCCCGGTGGACGCCGCCACCTTCGAGGAGGCCCTCCGGACCGCGTTCGACCTCCGCCCGGAACCCCGGCGGCTCAAGCTCCTCCGGGACAAGGCCGCCGTCGACCTCGCCCTCGCGGAGAACCAGGTTCTCCCGACCCTGAACGCGGTCGTCGCCGGGACGCAGGACGTCGGATTCGGCAAGAGTTCGCTGTCCGGCCCTAACGGGCTGGACCGGTCCAGCCTGAACGCGGGCCTGGCGTTCGCGCTGCCGGTCGAACGGCGGGACGCCCTCGGCCGGGTGGCCACCGCCCGCGCCCAGCTGGCCCAACTAGACTTCCAGCTCCGCAACGCCGAAGACGTGGTCCGGGCGGACGTCCAGGACACGTTCTCCGCCCTGGAACGCGCCCACGAGTTCGCCCGGCAGGCGAAGGCCCGGGTCGACCTCGCCCGGGTCGTCGCGGCCGCCGAGCGGGAGCAACTCCGCCTCGGCCGCAGCGACGTGCTCCGGGTGACGCTCCGCGAGCAGGCGGCGTTCGACGCCGACATCATCGAGAT
>CAYUHJ010000267.1:0-7797 GCA_964444365.1 uncultured Alcaligenaceae bacterium | reverse complement strand
ATGAGCCCGCAACTCGCGGAGCGAGTTGCCTACTTTCACGCACGGCGTCGCCCTGCGGGACTCGCTCCGAGGTTCGCGATTCGGTTTGCGGAGTCGTCCGGCGAGTGGTCGACCCGAACCGTCCGCTCGATCGGGTCGACTTGCCAGACGACGGTGACACCGGAGACGAAGGAGTCCGTTGGCAACTCAGATCATCGGCACGACTTCCTGGGGAACGGCGTCGGTCGGCTTGAGGCGGTCGTCCGACCGGCCCTTGCGGGCGGCGACGCGGTTGATGACCTCCAGGTACGCCAGGGCGCTCGCCTCGATCACGTCCACGGACACGGCCTTCGCGCTGCTTCGCCGGCCGGCGGACTCGGCCTCGACGAACGCCTCGCCCATCGCGTCGATGTCGCGGGTCACGGCGCGGACGCGGTAGTCCACGACCTTCGCCGGGGACCCGGTGATGCGGTTGATCGCCGCGAACAGGGCGTCGATCGGCCCGTTGCCGACGGCGGCGTCGCGCTTCACGACCCCGTCGCGGGTGCGGAGCGTGACGGCCGCCGAGGTTTGCGACCCGGTTCCTGCGGTGCTGGTGAACCCGACGAGCGTCCACAGGTTCCCTTCCGCCACCTGGAGTTGGTTCTCGGCGAGGGCCTCGATGTCCGCGTCGTAGACCTCCTTCTTGCGGTCCGCGAGGGCCTTGAACGCGTCGAACACCTTGTTCAACTGCTCGTCCGTGAGGTGGTAGCCGAGGTCGGTGATGCGCTGCCGCAGGGCGTGGCGGCCGCTGTGCTTGCCGAGGACGAGTTCCGTCCGGGCGATGCCCACGTCCTCCGGCTTCATGATCTCGTAGGTGCTGCGCTCCTTCAGCATCCCGTCCTGGTGGATGCCGGCCTCGTGGGCGAAGGCGTTTTGCCCGACGATGGCCTTGTTCCGTTGCACCGTCATGCCCGTGACGTGCGACAGCTTGCGGCTCGTCGGGTAGAGCAGGCGGGTGTTGATGCCCGTCTTCAGGCCGTAGAAGTCCTGCCGGGTGTGGAGGGCCATCACGATCTCTTCGAGCGCGGTGTTGCCCGCGCGTTCGCCGATGCCGTTGATCGTACACTCGATCTGTCGGGCACCCTCCTGCAACGCGGCGAGGCTGTTCGCCACCGCGAGGCCCAGGTCATTGTGGCAGTGGACGCTGAGGACGCACCGGTCGATGCCGCGGACGTTCTTCTTCAGGTGCCGCATGATCGCGGCGTAGTGGCTGGGGACCGCGTACCCGACCGTGTCCGGGATGTTGAGCGTCGTCGCGCCGGCTTCGACCGCCTTTTCCACCACTTCCGCGAGGAAGTCGAGTTCCGTCCGGGCCGCGTCTTCGGGGGAGAACTCGACGTCCTCGACGAGATCGCGGGCACGCTTGACGCCTTCCACGGCCCGCGCCACGACTTCGGCCGGGGTCATTTTGAGCTTGAATTCCCGGTGAATCGCGCTGGTCGCCAGGAAGACGTGGATCCGCGGGCGGACGGCGTCCTTCACCGCAGCGCCGGCCCGGTCGATGTCGACGGGGTTGCACCGGGCCAACCCGGCGATGATCGGGCCGTGAACCTGCCGGGCGATTTCGCGGACGCACTCGAAGTCGCCGGGGCTGGCGATCGGGAAGCCGGCCTCGATCACATCGACGCCGAGGGCCGTGAGCGCGTGCGCGATCTCGAGCTTTTCCGGGAGGTTCATGCTGCAGCCGGGCGACTGCTCGCCGTCGCGCAGGGTGGTGTCGAAGATCAGGACGCGGCTCGGGTCGGTCGGCGCTGCCATCATGCCCTCAGAGAAAGGTTGGCAGTGGGCAGTTCGCAGTGGGCAGGAAGAGGCGAACTTCCGCTTCTGCCGTCTGCCTGCTGCACACTGCCCACTCACGCAAGCGGCCCCTCGGAACTGCCTCAGTCCCCAGGGGCCGCGTTCGAGTCCTGACTCGGTTCAGCGGGGGCGGACGGAGGGGGTGCCACGGGACAGCCCGAGCAGTCGAAGGTCGATGAGTCGAAGCAGCGACCGCATGGACCGGTTCCCCGTCGCGTGGTGCCGAACGGCATTACTCTATCGCCGCGGGCAGTCGGGTGCAACTCCGCCGGGCGGCCCGGCCGTTAGCGCGGGTCGAAGTCCTTCGCCGAGAGCGGCAGGTTCAGGACCGCGGTGCCGCCGGCGACCACGTCGATCGCCACGCGGTGCTCGACCGGGGGGCGGTACTTTTGCCGGAAGATCAGCCCGCTCTCGGGGTCGTGCTCCACGGATTCGACGTGCCAGTTGCGGGCCCACACGACGAGTTCCCGGTGCCCGGCGGGCACGTCCGTCAGGGCGAACGCGCCGTCCGGATCGGTGACGGCGAAGTACGGGTGGTCGCAGACGAACAGGTCCGCGGCGGCCCCGTAGTCGAGCGTCGCACTGGAAAGTTCCACCCGCCCGGCGGCGTCGAACCGGCGGGCCAGGGTTTTCCCCGTTGCCGGGAGCGGGAGCGTGAAGTACGCCGCCCCGCGGGCGCGGAGCATCTGGAAGCCGTCGGTCGATGACATCGCGACGTCACGGCCGCGGCGGGCGAACCCGACGGGGGCGAGCGATTCGCCGGTGCGAACGAGGATCCGCCCGCCGCCGATCTCCACCGACGGCGTCGGCCGGTCCCAGGGCTTCGCCGCGGCGGGGTCGACGGTCGCGAGAAACACCACGACCCCCGCGACGCCTCGGTTCAACGCCGAAACCCGCGGCGCGTGCGGGTTCGACCGCGGCCCCGAGATCGCCGACGGGAACGGGGGCGGATTCGGGACGTCCCCTTCCCACCGGACCCGCCCTCGGATCGTCCCGGTGTTGGCCGGGTCGAAGCGGGTGCCGGGTTCCGGCGAAGCGGGCGACGGAGCCTGCACCCAGTCGCCGGGGGAGCGCTGGCAGCCGGCCGCGACCACCACGGCCACCGCGAGGAGTTTCCGCATCGTGCCCCCGATTCGGTACAGTGTCTGGACTCACCCGGAGGACCGACCCGTGCCCGCGACCCGCCCCGGCTACCTCGTCCGCAAGCAATCCGACGCCGCGTCCGTGCCGTGCCCGTGCGGGACGAGCACCCGCATCCTCACCACCGCCGACGGCGGGCCGTGCTCGTTCCACGTCACGACGATCTTCGACGCCACGCGGCACTACCACCGCGACACGACCGAGGTGTACTACATCCTGAGCGGTACGGGCAAGATGGAACTCGGCGGCGAGTGGGTGGACGTGGAACCGGGCACGGTCGTGCTCATCGAGGCCGGCACCCGGCACCGGGTCGTCAGCCCCGGCGGGTTGCAGACCGTCGTCGTCGCGATCCCCGGCTTCCGGGAGGAGGACGAGTTCTTCGACTGATCCCCGGGTCTTCGCACTTCCGATTTCTTCCCCCCGCCGCCAACGAACGCGGGGTTCGCGTGTTGACTCCGGGTCGGCACGTGCGAACGATTGAAACATCCCCCGTCGTCTGCCTCCCCACGGGCCGAGGTTCTCGTGCCGTTCATCGCCGTCTGCCCGCAGTGCGATTCGCGGATGAAGGCCCCGACGCGGAAGCGGGGCACGACGCTGCCGTGCCCGAAGTGCAAGGCGGTCGTCCCCCTCGAACCCGAAGCGGAAGCCCCTCCGGAGCCGGCCGCGAAACCGACCCCGACCCCGGCCCCCGCCGCGGTTCCCACTACCCCCGCCCCGCCGGACGACGCCTTCGTGATGGCCCTCGTCGCGTTGGGGCTGTTCGGCGCGTCCGCGCTCGCCACCCTCATTCCTTACGGCCGGATCGTCGGGGTGTTGCTGGCCGCGACCGGCTTGCTCCTCGCGGGCCTCTGCCTGCTGGGGCTCGAACGCCGGCGGTGGGTCGGCTGGGCCGGCGTCGGCGGGAACGCGGTCATCGCACTGTTGCTCGTCTTCCTCCCGACGTGGGTCGGGGTCACCACGTGGCGGCCGGCCGGCGACCCGAACGCGGTCCCGAAGCGGGCGTTCGCCGTCGACGCGACCGGGCAGGTGGCGGACTCTGGCGACGGCGTCGACGCCGCGACCGCGGCCTGGCAGCACGGCGACACCCGGCTCGCGGTCCGGCAGGTGACGGTCGCCCCGGACCCGACGGCCAAGTTGCCCCCCGGAAAGAAGGACAGGAAGGAACGCATCCTCCGCGTGGCCGTGTCACTCACCAACGTCGGCGTCGGCCGGGCGATCGAGTTCGCCGGCTGGGACGCGAAGTCCCCGACGGGGGCGGCATCGCTCGTCGCCGGGTCCGGCCAACCGCTCCCGCCGAAACCGGACCTCGCCCCGCTGGGCGGCGGGACCGTCTACCCCGGCAAGTCCGTCGAGTGCGTGCTCGTCTTCGACGCGACGACTCTCGGCCCGGACGAGGGCTTGCGGCTGGAGTTACCCGCGGCGGCGTTCGGCGGCGACGCCGAGACCCCGGCCCGGTTCCGGATCCCGCGGACGATGGTCGTTTCGCAACGATAACCCACAGGAACTCTCCGATGCCCCGTTCCCGCCGCGGCTTCACGCTGATCGAACTGCTGGTCGTCATCGCCATCATCTCGACGCTGATCGGGCTGCTGCTGCCCGCGGTGCAGAAGGCCCGCGAGGCGGCGTCCCGGGCGTCGTGCGCGAACAACCTCAAGCAACTCGGGCTGGCGGTCCACAACTACGAGAGCGCCCTCGGCCGGCTGCCGCCGTCGCGGGTGATGCAGTCCGTCGTGATCGGGACGAACCCGGACGGCACGGATCAGGTCTACACGACGGGGGCGGCGACGTGGGCGGTGCTGATCATGCAGCAAATGGAGCAGGACAACCTGTACCGGACGTGGACCCCGACCCAGTTCTACTACAAGCAGTCGCAAACCGCCCGGACGACGAACGTCCGGAGCTACTTCTGCCCGAGCCGCCGGACCGCGGCCGACGCCCAGGCCGGCACGATTTCCGGCGACGTCCCGAGTCACCCCGCGATCGCCCCGGTCACTCACTACCCCGGCGCGATGGCCGACTACGCCGTCGCGATCGACCGCGGCGGCATGGACGCGGGCGGCGGCGGGGCGTTCCAGCAAGGCGTCGGCACCCGCATCGTGGATTTTCCGGACGGCACGAGCACCACGTTCCTGATCGGCGAGAAGCACATCCCCGCGAACAAGACCGGCTACGGCTGGTGGGATTGCTCGACGTACAACGGCGACTTCCACCCGTGCTGGGCGCGGGCCGGGTCCCGGCTCAACCCGCCGACGACGAACCCGAACGACACCGGGTGGAAGTTCGGCGGCCGGCACACCGGCGTCGTGCTCTTCTGCTTCGCGGACGGCCACGTCGAGAACGTCCCGGAGGCGATCGACCCGACCGTGTTCGAGTTGCTGAACCAGCGGAACGACGGGCTGGTGATTCCGGGGTACTGAGTCCGGGGGACGAGTCACTTCGCGGTGATGACGGCGGTGAACAGCGTGTGATCGTTGGCGTTGTTTTGCAGCGGGTCGACGAGGAAGTCGACGGCGTCCCCGGCCTTCAGGGGCAGGTCGACGGTGTAGGTGAGCCCGGTGGCGTTGTCGTGCGAGATCCGCGACCGGTTCCGCTCTTCGCCGTTAACGAGGACGATGCCGGCCACCCCGTCCCCGCCGGCGGTGTCGAGCTTGGCGAGGGTGCAGAACGCGCGGTATTGCCCGTTCGACCTGGCCTTCCAGCGGCGGCCCGTCCAGAGCCCGTCGCCGGGGTGGATGCTCTCCTGGGTGACGAAGCAGTGCTCGGCCGGCCCCCGCCAGGCGTTGTTGTCCCACTTGAGCAGCCCGTCTTCCGGGGCTCCGCCGGGGCCGGCGACCCGGCGGTAGACGTACGTCCAGCCGTTCTGGCCTTGCGTGTCCGAGAAGTCGACCCGGCTGTCCGCGGCGGGCGGGACGGGGTGGAGGAACTGCCGGAGGATCACGTCGAAATCCCCGCGGGTCGGGCGCTCCCACATGAGTTTCGCCGTCGGCCGGGGTCCCTTGTTGAAGAACTCCAACCGGAGCGGCACCCGCGTCCGGGCCGGCAGGCGGATCTTCGACGAGGCCTGCGGGCCGTCGACGTGCTCCCGCCAGACGTCGATGACCCTGCGGCCCTGGACGTACAGCCGCACGCCGTCGGAGGTGACCGTCTGGAACTGGTAGTCGCCGGACTCGACCGTCTCGACCTCCCCGACCCACGCCACCGCCAACCGGTCGGTGGCGGGGAACACCCGCCTGGACGTCGTCCAGGCGAAGTCGACGACCGGATCGACCCGCGTGAACGAGTTGCCGGTGAAGTTTTCGGCGGGGTAATAGGTTCCGAGGAGGCCGGTGCCGCGGAACGCGGGCGGTTCGGGGGTCGTCGGGCGGGCGTGGTCGTCGGGGTCGGTGCGGGCGGGCGGCGACGGGGACAGGAGGCTCACGAGCAGGGCCAGCCCGCCGAGGATGACCAATCCGCCGCCGCCGATGGCCCACCACCAGTACCCGAGCCCGGCCGCGGTCGGGGCGGACGCGGGGGTGTCGACGGGCACCGGCTTCGAGGTGGCCGGGCAGGTCTCGACGGGCGACGACTCGGCCACGATCGACGCGAACGGGTCTTCGGCGGGCATCGACAGCTCGGCGACCGCGACGCTCATCGCGGCGGCGGCCTCGGTGGCCGTCGGGTAACGGTCGTCGGGCTTCTTCGCCATCAGCCGTTCGACCACCCGGCACACGGACAGCGGCACGTCCTCGCGGTGCTTCCACACCTGGGGGACGGGGTCGCGGGCGTGCCGGAGGGACTTCTGCACGGGCGTCCCGCCGGGGTACGGCACCTTCCCGGTGAGCAGGAAGTACAGCGTACACCCGAGGGAGTACAGGTCCGACCGCACGTCCACGCCGCGGGCGTTGATCGCCTGTTCGGGGGACATGTAGTCCGCGGTGCCGATCAGTTCGCCCTCTTCCGTGAGGTGGCTCTGGTGGCTGCGGTCGTCGGCCGGGTCGGTCTTGTGAACGCGGGCGATGCCGAGGTCCAGCAGCTTGATGCAGCCCATCGGCCACTCGGCGGACGGCCGGGTCAGCAGCAGGTTTCCGGGCTTTACGTCGCGGTGGACGAGCCCGTTGTCGGCGGCGTGCTGGAGCCCGACGGCGGCCTGACGGGCGTACTCGACGGCGTGCAGGACGCGGAGCGGGCCGTGCTTCTCGACGAGCCGCTTGAGGTCCGTGCCGCCGCCGTACTCCATCGCGAGGTAGAACGCGCCGTCGTGCTGGCCGGCGTCGTAGGTGTGGACGATGTGCGGGTTGTCCAGCCGCCCGACCGCTTCGATTTCCTTCAGGAACCGGCGGTAGGCTTCCGGGTCCGGTTCGTCGGCCGTCGAGCCGTCGTCGTGGCGGAGCACCTTGACCGCGGCCACCCGGCGCATGGTCCGGTGGATCGCGCGGAAGACTTTCCCCGCCCGCCCCTCGCCGATCGGTTCGAGGATCAGGTACGGGCCGATGACGAGCCCGGTGCCGTCGTCGAGGAGCCGCTCGGCCTGGAACGGGGTGATCCAGTTCTGCCGGATCATCCACTCGCACAGTTCCCGCGGGGCGCGGGGGCCGGTCCGGAGGGCGTCGAGCTGCTTGTGCGACAGCACCCCGAGCCGCTTCACCGCCTCGACCAGCCCGGCCGCGGGGTCGGGCGGCATCGCCTGGGTGTCGCCGGACCGGTTGCTGAGCGTGTCGAGCCGGGCCCGGGCGTCGACGGTCCGCTCGGGGTCGACGGCTTCCAGCGCCGGGACCACCTCGTCCCGGTTCGGGAACCGGTCCATGTAGTCCAGCATGGACGGCCGTTCCCCGCGGCGGAGGCGGGCGGCGTACTCTTCGA
>CAYUHJ010000266.1:0-7808 GCA_964444365.1 uncultured Alcaligenaceae bacterium | reverse complement strand
GCCGTCAGCTCCGCGTGGACCACCGTCCCGGACACCGGGGCCCGGACCGGGAGGGTTAGCCCGGGGAGTGACCTCCCCGTCCGGAACAGCTCGTCGAGCCGGTCGGCCGGGAGGCCGAGGGCGAGCCACTTCGCCCGGGCGACGGCGAGCGCGTTCCTGTTCTGCGCGAGCGTGCTCTCGGCGTCGATCACCGCCTGCCCCGGGACGGTTCCCTGGTCGGCGGACTTCCTGAGCGAGGCGACGAGTTTCTCGGACAGAGCGATGTCGTTCCGGGCCGCGAGGAGATCGAGTTGCAGCGTGTCGAGCTCGAGGCTCTCGACCTCGGCGAGCACGTCGCCGGCCTTCACCACCTGCCCGGGCGTAACGCTCACCCGGGCGACCCGGCCCGAGAGTTGGGCGGTCGCATACGCGTGGTTCCGCCACGGGGCGGCCACGGTGGCGTAGGCGAGTACCTTCTCCTCGACCGTGCGGGACTCGACCGGGGCGGTGTCCACGTCAACTGACGTGCGCGCGTCCGCGGTGAGGAGCAGGTGGCCCCTCTCGAGATCTACCTGAGCACCCTTTGTCGGGAGCGGGGCGTGCCCCTCGTGGGCGAAGAGGACCGCCGCCCCCACAGTGAGGAGAACCGAGAGCGCGACCCACCGGCTTCGGGTGAACGCCCTGGCGCGTCGAACCGGTTTCATGCTGGCCCTCCCTCATTCGGGCGTGCGTCAGCCTACTACCTGTGAACTTCGTCGCGAGAACCCCGGCCGCCCGGGTCCGGACACCGGCTGGCGGGCACGAACGCCCGAAGCCCGGGACGGCGCGAGGCCCCCGGCCTTGCGGCCGAGGTCGGTTGGCTACCGCGCCCGCTCGGCCGCGACGGCGGCGAGCGTCTTGTCGGGGTCCGCCTGGGCCTTCCCGGCGCACCCGCGGCAGCACACGTACACGGTCTTTCCCTTCAGGGTCACCGGGACGGGCTCACCCATCGACCCGAGCTCCTCGCCGGTGACCGGGCACGTTTTCTGCCCGCCGTACGGCGCGGCCGCGGCGGCCGGGCCGCCGGGGGGCGCGGCCGGCAGGACTGGGGCGGCGGGCCCGGCCGGCAAGTTGTAGCCCAGGGGGGCCGGCTCCCGCCCTGGCGACTCATTCCGACAGGTGCGGCACCCGCCGGGGCTCGAACACCCGGTGACGAGCGGCACCAGTAGCGCCACCGTCACCCCGGCCAGCACTGTCACCAACCACTGCTTGATCACAGCCTTCACAGCCGTTCCTCCTCCCTGACCGGCCCGGGCACCGGGCCGTGGCTCGGCCGGCGCGTCCGTGCGCCGGCGGGTTAACATCACTTCGGGGTCGCCGCGGCCTTCAACTCGGTCACCTTGGCGAGTGTCTTGTCCGCGTCGGAGAGAGCCTTGCGCTTGCACCCCTTGCAGCAGACGAGCACCGGCTCCTCCCGCCCGTCCTTGCCCTTCACGAGGATCTTGACCGGCGGGCCCATCTCACCGAGTTTCGTGTCGGTCATCACCGGGCAAAAGCCCTGGGCGTCGGCGAGCTTCTTGTCGTCGCCTTCGAGCTCGACCAGCGGCCGGTCGGCGTTGGGATCGCCGGCGGCCGGGGCGTCGGCGTGGCAGCACGACTCGCCGCCCCCGTGCCCGGCGATGGTCCGCGCGTACTGCACCGCGGCGATCCCGCCGCCCGTCACGCCGGCGAGGACGAGAAGCCCCGCGAGCTTCGTTCGTAGACTCATGGCATACCGTGGTGGTTGTCGGTGAAGGAGCCCCGGCCGGGCGCAACCCGGCCAGGGCGGGTCGCTTTACTTCGTGGGCTTCTTCTCGAACGTCCCGGCAGCGCCCTCGATCCGGGTCGGCATGTAGCCGGCCTTTTCGACCGCCTCCCACATCGCCTTCGGCGACGGGGTGACACCCTTCTTCGCCACCACCGTGAGCGTCTTCGTCTTCACGTCGGCGACGGCCGACTCGACGCCTTCGACCGCCGACACAGCCTTCCCGACCGTCTTCGCGCATCCGGCGCACGACATCCCGTCCACCGCGATCTTGCTGGTCGCGGCGTCGGCCTTCGCGGGCGGGGCCGGCTGGTCGGCGGCCGCGCAGCAGCCGCCCGCTGAACAGCCGCCCTTCCGGTCCGCCTTTGCCCGCGGGGCCGGGGCGACGTCGGCGCTCGCCGCCGTCAAGTCACAGCACGCGGCACCGGGCACGCAGCACGGGGCACCCGGCGCACAGCAGTCGCCGGCGCAACACGGGGAGCGGGGGAAGCAGCAGTCTGCACCCGGGGCACAGCAGTTTCCGGTAGCCGCGGGCGTGTCACAGCAGTGCGATCCGGGTGCGCAGCACGCGGCCCCCGGATCGCAACACCCGGTCCGAGTCTCGGCCAGGGACAGGCCGACGCCGGCCAGCCCGAACAGGGCCGCCAGCCCGAAGATCACTTTCGTTACCATCCTTCAGTCCTCCTGGAATGCCGGCCGAACTCGGCCGGCGTGGTTCTCGTCGCAGGTTCGGCGGGGTGCGGGACCGACCCGCACGCGTTCCGCCGGGTCACTTCTTGACGTAAGCCGACGGGTCCTTGACCTCGCTCGGCTTCTCCTTGGCCGTGGCCAGGAACTCCTCGATGCACGGGATGCAGCAGAACTCGTAGGTCTTCCCCCCGATCACCCAGGTGAACTTGGGGTTGGAGACGGTCTCCGAGATCGGGCAGATCTTCTGGCCCGGCTTCGGGTGCGAGTCGTGGGTCGGGCGGATGCCGTTGTACTTCACCGCCGGGATGGTCTTCCCGTTCGCCTCGATGTCGGCCGCGGTGTACAGCCCGGCCGGGGTGAGGAAGAGCTTCCGCTCCTCCTCGGTCGTCTTCTTGACCGGCATGGCGTCGGCGTGGGCGAGGACCTCGTTGCCGAACCCGATCCGGAACCGCTCACCGTTGACGGTGATGTTGTTGATCGTGATCTGGACCTTCTTCCCGGCCATGTCCTCCGGCAGGGTGGCCACGAAGAGCGACGTCTTCCCCTTCGCGTCGCCCGGCTGGGGCTCGGGCTTGAACGTAACCGGGACCGCCTCCGCCGAGCCGTCAGGGGTGACGAACGCGGTCAGGTCCTGGGCGTCCACCTCCTGGACCCGAGTCTCCTCCTTGCCGAGCATGAAGAGCCGGACCTTCCGGCCCTTCTCGAACACCGCCTCGGCGTGGTAGCTGTCCTTGCCCAAGGAGACGATGATCCCGCCGTGGGCCCCGGGCTTGTGGCCGTGGTCTTCCTCCTTGTTCCCGGCACCGGGCTTGGGGTCGCCCCCCTGCGGGACGGCCGCCTTCTCGGCCGGGGGCTGTGCGTTGTTGCACCCGACGACGGCCACCGTCGCGAGGGCGACCCCGAGGCCGCCGAGAATGACGAGCTTGCGAACCATGAGAACCTCCTGTGTCCGGGCCTGCGGGCGGCTACGCCCGGGCCGGCCGACACGGCTGGCGTCAAAAACCGGAATGTCCCTCTCACCGCGCGCCGACGGAGCGACGGCGGGTGAGACTTGTGGAAAACGACTGGGATGGAGTCAGGCCGAGACGGCCGACTACGGAACGACGGAGCACGTCACGCTGCGCGGGCAACGGAACGCATCCGAAGGAAGCGGGCTAGCAGCGCAGGTTGTGGTGCGCGAAGAGAAGATCGGCTGTCGAGAGGAGTGAAGCGTTCCACCCCCGAGAACCGAGGGCTTCCTGAGAGAGTCGGGTCAGGCAGGAGGTGCCGTCAACGGTCAAGAAGAGGCCGACGAGATCGAGCGTGAGAGCCCGGAGAAAGGTCGAGGCACCCACCGAGATCGTCTCGGCCTCGACCGCCTTTGACTTGCTTGAGTCGTCCTTGCAGGGACACTTCTCGCCCGGCTTCGACGGGGCCGGCTTGTGGTCCGAGTGCCCGCGATCTTGCTTCGACTTCGCCGGCTGGTGCTTGTGGGCGCAGCACGGACTGGTGATTCGTGCTGTACCGGCAGAGGATTGGGAAACCGGCGCGGGTCCGGCCGGCCGGAAGGGCGACGCCAACAACTGACCGGTCGTGCAGCAGCAGAGCAGCGGCCCGACTGCCACGGCGAGGATCAGTTGGTAGGTCAACGCCCGCCGGAACATCCGGGGAAACCTCCGCAGTGCCACTTCGGATATGGGCAGATGAACTCTAGTTATATTATCGGCGGGGTCAAGGCCGGATTCCACCCCAACATCGCTGAGTCACGAGGAATTCGGGCGCAAACCCGATCACTGCCGCCGGCCGCGTACCCCCATGTCACCCGGACGGCCCAGGCCCCAATCGTTGCGCGAGTCGTTTCGACCAGTGAAGTTCTGCAACCCCCCGACCCGATACCGTCATTACGACCGGACAGTGCTGGCGGGCACTCACCGGCCCCTCGGGGCGGATCTGGAGGTGTGGGATGCGTGCCCGCGTTCGAGCGTTCGTTTTCGGTGTTTCGTTCGCCGCGGTCGCGGCCGCCGGGTGCGTGACCCCCGACCCGCCCCGTCGTCTCCGGCCACCGGCGCCTGGGCCGGGAGCCCTGGCCCCCGCGACAGGGGACCCCGGCGCTTCAACGTCTGGCGGCCAGACCACCCCAGCCGTGGCCGCCCTCCCGGGCGGTGCGCCCGCCGGGGTCGTACCCGCGTCCGGGGTCGTGCCCGCCTCCTTCGCCCCGGCGGGCGGCCCGCTGACCGTCGCCGACCTGGAGCAACTCGCCCTCGCCCACAACCCGACCCTCGTCCAGGCCGCCACGTTCATCGACGCGGCCCGCGGCAAGGCCCTCCAGGCCGGGCTCCCGTTCAACCCGACGGCCGGGATCGCCGGCGAGCAGATCGGGGCCGACCGGACGGCCGGGGAGTGGACGTTCTTCTCCCTCCAGCAGCAGATCGTGACCGGCGGGAAGCTGCGGCTCAGCCGGCTGAAGTACGAGCAGGAGGCCGAGCTGGCGGAGATCCAGGCCCACGCCCAGCGGCTGAAGGTGGTGAACGGCTTGACCGCCGCGTACTTCGACGTCCTCGCGGCCCAGCGGACGGTCGAGAACCACCAGCGGCTTGCGGAAAACGCCGAGGAGGCGGTCAAGACCACCCAGCAGTTGCTCAACCTCGGGCAGGCGAACCAGCAGGACCTGCTCCAGGCCCAGGTCGAGGCGTCCCAGGCCCGGGTCGCGGTCCGCAACGCCGAGACCCGCCTCCGGCAGGACTGGGTCCACCTGGCCACCCTGGTCGGCGTCCCCGACCTCCCGCTCCAGCCGCTCGCCGGCCAACTGGAGCCGGACGGCCCGGCGCTCAACCGGGACGAGTCCCTGGCCCGGCTGCTCCAGGAGAGCCCGGAGCTGGCGTTCGCGGTGGCCAAGGTCCAGCAGGACCAGACCCAGCTCCGGCGGGAGCGGCGGGAGCCGATCCCGAACGTCACCGTCCGCGGGGGCGTCGGGTACAACTACGAGACCCGGAACCCGGTCGCGGAGGTCGGGCTCTCCCTCCCGGTCCCGGTGTTCGACCGGAACCAGGGGACGGTCCGGCAGGCGGCCGCCGACCTGGCCCGGTCGCAGGCCGAGGTGACCCGGGTCCAGCTCGACCTCCAGCGGCGGTTCGCGGACGCCTTCACCCGCTACCAGACGGCCCGGGAGGAGGTCGAGAACTTCCGCACCGAGGCCCTGCCGAAGGCCCGGAAAGCGGTCGAGTTGTACGAGGAGCAGCTTAAGGCGCGGCGGGCGGCGTTCCCACAAGTGCTGGTCGCCCGGCGGACGGTGTACCAACTGAACGAGGAGTACAACAAGTCGCTGACACAGTTCCGCCGGGCCGAGGTCGAGGTCCGCGGGCTGCTGCTGGTAGACGGGCTGACGGCCCCGTCGAACCCGACCCCGCCGGGCCACATCAACGCCACCCCGCGGCCGCGGTGACGAGCGAGACCAGCCGGGCGGAATCCGTAATGTGTGCGGATTCCGCCCGGCCCATCCTGGTAGAAGCAGGACGATTAGGTCAGTGGTTGTGACCGGCGTGTCCGTCGCTCCCGACCGAACGACCCGAGCCGCCGGTGGACTCACAACCCGCCGCCCCGCCGAGGCCGGCGACACAAACCAGAGCCAACATCACGAGCCGAACGATCCACTTCCGTGCCGACATGCGCGGTCCCCCATTTTGAAGTTCCCCCGCCAGCCGGCACTGTGCGTAGCCAAGCATCAAGGCAATATCAATCCCGGTTAGTGACTTGAGGAGTGTCAAGGGTCGTGGTCCCGATCGGCCGGCAACGACCGATCGGTCACTCCTTCTTGTGGCCCTCGTGTTCGTCCTTCTTGGGTATCGGACCCTTCTTCGGGTCACCGTGCCCCTCGTGGCCCTTGGCCGGCGGGTCCATCTTCATCCCGCCGTGGCCGCCAGCGGCCTTGCCCGGACCGGACCCCGGGACGCTGGCCCCCGGGGCCACCTCCCCCTTCCCGGACACCACCTTGTCGTACAGGTCCGGCGGGAGCACCCGGACGAGGGTGGTCAGCCCCTCGACGTCCGCGAACCAGCCGTTCCGCATCCCCCGCGTCTCCGGCTTGGCGAGCTTCTTCAGTTCGGATGCCGAGTAGCTGACCATGCCGGACATCTCCTGCGGGAACCCGGGGACCAGGGCTCCCGCGGGCCCGCCGTGCCCCCCGTGTCCGCCCGGCTGGCCGCCGGCCATCCCCGGCATTGCGGGCATCGCCGGCTGAGTGCCGCCGACACCCATCATCGGGCCGGTCCCCACCGCCCGGTCGGGCCCGGTGTTCTCGCCGGTCCCCCGGCCGAGGGCCGCCCCGAACTCCGGGTTCAGGGCCGGGCCGCGGGTGAGCATGCCCATCGACGTGGCCATGCCGGTGCCGGCCGGCATCCCGGTCGCCGTGTGCCCGCCCATCGGGCCGACCATCGTGGACATGAAGTTCATCATGTGGTGGAACATGTGGCAGTGGAGCACCCAGTCCCCGGGGTTCCACGCCACGAACTCGATGTCGTACGCCTGGGCCACCCCGACCAGCACGTTGTTGCGGGCGACCCACGCCGTCACCGGCATCCGCCCGCCCTCCGTCCCGGTGATCCAGAAGGTCATCCCGTGCAGGTGCATCGGGTGGTGGTCGATGACGCTGAAGTTCACCAGCCGGATGCGGACCCGGTCCCCCTGCCGGACCACCATCGGGGTGACGTACGGGGCGGCCCGGCCGTTGGTCGTGAAGATGTTGAACTCCATCGACATCGTGTTCGTGACCGACGCCCCGGGGAGGATCGCCCACTCCTGGAGGATGAGCGCGAAGTCCCGGTCCACCGGCGGGTCCCAGGCCGCCTTCGGGTGGACGATGAACAGCCCGACCAGCCCCATCGCCTGCTGCATCGGCACGTGGGTGTGGTAGAAGAAGGTGCCGTTCTGGCGGAGCTCGAACTCGTAGGTGAACGTCCCGCCGGCCGGGATCGGGTCCTGGGTCAGGCCCATCACCCCGTCCATGGCGGCCGGCACGTCCAGACCGTGCCAGTGGACGGTGGTGGCCTCGGGCAACTCGTTGTGGACGATGATGCGGACTTTGTCCCCCTCGACGACCTCGATCGTCGGCCCGGGCATGCTGCCGTTGTAGCCCCAGACGTCGAACCACTGGTCCGGCAGGAACTCCCGCTTCATGTGCTGGGCGTGGAGGTGGAACTCTTTGGCCCCGTTGACCATCTTCCACGGCAGCTTGGGCACGTCCGGGTGCTCGACCGGGACGGGCGGCTCGCCGGACTTGCGGCGGCCGGGGGTTAGCTTGCCCCGGTCGCCCGGGTCCGCCGGCCCGTAGTTCTTCCCGCCCCCGCCGTGCCCGGCGTGCGGGTCGTCCTTCGCGGGCGGC
>CAYUHJ010000265.1:0-7884 GCA_964444365.1 uncultured Alcaligenaceae bacterium | reverse complement strand
GCCTTCGAGTTCGCACAGCACCACGGCGGCGCGGTACTTGTCCGGCAGCGCCGCCAGTTCCGCGTCGAGCCGGGCGGCCAGTTCGGTGTCGGCGGGGTCGGCGGCGGGGCGGGCGGCGATCGCGGACACGTCGGCACCCCCGGAAACGCGGGTCGACCGGCGGGCGGCGGCCCGGCGGGCGTTCGCGGCCGTCCGCACGGCGACCCCGTACAGCCAGTTCGCCACCGGCCCCCGGACGCCCCCCGCGTCCGCCTTCCGGGCGAGCACGAGGAACGTCGCCTGGAAGGCGTCGTCCGCGTCGGCGGCGTTCCGCAGCGCCCGCCGGCAGACGCCCAGGACCATCGGCCCGTGCCGGCGGACCAGTTCCGCGAAGGCGTCGGAGTCCCGCCCGGCGGCGAACCGCTCGACGAGCCCCGCGTCCGTCGCCGGGTCGGGGCGGGCGGGCGCGAGCCGGGCGACGGAGTGCAGTCGAATCGCGGCCATCGGGCGGCTCCGGGACGGTGGACGGGGAGAAGTGGTCGGCCGCCCCGGATTTTATCCCGGATTTTTTCCCCGGTCGCCGAAAACCCCGCCGGGAGGGCGTTCGGCCGAGTGGCGAAAAAACCAGTGGGTCGGAACGCACGGGGCGTGTAGGATAGCGACGGCTCCCCATGACCCGAAGCATCGCTGTAACGAATTCGGGAAGCTCCGGAGCGCTCGCCCCGGTCGGTCGCGCGAACGGTTCGGACCCTCCCCCACTCCTTCCACGGGTGTCGCCGTGCGATTCCTGCTCGTTCTCACCGCCTGCCTCGCGTGCCTCTCCGGCCTGGGGGCCGCCGAGCCTGTGCGGCCGAACGTGCTGCTCATTCTCGCGGACGACCTCGGGTACTCGGACCTCGGGTGCTACGGCGGCGAAATCGCCACCCCGAACCTGGACGGGGTCGCCCGCGCGGGGGTGCGGTTCACGCAGTTCTACAACACCGCCCGGTGCTGGCCGACCCGCGCGTCGGTCCTCACCGGGTACTACCCGCAGCAGGTCCGGCGCGACCTCGTCCCCGGCGTCGTCAGCGGGGTGCGGGGCAAGCGGCCGGAGTGGGCCGTGCTCCTCCCGGACCTGCTCCGCCCGCTGGGGTACCGCTCGTACCACTCCGGGAAGTGGCACGTCGACGGCAAGCCCGTGCAGGCCGGGTTCGACCACTCCTACAGCCTGGACGACCACGACCGGTACTTCGCCCCGAAGACCCAACTGCAGGACGACCAGCCGCTGCCGGCCGCGAAGGACGGCTACTACTCCAGCACGGCCATCGCCGACCGCGCGATCGGTCACCTGAAGGACCACGCGGACAAGCACGCCGGCAAGCCGTTCTTCTCGTTCGTCGCGTTCACCGCCCCGCACTTCCCGCTGCAAGCCCCGGCGGAAGACGTCGCCCGGTACGAGAAGGCGTACCTCGCCGGGTGGGACAAGACCCGCGCCGCCCGCTGGGACCGGCTCGCGAAGTTCGACATCCCCGGCCTCGCACTCTCACCCCCGGAGCGCGACCTCGGCCCGCCGTACAAGTTTCCGGACGCCCTGAAAAAGCTCGGCCCGAACGAAGTCGCGCTGCCGACCGCGTGGGACGACCTGACCGCCGACCAGCGGAAGTTCCAGGCCGCCAAGATGGCCGTCCACGCCGCGATGGTCGACCGGATGGACCGCGAGATCGGCCGGATTCTGGCCCAGGTCAAGGCGATGAAGGCCACGGACGACACGCTCGTGATGTTCCTCTCGGACAACGGCGCGAGCGCCGAGATCATGGTCCGCGGCGACGGCCACGACCCGGAGGCGGCGTGCGGCACCGGGGCCACCTTCGTCTGCCTCGGGCCGGGGTGGTCGACGGTCGCCAACACCCCGTTCCGTCGGCACAAGACGTGGGTCCACGAGGGGGGCATCTCCACGCCGTTCGTCCTGTCGTGGCCGAACGGGCTGCCCGCCCGCGGCGAGTTCCGGCACACGCCCGGCCACGTCGTCGACCTCGTGCCCACGATCCTCGAAGCGGCCGGCGGCAAGCCCCCCGCCGACCGGCCGCCGCTCCCCGGCCGCAGCCTCGTGCCGGCGTTCGCGAAGGACGGGACGGGGAAGCGGGATTCCCTCTGGTGGCAGCACGAGGGCAACCGGGCGTACCGCGTCGGCGACTGGAAGATCGTCGCCGCCGGGAAGGACGCGGCGTGGGAACTGTACGACCTCGCGACCGACCGGGCCGAGTCCAAGAACCTCGCCGCCGCCCACCCGGACAGGGTCAAGGCCCTCGCCGCCGCCTGGGAGCGGGAGCACGCCGCCATCGTGGAACTGGCCAAGAAGTAAGCGTCCCGATTCGCCCGGCCGGTGCTCCGGAAGTCCTTGCCCATGAAACCCGCTCACCCCCGCGTCGCCCTCGTCCTCGACCTCCAGTGGCCGTACAAGCGGCACTCGGAAATCTTCGTCGGCATCCAGCGGTACGCCGTCGAGCGGGGGTGGGAGACGATCATCGACGAGTTCGCGCACGACACGCTCCGCCGGAAGCAATCGCCCGCCCACCGGTACCACGGCGTGATCGCGCGGGCCAACCTGTCGCTGGCCCGGACGGCCCTGGCGCGGTCGCTGCCGGTGGTCAACGTGTGGCCGAGTTCGCCGGCCCGGAACCTCCTGCCGGCCGTGGTCCCGGACTCCCGCGTCTCCGGCCGGCTCGCCGCCGAGCACCTGCTCGCCCGCGGGTTCCGCACGTTCGCCACGCTCACGTCCCCCAAGAACGTGGACAACGAGCTGGAGGTCCGGGAGTTTGCAGAAGTCGTCCGCCAGGCCGGGTTCGACTGCCGGTCGGCGTACATCCCGCAAGACTACTCCGGGAGCGTCGCCAACTGGCGGAAGACCGAACACATGACGGTCCGGGCGATGAACCAGTGGACGCCGCCGATCGGGGTGTACGTCGGGCAGGAGGTGTGCGGCCGGCTGCTCGTGCAGCTCTGCCAGCAACGGGGATGGAAGGTGCCCGGCGACGTGGCGATCGTCGCCGGGAAGAACCAGGAAATCCTGTGCGAGCAGCCGCGGCCGTCGCTCACGAGCATCGAGATCGGGTACGACCGGATCGGGTATGCGGCGGCCGAACTGCTGGACCGGCTGATGGACGGGGGGGAGCCGCCGGCCGAGCCGATCCGCATCGTCCCGCAGGGGATCGTGGTCCGCGAGTCGACCGACTTCTTCGCGGTGGACGACGCCGTGGTCGCGGCCGCCCTCGCGTTCATCGCCTCGCACAGCCACCGGCGGATCGGCCCGGACGACGTGGCCCGGGCGGTCAACCAGGAGACGCGGACGCTGCACAACTACTTCCGCAAGACTTTGAACCGGCCGATCGCCGCGGAGATCCGCCGGGTCCGGATCGAGCGGGCCAAGCGGGAACTGACGCAGAGCGACCGCGGGCTCGCCGGGATCGCGCGGGACTGCGGGTTCGGGAACATCCAGCGGCTGTACGAGGTCTTCCGCCGCGAGGTCGGCATGGGGCCGCGGGAGTACCGCGAGCAGCGGCAGGTGAAGCGGGGCTCCTGACCCGTCAGCGGGACTCGAACTCGGCGACGACAAGCCCCTCTCGCGCCCAGACCGCATTACCCGAGACCTCGCACCCCGTCCGCGGGCCGGTCGCGTACCTTTTCCCGCCGACCTCGACGCTGATCTTATAAAATCCCGTCGGAACGAAGCCGTCGAACTTCGCATCTTTCACGTGTTCCGGGGCGAGCTTGATCTTGGCGACACCATCGGCGTCCGTTTCGCCTGTGGCGGGGTGCAATTGGCCGCCGAGGAAGGCTTCCGGTTGAAACGTGACTTTGGCGTTCTCGACCGGGGTCCCGTTGAGGAGCACCTTGCACGAGACCGGCATCAGCGCCACCTTCTGTTCCCTCCACTGCCCGATCCGCGCGTCGATCTCGTCCGCAGTGATGGCCTTGTCCGCGTTGGTGTCGATCTGCTCGATGGCGGCCTGCAGCGAGGCGGACTTGGCAAGTTCCGCCCCGCTGATCTTGCCGTCCTTGTTCGTGTCGTACTCGGCAACGGCAGCCGACCCGGCCCCGTCGGAATACGCCGGTAGCTCGACCCGACTTGGGGTCTGAGCACAGCCGGTAGCGAATACCGACGACGCGAGAATCAAAAGACCCCCTCGGGTAGATATCATGTATGGCCTCTTGTCGGATATTCGAGGGCGCACGAGCTGGATCCACGACTTCGTATGCATTGAAAGATCTGGTCCTGCGGCATTACGGCAGCGTCACGTTGAGACCGTCAGACCTGCTCCCCATCCGAGCATGCATCACGGGATCAATGGAGTAGGGCATACCGCGGACGCTCCCATCGCACATGACCATGTTGAAGACTGCATGTGGCGAGCCAAAGAACGACCGTGCGACCACGCCAGGAGTATCCTGCATGGGATTTTGGGAAGCCATGGTACAACGGTGGTCATCAAAGTCGTGGCCGCAAGCCCATCCATTCTGATTCCCGGCCGCGTCAAGTACGGAAGTGTGATAATGATCGGGGGAAATGTATCGTTCTCCCGCGAGATACGTGGTTGAGAGACCGTCACGGATCTGGGATAGCCGAATGCCTAACTGGCCGTAAAGGACACCGTTCAAGTCTGAAGTGGCAAAGTAGTTGCCTTCATTGCATGCCGTGTTAGCTCCTCTGAAGCCCTTATTGCCGGCATAATCTGAGCGGGCAAAAAAATACCCAGGGGGATTGGAGCCAATATTGGTAGCACCGAGACCTCCGTTAATGATCGGGCTTCCACGCGACGGACATGAATAAGACTTGACGACAGTTTGAATCATTTTCCGGCTTTCTGCCTGCCTTTGTGGGCTGTTCTCGGCGAATTGGATGCCCATATCGTGCAGGGCAGATTGTTCGAGGAATGGAAGGATGTTGTACTGCCAACCACCCCGCTGACTCGCCCCAAAGCCCTGATGGGGAACTCCAACAAAGCGCCACCCGTACTGCCAGCCAGAACCCGGCAACCGGCCGTTCGTGTCGACGTGCCCCTGGCATGCGATCCCAATTGTCTTGAGGTTGTTCTGGCACGTTGTCCGATTAGCGGACTCGCGGACCTTCTGCACAGCCGGGAGCAGGATGCCGATCAGGATCGCGATGATGGCGATCACCACGAGCAGTTCGATTAGAGTGAACCCAGGACGAGGACGTGCGGTCTTCATGGCATCGGCTCTCGGGATCAAATGATGAATAGCGCGGATCGGACCGCGCAGGGTTGAATGGCGGAGAACAACCTGCTCAATCTGTGGGGGCGTTCGCATACTGAACCTGACTGAACGCGAGCGGGGGGAAGGACTGCGAGTCCCGTCGCGTGTTAATTCCAATCATGGCTCGCATTTTTCACGGATGGCAGAATTCCAGTAACGACTCTCGGCAACCCTTTCTTCACATCCCTGTACCCGGATTCGTGGCGCAATTTCCGGGAAACGGCATTTCCGCGACCCATAATCAGTTCGTTCCCGCGACATCCCGCCGCCGGCCGAGCCGCCACCCGGCCCGATTTCCGACGCGATTCCACGACAACCGTCCGGCGGGACGTGCGGCCACCTTCCCCTCTCGGAGACGATCCATGCTGGCGAGTAGTCGAGCGCGGTCCGCCGCGGGCCTCGCGGTCCTGGTCTGGTCGACCGCGTTCTGTTTCGGCGAAGGCGGGGCCAAGGCCTCCAAGCCGGCCGCCGTCACGCTCACCGCGGACGGCGAAGCCCTCCGCGACCGGTACGCCCGGGAGTTGGCCGCGCTGCGTGCGGACCTCACCAAGGCGCTGCCGACAATCGACCCCGCGAAGAACACCGCCCTACAAAAGGCCCGCGCCGCACTGAAGGCGGCCACGGCGGACCAGGCCAAGGCGCAGCAAAACCTGGACAAGGTTAACGGGGCAAAAGGCCTCATCGAACACGCCAAGGGCAAGTGGATCGGCGGGGCCGAGAAGGGCATCGCCCAGGCCCAGGACGCACTCAAGAAGGCGAAGACCGACGCCGAGCGCACCGCGGTGACGGCCGACCTCGCCAAGTGGCAGGCGAACAAGGAAGACGGACAAAAAGCCCTCGCCGAGCGGCAGGCCGCGTACGACAAGCTCGCGAAAGACCTCCCGGAACTGACCAAGGCCAGCAACGAAGCGAAGGCCGCGCTGGCCAAGGCCCAGGCCGAGGAGCAGGCCGCCGCCAAGGCCGTGCTCGGCGAGGTGAAGAGCGTCCTGGCGAACGACAAGCTGGAGCCGAAGCTCGTGAAGGCGGCGGTGCTCGCCGAGGCGACCCCCGCCGGGCTGGCGGCCTTCGCGCAGCAGGGTAAGGATCAGCAAGCCCTCGTCGACAAGTTGCTCGGGGACGAAGCCCTCATGACGGAAATGCTGGTGGCGGGCGGCCCGAAGGACGGCAAGTACGGCGAGGCGATGCAGATCTACGCCGACATCCAGAAGGCGAGCGACCGGGCCGGGAAGGGCGTGTACCACCGGATGGCCGTCGCCACCGGGCTCGCCCACGCCGTCCCGATTCTGCAGCGGAAGACCGACGCCGACAAGGAATCGCCGACCACGGTCGACCCGGTCAAGCGGTACCTGCACTACGAGAAGGCCCACCTCGCCGGCGAACTCGACCCGGCGTTCCCGACGCTGACGACCTGGGAACTGCGGTACACGGTCGACAGCTACGCCCCGGACGAGATCCTGGCGTGGGCGCGGGAGATGATGCGGAACTACCGCCCGGACCACGTTCTGAACGCGGACTACGGCTGGCGGTACTCGGGGCTGGTGCGGACGGACGTGGCGTACAAGCACTCCAACGAGTACCAGGATCTGGACACGCTGAACTTCTTCCAGAACATCTGCAAGAACGGCGGGATCTGCGGCCGGCGGGCGTTCTTCGGCCGGTACGTGGTCCAGGCGTTCGGGTTGCCGGCCCGGCCGTTCACGCAGCCGAAGCACGCCGCCCTCGTCCGTTGGACGCCGAAGGGCTGGGTCGTGAACCTCGGGGCGGGCTGGCCCGTCGGCTGGTTCCCGGAGGCGACCGGGCCGGAGTTCCTGCTGGAAACCCAGGCCCGCCGGTTCCCCGACGAGCACCGCCGGGCCCTGCGGGCGGACTGGGTCGCCAGCGCGATCGGCGAGCCGGTCGTCCGCGACAAGAAGACCCCGGTCGGCCCGTGGCGGCAACTCGCCGACGACGAACTGCGGGCGATCGTGGCCGAGAAGAAGCCGGCCGAACTGGCCGCCCTCGGGGCCAACATCGCGGAGGCGAACGAGTCGGCGGACACGAAGGCGGCCGCGGTGGAGAAGGCGACCGTGACGGACGCCGACAAGAAGGTCGCGACCGGGCCGGCCGGCGAGATCGTCATCCCGGCCGCCGCCTGCGGGGGCGGGAACCACCTCGTGAAGAGTTTTCAGGGCGGGCTCCAGATGATCGGCGGCACCAAGCCGATCACCTGCACCGTCGACACCCGCCGGGCCGGGAAATACACCCTCACGGCCCGCGTCGTCACCGTCCACGGGGACCAGACGCTCGCGCTGACGCTCAACGGCGGCAAGACGCCCGCGGACGTCCCGCTCCCGTTCACGGTCGGGGCGTGGCAGTCGTCGCAACCGGTGGAGGTGACCCTGGCCGAAGGGAAGAACACGCTCAGCTTCGCGCCCGCCAGCCAGGCGTTCGCGCTGAAAGAGTTCGTGCTCACCCCGGTCAAGTAACGTCGCGGTCAGGTCCGATCAACGCTCGGCCGGCCCGGCATGCGGGGCCGGCCGAGCTCGTTGACACCAGCGTGCGAAGGAGCAAACGGGTCGCCGACGGGATTTCGACTGGCGATCGTCCCAAGTCGAACTTAGACTGTGAGTTAATGGCTCGCCCGCTGTCCGGAACGCGACTCGCACTCGGTTC
>CAYUHJ010000264.1:0-7964 GCA_964444365.1 uncultured Alcaligenaceae bacterium | reverse complement strand
CCTTGGAGATGGAAAACAAGAACAAGATGATGGGCATCTGCGCGACCACCGGCGGCGACTGCCAGTTGCGATGCCGGATGACGTGCCGGGTGGCGGCCTGCGCCGTTGCCAGCGGCGCGAGGGTGTGCATGATCTCGACGGCAAAGCAGGGCGAGGCGTCTCTCGGGAACGTCGGCTGTTTCGGGGCGAGTTGCACGAGCAAATCGAGCGGGTTGTCCGCGAACTGCGGGTACGGCTGGACCAGAACGTCCGGCCGACGGGTCAGAACCAGTCGCGCGTGCAGCAGGGCTCGGTCTGCGGCCAGTTTTTCGATGACGGGATCCATGCTCCGCCTCACGACAACAAGGAATCCTGGCGCGACATGTCACGACTCGACCAATAGGTCACAACGTCTTTCCATAACGCGGGGTAGACATTGCAACCCAGTGGATGCCGACACGAAATTCCGGAGATGCTCAGGTCGGGTGTGCGACTCGTAATCGGCACGATGTACGCCTTCTCCCGCACCGCATCGACTCCGACCACGTACGCCGGGCTGGAGGTCAGTTTCAACTTGATGACCTCGTCCTTGCTCACTTGGACGGCCAGCTTTCGGTTGACGCCGGTGCCGCGATACCCCTGAGTCGTCGCCTTCACTTGCACCACAAACTTGGCGTCGGCCACGGGCGGGCGAATCAGCCGAACGGTGAAGTCGCTGGTTTCTGCCTTGTCGCCCCGGAAGTCCGCGACGAACCAGAACCGGCCCCGGCACAGCCTCCCGATCAAAAAGGCGAAGACGTCCTCGCCCCGCTTCCCAATATAGTCCCTCCGGTCCATCCGCCTCTCCCGCCCGTTCGGAACCGGACCCGCGCTCACGTCAACGCGGTCGCCACGATCAGCTTCGCCTCGTCCAGAATCGCCGACAGGTGGGCCGTGTCGCGGAAGCTCTCGGCGTAGATCTTGTACACGTTCTCCGTTCCCGACGGCCGGGCGGCGAACCAACCGCTCGCGGTGGACACTTTCAGCCCCCCGATCGGGGCGTTGTTGCCGGGAGCGCGGGTCACCTTGGACGCGATCGGTTCCCCGGCCATCGTCGACGCGGTGACGGCCTCGGGGGACAGCTTGCCGAGCTTCGCTTTCTCCGCGGGCGTGGCGGCGGCGTCGACGCGGGCGTAGTACGGGGTGCCGAACTTCGCCGTCAGTTCCGCGTAGTGTTCGCCGGGGTCTTTGCCCGTGACGGCGGTCATCTCCGCGGCGAGCAGGTCCATGATGATGCCGTCCTTGTCCGTGCTCCAGACGGTGCCGTCCCGCCGCAGGAACGACGCCCCCGCGGACTCTTCGCCGCCGAAGCACATCGTGCCTTCGTACAGGCCGGGGGCGAACCACTTGAACCCGACGGGGACTTCGCTCAGCGTGCGGCCGAGGTCGTACACGACGCGGTCGATCAGCCCGCTGCTCACGAGCGTCTTGCCGACCGACGCCGCCCGAGACCAGCCGGGGCGGTTCGTCAGCAGGTAGCGGATCGCCACCGCGAGATAGTGGTTCGGGTTCATCAGCCCCGCGCCCGGCGTCACGATCCCGTGCCGGTCCGCGTCGGGGTCGTTGGCGAACGCGACGCGGAAGCGGTCCTTCAGCTTCACCAGCCCGGCCATCGCGTAGGGGCTGGAGCAGTCCATGCGGATCTTGCCGTCGTGGTCGACGGACATGAACCCGAAGTGCGGGTCGACCGTGGGGTTGACGTTGTCGACGGCGATGCCGAGGAGGTCGTGGATCGGGTTCCAGTAGTGGACGGACGCGCCGCCGAGCGGGTCGACGCCGAGCTTGAGCCCGGCGGCCTTGATCGCGTCCGTGTCGACGACGTTCTTCAGTTCCGCGACGTAGCCGGGCGCGTAATCCTGCTGTCTCGTGGTGTCGGCCTTGATCGCCGTCTCGTACGGCACCCGCTTCACCCCGGCGAGGCCGGCCCGGAGCAGGTCGTTGGCGCGGTCCTGGATGGACTTCGTCACGTCCGTGTCGGCCGGGCCGCCGTTCGGGGGGTTGTACTTGAACCCGCCGTCGGCCGGGGGGTTGTGCGACGGGGTGATGACGATGCCGTCCGCCCGGCCGCGGGTCCGGCCGCGGTTGTGCGTCAGGATCGCGTGGGAAATGACCGGCGTCGGCGTGAACCCGTCGTGCTCCTGGACGACCGCCGTCACCCCGTTCGCGGCGAGCACTTCCAGCGCCGACCGCTGGGCCGGGCCGGAGGCGTAGTGCGTGTCCTTCCCCACGAACACCGGCCCGTCGATGTCGTGGGCGACGCGGTAGTCGCAGATCGCCTGCGCGATCGCGAGGATGTGCGGCTCGGTGAACGTCCCGTCGAACGGCGTCCCGCGGTGGCCGCTGGTGCCGAACGCGACCATCTGGTTCGGGTCGCCGAGGTCCGGCTTCCGGCCGTAGTAGTCGCGCTCGAGCTTCGCGAGGTCGACGAGGAGGTCCGCCGGGGCGGGTTTGCCGGCGAGCGGGGAGACGGCCATGAGGACTCTCGGGGAAAGGGGGCAGGGGTGTTGTAGGAACTATTCCGGACCGATCCCCACCCACGGGGCGGGCCGCTTGTCGAAGAACGCCGTCAGCCCGTGGCGGCACTCGTCCGTCAGCCGCGGTTCCGCACTGCCGCGGGCGAGGTCCTCCACGGGCACGGCCCGGACCGAACACCGGAGCAGCAGTTCCTTCGTCTTCGCGAGCGCCTTCGGGCCGCCCTCGGCCAGGGACCGCGCCCAGGAGTCCGCCGTCGCGAGCAGTTCGTCCGGCGGGCAGACCGCGTTCACCAGCCCGATCCGGTGGGCCTCCGCGGCGTCGATCAGTTCCCCGGTCAGCAGCATCCACCGGGCCGCGCGTTCGCCGACGTGCCGGAGCAGGTGCGGCAGCACCATCGCGGCGACGAGCCCCCGGCGGACTTCCGGGTAGCCGAACCGGGCGGCCGGGACGGCGACCGCGAGGTCGCACACGGTACACAGCCCCGCCCCGCCCGCGACGGCGGCCCCGTTCACCGCCGCGACGGTCGGCTTCGGCAGGGTGTAGATCTGTTCGTACAGGGCGGAGAGGTTCGCGGCGTCGTCCCACACCTTGTCCGCGTCGTCGCCGAGGGTGCCGCGGAGTTCGTCGAGGTCCATGCCGGCACAGAACGCGGGGCCGGAGCCGGTGAGGATCACGCACCGCGCGGCGGGGTCGGCCGCGGCCCGGTGGAACGCCTCGGCCAGCGCCGCGATCAGCGCCCGGCTCAGCGCGTTCCGCCTGTCCGGCCGGTTGATCGTCACGACGGCCGCCGGCCCCCGGCGGGTGTACTCGACGAGTTCGGACATCGCGGACCCTCCCGTTCACCGTTACCGCGGGTCAAAAATCCACAGCCGACACGCGAGGCCGCCGTTGAAGAACTCCGTCGACCCGGTCGCCTTCCACGGCACCCGCTTCGCCAGCCACGGGCTCGCGGTGAAGATCGCGAGCCGCCAGCCGGGCCAGAAGTCGTGGACGACCTCGCCGATGGTGCGGTACAGCGGGGCGAGCTGCTCCTCGTCGCCGAGCCGCTCGCCGTAGGGCGGGTTGCAGACCACCCACCCCGGCGGGCCGGCCGGCGGGCGGGCGTGGCGGACGTCCGCCCGCGCGAACGTGACGGCGTGGCCGACCCCGGCGGCACGGGCGTTCCCGCGGGAGAACTCGACCGCGTCCGTCCGCTCGTCCGAACCCACGACCGGGAACGGCGGGGCCGACAACACCCCCCGGCGGGCCTCGTCCTTCACCGCGGACCACAGCCCCCGGTCGAAGTCCGGCCAGCCGTAGAACCCGAACCACTGGCGGGTCAGCCCCGGCGGCCGCTTCGTCGCGATCCACGCCGCCTCGATGGGGAAGGTTCCCGAGCCGCACAGCGGGTCCGCGAGGGGGCACGACCCGTCGTACCCGAGGTGCATCAGCAACCCCGCCGCGAGTGCCTCGTTCAAGGGTGCCCGCGACTGCACCGGCCGGTAGCCGCGCTTGTGCAGCGAGTCCCACGACGCGTCCAGGCTGAGCACCGCCTCGTCGCGGGAGACGTGCAGGTTCAGCCCGATCGCCGGACGTTCCGTGTCGACGCTGGGCCGCACGCCGAGCCGGTCGCGGAACTGGTCGCAGATCGCGTCCTTCACCCGGCGGGCGGCGTACTGCGAGTGCGTGATGCCCGAGTCCCTGACGTTGCAGTCCACCGCCAGCGTGTGGCCGGGGGTCATGAACTGCGCCCAGTCGATCGACCGGACGGCGTCGTACAGTTCGTCCGGGGTCCGGACGCGGGCTTCGAGTACGGGCCGCAGGATCCGGACCGCGGTGCGGAGCCACAGGCTCGCGCGGTACACGATGACCGGCTCCCCGTCGAACCGCACCCCGCCGCGGCCCGCCGCCACGGCGTCGGCCCCGAGGGCGGTCAGTTCCCGGGCGAGGATCGGTTCGAGCCCGCGCGAGCACGTGGCGAAGAAGCTGGCCATCCGGTTTCCCGTGCGAAGTCCGCGGTCCGGGGATCCCGCCGGTGACGGGGGTCCGCACGCCGGACCGGATCGGGCTCCTGCGGAATACCATATCCGAACTGCCCCGGAGGTGCCCGTGAAGACGATCATCGAGCCGTTCCGCATCAAAATGGTCGAGCCGATCCGCCTGACCACGGCCGCCGAACGCGACCGGATCCTGCGGGCCGCCCACTTCAACCCGTTCCTGATCCCCGCGGAGGACGTGCTCATCGACCTGCTCACGGACAGCGGCACGTCGGCGATGTCCGCGGAGCAGTGGGCGGGCATGATCCGCGGCGACGAGTCCTACGCCGGGGCGAAGAGCTGGTTCCGGTTCGAGACGGTGATGAAGGACGTGACCGGGATGCCGCACGTCCTGCCGACGCACCAGGGCCGGGCGAGCGAACGCATCCTGTTCGAACTCGTCGGCGGGCCGGGGAAGGTCGTGCCGAACAACAACCACTTCGACACGACCCGCGCGAACGTCGAACACTCCGGGGCGACGGCGGTCGACCTCGTCATCGACGAGGGAAAACAGCCGCGGAGCCGGCACCCGTTCAAGGGGAACCTCGACCCGGCGAAGCTCGACGCGCTGATCCGGGAAGTCGGGCCGGAACGAATCCCGCTGGTGATGGTGACGGTCACGAACAACAGCGGCGGCGGGCAGCCCGTCAGCCTCGAAAACCTGCGGGCCGTTCGGAAAATCTGCGACAACTGCGGGATTCCGCTGTTCCTCGATGCGTGTCGCTTCGCGGAGAACGCCTACTTCATCAAGCTCCGCGAGCCGGGGCAAGCGCACCGCAGCGTGAAGGACATCGTCGCCGAGATGTTTTCGCTGGCGGACGGGGCGACGATCTCCGCAAAGAAGGACGGCCTCGTCAACATCGGCGGCGTGCTGCTGTTCCGAAACCATGACCTCGCGGCGAAGGCGAACAACCTGCTGATCCTGACGGAAGGGTTCGTCACCTACGGCGGGTTGGCCGGCCGCGACCTCGAAGCGATGGCCCAGGGCTTCCAGGAAGTGCTGGACGAAGACTACTTGCAGTACCGCATCCGCAGCGTGGCGTACCTCGGGGACGGGCTGCGCAACCTCGGCGTGCAGATCGTCGAGCCGCCGGGGGGCCACGCGGTCTACGTCGACGCGGCCCACTTCTGCGAACACCTGACGCCGGACGAGTTCCCCGGCCAGGCGTTGCTGTGCGCCCTGTACCGCCACGCGGGCATCCGGGCCGTCGAGATCGGCAGCGTGATGTTCGGCCGCACCGACCCCGCGACCGGCCAGACGACCCACCCCGCGATGCAGTTGGTGCGCCTCGCGATCCCCCGCCGGGTCTACACGCAGAGCCACATCGACTACGTCATCGAGGCGATCGGCGAGGTGTTTGCGAACCGGAGTCAGATCCCCGGGCTGCGGATCACCGAGGCCCCGGAGGTGTTGCGGCACTTCACGGCGAAGTTCGCGGAACGGGCGTGACCCCGGCCGGAAGCCGGCGGCCGGGGCGTATCATGTCTGGGGACCGCGCGACCGGGAGACCGCCGAATGCCGCCCGCTTCCGACGCCTTGCTGCGATACCGCCCCTGGCGGGGGACGCTGCGCCCCCCGATCTTCGGCGCGCTGGCGATGGGCCGCGTCAGCCTCCGCCTGATGGTGCGCCGCCGGCTGTTCTGGGGGCTGTACGGCCTCGCCCTGATGGTGTTTTTCTTCTTCTTCTACGGGCAGTACCTCGTCGTCTGGATTCAACAGCAGACCGCCGGGCAGACGGTCTTTTTCGGCGGGATGCCGGTGAAGGCCGCGGACCTGACGAAGTTCCTCGACCGCCTCGCGCTGAACGGCTCCGGGCACACGTTTGCGAACTACATCTGGTTCCAGGGCTACATCGCGATGATCGTCCTCGCCCTCGCGGGCGCGGTATTGGTGGGGAACGACTTCCACCACGGGAGTCTGCCGTATTATCTCTCGAAGCCCATTGCCCGCCGACACTATGTCCTGGGCAAGTGCCTCGGCATTGCCATGTTTATCAACCTGCTCACGACGCTCCCCGGCGTCGTGTTATACATTCAAGCCGGGCTGTTGTACGACTGGAAGACGTATTACACCGATCACTTCCGCGAACTCGCCGGCATCTTCGGCTACGGGGCGACGCTGACGGTGGCCCTGAGCCTGCTCCTCGTCGCGACGGCCGTGGGCGTCCGCCGGACGGTGCCGCTCGTCATGGTCTGGACCGGGATTTTCGTGCTGTGCCGGATGCTCGGCGGGTTCCTCGTCGACGGCCAGAACCTCGACCCGCGGTGGCGGCTGATCGACTTCTGGAACGACCTGTACCTCGTCGGGCTCGGTTGCCTGGGCGTCGACCGCGGCACCGTCCGGCCCCCGGCCCAACCGGAATTGTGGGAAGCCGCGGTCGTCGTGGGCGGCGTCTGTATCGCATGTGTGATGTATCTTCGCCGGCGGATTCACGCGGTGGAGATCGTGTCATGAGCATGGATGCATCGCCACTCTTGCTGTTCGAGCAGGTCAGTAAATGGTTCGGCCCCGTGTTGGGGTTGAACCAGGTCACACTCGAGCTTACCGGCGGCATCACCGGCCTCGTCGGCGCGAACGGGGCGGGGAAGTCCACCCTCATCCGCCTCGCCACCGGGCAGAGCCGGCCGTCGCTCGGGCGGGTCACGGTCCGCGGCGTGGACGCCTGGGACTGGCGGGCCCGGCGGCTCGTCGGGTACTGCCCGGACCACGACGCCTTCTACGAGGACATGACCGGCCGGGACTTCGTCCACGCGATGGCCCGGCTCTGCGGCTACCCCCGCGCGCAAGCCCGCCGCCGGGCCGAAGCAACGCTCGAACTCGTGGGAATGGCCGACCGTGCCGACCGCAAACTCCGCGGCTACTCCAAGGGCATGCGGCAACGGGTGAAGCTCGCGCAGGCCCTCGTTCACGACCCGGAACTGCTGATCCTCGACGAACCGCTCGGCGGCATCGACCCCGTCGGCCGGCAGGAAATGCTCGACCTGTTCCGCAAACTTTCAGCCGCGGGGAAGTGCCTGCTCGTGTCGAGCCACGAACTGGAAGAACTCGAAAAGCTGACGAACCACGTCGCGGTGATGGCCCGCGGCCGGATCGCGGCGGTCGGCACGCTGCAGCAGATCCGCGACCTGATGGACGATTTTCCGCTCTCGGTCCGCATCGAAGTCGACCACCCGCGCGAACTCGCCCGGCACCTCCTCGCGATGCCCGATGTCGTCGGCGTCGACGTGGAGTCGGACGGCGTCGTGGTCCGCGCCCGCCACCCGCAAAAATTCTTCCGTGCGTTCGGGACGCTGGTCGTGGAGACGGAACTGGAAGTCCGCCGACTCGACCCGCTCGACGATTCCGCCCACGCGATTCTGGGGTACCTGCTGGGCGGGAGCGGGAAGACATAATTCTTGTCGGTCGGGCCGAGTCTTCGAGGCCCGACGTTGCGCTTCCCGTCGGGCCTCGAAGAC
>CAYUHJ010000263.1:0-8155 GCA_964444365.1 uncultured Alcaligenaceae bacterium | reverse complement strand
CCCCTAACCCCTCTCCCCAGCGGGGAGAGGGGGACAAAACCCCTCCAGACAGCAACTGCGTAACTCCTGACGGTGTCGATCCCGGACGCCTCCTCCACTCGCGTCGGCATCAGTACCGGACGTTCCACGTCAGGACCGCCTCGATGTTCCACGGCCGCGGGCCGCTGATCGGGACGTTCACGGCCGTGCCGACGACCGACCGGCCGAGCACGAAGTGGGCACCCGACGTGAGGCTGACCTGGTCGTAGATGAACGAGGCGTCGCCCGGGTCGCGGTGGTTCAGCGGCGTGTTGACGTGGACTTCGGTGATCGGGACGATCCCGTTCAGCCACCCGGTGCCGTTCCCGCGGTACACCCAGTAGCCGACGCCGACGCTGTTGAACCACACCATCAGTTCGTCCGAGTCGGTCGGGACGATCAGCGACGAGAACCCCTGGGCGAACCAGTTGCCCGAGTTCTTGATGAAGCCGAGGTACGGCTGGAACAGCACGGAGTGGGCCGCGTCCGTCTCCAGGCTCGCCCCGGTCGGGAAGGTGAGGCCGACGCCGCCGGAGAACAGGTCGCCGGTTTCGGTGTCGTTGTAGAAGGCGTACTTCCCGATCATCGTGATGTCGCCGACCCGCTGGTACCCGCCGCCGGGGAACGTCCACTGGAGGAACGGCAGGCGGAACTCGACGGACGCGTCGCCGCCGGCGAACGTCTTTTCGAAGAAGATCGTCTCGCGGTGGATGTCGATCTCGGACCCGCTGATGTTGTCGTAGAAGTTGTACGCCACCGACACCCGGTCCTGCGGCCGCGGGCTGTTGTTCTCGGTCAGCTTGACCGCCTGGTAGCGGGGCAGCAGCGGCGGTTCCGCGTTGAACGAGGAACTGGACAGCGAGCTGCTCAGGGCCGACTGCGTCTGCGAGTTCAGCCCGCGGGGGAACCCGCGGGAGTACCCGACGCCGGGGAAGTCCCCGAACATGTTGGGGTTAAAACTCTCGTAGTTCTGGCCGCCGGCCTCCCGCTGGGTGCCGAACGTGTTCGCGTCCTGGTTCGGCATCGCCTGGGCGTTCGGGTCGAACGGGGCCGCGCCGGTGCCGGGCGTCCCGGGCATCGAGCCGGGCGTGCCGGGGGCGGTGCCGGGGAACAGGCCGGGGGGGCAGTTCGGGGCCGCATAGACGACGGGCTTGCGGTACGATACCGGGTCGAAGCTCGACTGGGCCGGGGCGACGGCGACGACGGCCGACACCCCGACGAGGGCGGTCAGGAACCGATTCACGGGAACCCTCCCTGGAACGGATGGAATCCAACAGCCGCGCCGGCGGGTCCGTCCGCCGGCCTGTTGGGGGGATAGTTCGGAAGTTCGAGTGTGCGGGAATGACGGCGCGGCGGCGTGGAAAAAGACTTGCCCCGACCCCCGACTGTCCCCGACGATAAAGCCGCTTCGCGAGTCATTCCCGGCACAACCCCACTTCGCGCCACACGGGAGTTCCGGTCGTGCGGTTCGCGCGGGGAAGGAACTCGACCCCACGAACAAGTCCTTTCGCGGAGGTCCTCATGGCGACGATTCGAGCGACGGCCGTCACCCTGATCGGGTCACTCGCCCTGGCGCTGGCCGCCTGCACGGACACGGGGTCGAACCCGGTTCCGCCGGGCACGCCATCGGAGCCGGCGGCGATTGCCGTTCCGAAGGACGACCTGACGGCCCTGGCGGACGGCAACAACGCCTTCGCCCTCGACCTGTACAAGAAGGTGGCGGAGAAGCACGACGGGAACCTGATCCTGTCCCCGTACAGCATCTCGTCGGCGGCGGCGATGACGTACGCCGGGGCCCGCGGGGAGACGGCCGCACAGATGGCGAAGGCCCTGCACTTCACGCTGCCGCCGGACCGCCTGCACCCGGCGTTCAAGGGGGTCACGGAGCACCTGCAGTCCGGCCGGGACCCGTCGAACCGGCTGGCCATCGCCAACGCCCTCTGGGGGCAGCGGGGCTACCCGTTCGCCGCCCCGTTCCTGGACCTGACGCGGCAGAACTACGCGGGCGGCTTCCGGGAGGTGGACTTCGTCGGCGACACGGAGGGGTCGCGGAAGGCGATCAACCAGTGGGTCGAGGAGCAAACCGAACAGAAGATCAAGGACCTCTTGCAGCAGGGCGATGTCGACCGCGACACGCGGTTGGTCCTGACCAATGCGATTTTCTTCCGGGGAACCTGGAAGGTGCCGTTCCAGAAGTCCGCGACGATGAAGGCGGACTTTGAGACCGCGCCGGGGGTCAAGGTGAAAGTCGACATGATGAGCGAAGTGAGGATGAACGCGAGAGTTTTCTCCAACGCCGAGTTCAAACTGTTGGAACTGGCCTACGCATCGGGCCGTAACGCCATGGTGATCCTGTTGCCGGTGAAGCGGTGCCGACTTCGCGAAGTGGAGGCGGGGCTGACGACGGAGAAGCTCGCGTCCGCGCTGAGCCAATTGCGCGATTCCGAAATTGCGGTCCTGTTGCCGCGCTGGAAATCACAAAGCCGGATTGAACTGAAGAATCCGCTTCAGGAACTCGGAATGTCGCTGCCGTTCACGCCGCAGGCGGACTTTACCGGGATGGGCTCGGGTCCGCGGTTGCACATCCAGGATGGCATCCACATGGGGAGCGTGGAGGTCGACGAGGAGGGCACCGTCGCCGCCGCCGCGACGGGATTCGTAACGAGGACCATATCAGCTGGACCTACTTTTCTAGCCGACCATCCCTTTTTGTTCCTGATCCGCGACACGCAATCCGAGACGATCCTGTTCCTCGGCCGGGTGAGCGACCCGCGGTAGGTTGGCGTTCGCACTCGTCCCCCACCCCTTCCGGAGCCGAACCGATGACCCCGCTTCCCCCGCCGCGTCGGGTCCGGGCGTTTGTGGTACGCTGGACGGCGTTCCTCGCCGGGCTGTGGGTCGTCGCCGTGCTCGGGATGAAGTGGTTCGAGAACGCGCTCGTGTTCCGGCCGGCCCCGGCCACCGACTGGGCCGATCCGGGGGAGCCGCCGCCGGGCGACGTCGGGCTCGCGCTCGACGACGGCACCCCGGTCCACGCCTGGTACTTCCCGCACGAGACCGCGACCGGGGCGGTCCTGCTTTCGCACGGCAACGGCGGGAACCTCAGCCACCGGGGGCGGCTCGCGCGGGAACTCGGCCGGCAACTCGGGACGGCGGTGTTGAGCTACGACTACCCCGGCTACGGCAAGAGCGGCGGGTCGCCGACCGAAGCGGGGTGCTACGCCGCCGGCGAGGCCGGGTTCCGGTGGCTCGTTCAGAAGGGGTTCCCGGCCCGCAACGTGCTCCTCGTCGGCGAGTCCCTCGGCGGCGGGGTCGCGGTCGAACTCGCCACCCGCCACGACCACGCCGCGCTCGTGCTGGCGTTCACGTTCACGTCCCTGCCGGAAGCGGCGAAGCACCAGAAGCCGTGGGTGCCGTGCGTCACGCTCATGTCGAACCGGTTCGACAACCGCGCGAAGATCGGGGCCTGCACGCGACCCGTCTTCATCGCCCACGGCACGGAGGACCGCATCGTCCCGTTCGAGCAGGGAGAAGCCCTGTACGCCGCCGCCAACGCGCCGAAGGCGTTCTTCCGCATGGACGGCGTCGGCCACGGGTTCGGCCAGCCGGCCGAGTTCTTCGCCCGCCTGAAGGCGTTCCTGGCCGCGAACGAGTAACCTCACCTCTGGAGGGACCGCCATGTCCGAACCCGTCAACGTTCCGAAGCTGCCCCCCCGCCCGGTGGACGGGCACAAGGGCACCTTCGGCCGCGTGCTGGTCGTGGCCGGCAGCCGCGGGATGAGCGGGGCCGCCGTGCTGTGCGGGTCCGCCGCGTTGAAGGGGGGCGCGGGGCTCGTGCGGGTCGCGTGTCCGACGGAGGTGCAGGGCGTCGTCGCGGCCGGGAACCCGTGCTACACGACCGCCGGGCTCCCTCACCACGCGGACGGGACCTATTCGGAAACGTCGATCGCCGCCGTGACCGAACTGGCGGCCGGGGCCGACGTGGTCGCGGTCGGCCCCGGCCTCGGGAACCGGCCGGATGTCGCCGCCCTCGTGCGGGCGGTCCTCGGGGAACTCGGCCCGAAGCCCGCCGTCGTGGACGCGGACGGGCTCAACGCACTGTCCCCGCTAACGGAGCCGATGCCCGGTCCCGCGGTGTTCACGCCCCACCCCGGCGAGTTCGCCCGGCTCACGGGCAAGTCCACCGCGGAAGTGCAGGCCAACCGCGGCCCGCTGGCGGTCGCGTTCGCGGCCCGGTTCCGGCTGGTGCTGCTGCTGAAGGGGCCGGAAACGATCGTGACCGACGGCTCGCGCGTCTACCGAAACACAACCGGCAACCCCGGCATGGCGACCGGCGGCAGCGGGGACGTGCTCACCGGCGCGATCGCCGCCCTGATCGGGCAGGGCCTGTCCCCGTTCGACGCGGCGGTCCTCGGGGCGTGGGTCCACGGCCGCTCGGGCGACCTGGCCGCCGCCGACCTGACCCAGGTGTGCTTGACCGCGGCCGACGTGCTGGCGTACCTTCCACGCGCCTTCCGGGAGGTCGTCGCGGCGTGAGCAAAGAGTACGACGCCACCTCGAAAGATCTGATCGAGACGACACCGGTCGGGTGGGTCGAGTACCTCGGCCGTTCGGTCGACCCGGCCCGCGTGTCGGTGATCGACGCGGACGTGGCCACCGTGTCCGCCAGCGCCGACAAGGTGATCCGGGTCGACGACGTGGACGGCCCGTGGCTGCTGCACCTGGAGTTCCAGACGAGCCACGAACTCGGCCTGCCCCGGCGGTTGCTGCGGTACAATGCCCTCCTGCAGGATCGTCACGGGTGTCCGGTCGTCACGGCGGTTCTGCTGCTCCGGAAGGAAGCGAACCCGTCCGACGTGACCGGCGAATACCCGGTGGCGGCCCCGGTCGGTCCGGAGTGGGCGTTCCGCTACACCGTCGTCCGCGTCTGGCAGGAACAACCCGAGCCGTTCTTGACAGGCCGGCTCGGGTTGCTGCCGTTCGCGCCGATCGCCGCGGTCCCGCCGGCGGCCTTGCCGGGCGTGATCGAGGTGATGAAGACCCGGTTCGACGCCGAAGCCGACGAGACGGACCGCAAGAAGCTGTGGCTCGCGAGCCGGATCATGTTCGGGGTGAAGTTCGACGCGGCACTCTGGGAGGAACTGACGATGGGAGTCATGATCAACTGGGAAACCTCTTCGACGTATCAGGACATCATTCAGCGGGGCAAGAACCAAGGCCAATTACAGTCCAAACAAGACGATGTTTTGGAATTGGGGACCAAGAAATTTGGCCCGCCTCCTGCGGCTCTCGAAGCCGTGGTCCGAGAAACAAAAGATCTTGCCCGGTTGAAACTCTTCCTGTCCCGCGTGCTCGACGTGAACTCCTGGGACGAACTCCTCTCCGATTCCTGACCCACACGCCGGTTTTGCTTATGACAAGCCGATTGGGAGGATCTGATGGTGGGTTCCATCGACTGGAGTGTTTCATCGACCTACCGGGAAATTCTCCGTCGCGGCGATCTCTTGGCGCGAGATCAAGCCGATCAGGAGCGATATCTGGAGAGCTATCGTCAAGGCTATATGGAAGGCCGATTCGAGGTTGCTCGACGAGTCTGTGTTAACCTCGGGGAACGGAAGTTAGGTCCCCCCAGCGCGGCCACGCTAGCCAGGATCACAACCATGCCCGAGTTGCACGAGATCGAATCGCTGATCTTCCGGATTCTGAACGTCAACTCCTGGGACGAACTCCTCTCCGATTCCTCCCCTTCCCGCGGAGACGGCGCGTGATCCGGCAGATTTGTCCGCACTGCTTCCAGACGGTCGAACTCCCGGACGCGGCCGCCGGGACGGACGCGCCGTGCCCGAAGTGCGCGAAGGCGATCCCCGTGCCCGGTGCCTACACCCCGACCGTCGACCCCGCCGCGGGGCCGGCCGTTGCCCCCGTCAAGGAGCCGACCCCCGTGCCGCCACCCGTGTCCCCGTCGTCCGAGTGGAACGTGCCCGCCCCGCCGCCGGGGTTCGTGCCGCCGAAGGAGCCCGCCACCGCCGCCGCCTCGCCGCCGGTCGAACCGCCGCCGGCCCCGGAGGGTTACACGCACTCGGCCGGGTTCTCGCTCTCGCCGACGGTGCTGGCCTGGGTGCCCGTCGCGTGCCTGACGCTCGCGTTCCTGGCCACGTTCTTCAGCTGGGTCGGCTCCTTCCCCGGCGACGTCCGCGTCTACACCCAGAACCCGTGGCAAGCTCTGTTCGCGTCGTTCACCGCCCAGACCCTGCCGGACGAACTGCTCCTCGACGAGAAGCCGATCGCGCAGAAGCTCTACTCCAGTTGGTGGCTGCTGCCGTACTTCCCGGCACTGGTCTTCACGCTGCTGTTCGCGTGGGTCGAACGCATCATCCGCCACCCGGACCCGGCCACGATCCCCGGCCCGCTGGCGTGGGTGCCGCAGGTCTGGCCCCGGCGGCACCAACTCCTCGGGGGGCTGTCGCTGTTGCTGCTCTTGCTCGTCGGCATCCAGACGGCCCGCGGGCCCGGGCTGGAAGTCGCGATCCGCGACCTCGTCCCGGAGAAGTTCGCCAGGGCCGCGGAGGAGGCGGACACGACGATCAAGAAGACCAAACTCGCGGTGAACTCCGGCAAGGAACTGGCGCAGTTCAACGTCCAGGCGACGACCGCCCGGGACGCCGCCCTCGCCCTCCACGCGGCCGCGCTGGTGGCCTCCGCCGCCCTCGTCTGGCTCGACCTGCGCGGCGCGAAGCAACCCCCGCGGGTGGTCGGGTACTGGTGAGCGGGTGAGCGCGGAGCCTCAGTCCGGCCCGCGGACGAGGGGCTTCACGTCGGCCGCGAAGAAGTCCCGGAGGCGGGCGTGCAACTCCGCCGACAGCGGGGGCACGTCGCTCGCCGCGGCGTTCCCCTTCGCTTGTGACGGGTTCCGGGCACCCGGAATGATTGTCGCCACTTCCGGGAAATCGAGGCACCACCGCAGCGCGAACCGGGCCATCCTCAGCCCCGCCGGGACGAGCGGCCGCAACTTCTCGGTCACTTCCAGCCCCCTCTCGAAGCCGAGGCCGGCGAAGGTCTCGCCGACGTTGAACGCCTCGCCGTTCCGGTTGAACGTGCGGTGGTCGTTCGCCGGGAAGGTCGTCCCCGGCGTGTACTTCCCGGCCAGCAGCCCGGACGCGAGCGGCAGCCGGACGATGACCGCGACCCCCTTCTGCCGGCACTCCGGGAAGAAACTGGTGATCGGCGTTTGACGGAACACGTTGAAGATGACCTGGAGCGACGCCAGCCCCGGCTGCGCGAGGCACACCTTCGCCTCCGCGGTGCTTTCGACACTCGCCCCGAACCGGCGAATCTTCCCTTCCTGTTTCAACCGGCGGAGCACGTCGAAGACCTCGCCGCGTTCGAGGATGTCCAGCGGGACGCAGTGGAGTTGCGTCAGATCGAGGGCTTCGACGCCGAGCCGCTTCAGCGACGCTTCCGTGTGGGCGCGGATGTTCGCCGGGGTGCAGTTCTCCGGCAAGCCGGGCCGCGGGAACCGGCCGAGCTTGGTGGCGACGAAGAAGCTCCCCTTCCGCTCCTTCAGGAACCGGCCGACGAGTTCCTCGCTGCGGCCCGCCCCGTACACGTCCGCCGTGTCGAGGAACGTCGTCCCCGCGTCGGCGGCCGCGTGCAGGATGGCGAGCGCGTCCGCGTCGGAGACGTCGCCCCACTGGTCGCCGCCGAGTTGCCAGCACCCGAGGCCGACTTCGGAAACGGTGGCGGCATCGCCGCCGAACTTACGTGATTGCATGGAAGTTGCCAGGAGAGGGTTACTTGTCTTTGCGCGCTTGCTTGGGGATCGTTTCGAGTCGCGAAACGCCTTCGTGATCGAACACAGTCAGTTCCCCGCTCGGACTAAAGTAGATGGCAACCGCCCCGCGGAACACCAATGCTTCGGGGTGCTCCACGCGAATCTGGTGACCGCTTGTCAGTTCGACCAGGAACGGCCGAAAGGGCGACCGCTTTGCGAACGAAGACAGCAACCGCTCGAATGCATCGTGCCCACGGTCAGATCTCCGGCTGGTTCTTCCTTATCTTAACCTTCCCACAGCTCGGTGTGATGCCTTGTCTTCAGTCGGAAGGAATCGGTTTTGTAGGTCGGGTCGAGTCTTCGAGG
>CAYUHJ010000262.1:1650-8187 GCA_964444365.1 uncultured Alcaligenaceae bacterium | reverse complement strand
CTGATCGCGCCGCAGGGGCGCGGGCTGACGCTCAAGTACCTGCTCACCGGCCTGGTGCGGTGCGGGCGCTGCCGGTCGTCGATGCGGCCGGTCCCGTCCCGGCACGAGACGAAGAAGACGGGCAAGACGTACGCGTACACGCACTACGCGTGCCCGCGGGCCGGCGCCGGGGGGTGCGACAACGGCCGGTACGTGCGCGAGGACCACCTGCGCGAGGCGGCCATCGGTCGGCTGCGCGCCCGCCTGTTCCCGCCGGACGAATCGGGCCGGGTGCCCGACTGGTTCCCCGACCTGGTCGCCCGGGTGCGCGGGGAACTGGACCGCCACCGCGCCGCCGAGCCGGACCGCGCCGCCGTCCGGGACGCCGAACGGCGCGACCTGGGCGAGCGGCTCGCGGGGTGGGCGATGACCCTCGGCGACCCGAAGCTGCCGGCCGCCGTGCGGACCGACATCGCCGCCCGGTACGAGCAGTCGAAGGCGCGGCAGACGGAGCTGGAAGCCGAGGCGCAAAGCGACGGCGCGCTGGACGGCTACCTCGGCCGCGCCCTCGATCCGCGTGCGGTCGTCGAGCAGTTGCGCCACCTCGGGGACGTTCTCGCGGGCCACAACCCGACGCTGGGCAACCTGGAACTGAGCCGCCACATCGAGCACATCCTGTGCTTCCCCGACGGCCGGGTGGAGATGCGGGGCACCTGGCTGGGCGTGTTCGACGGCGCCGTTCACCTGCTGAGCCGCACGACGGGCGACACTCCCGCAACGTCCGGTTCGGGGGTCGTCACCCCGCGAAGGCGCGGCCGGCTCCGGGTGCCGAACCTGTCGGCCGACGCCGGCGCGGCGGCCCCGGATGCGGACACCAGCCTGGACCCGGAGCGGTTCGCCGGGCTGGCCGACGCGTTCTTCTGGTCGGAGGACGTTACGGTGGAGCGGGCGGTGGGTTGGGCCAAGGCGAACGCCGCCGCGGTCGCGCGGGCGCGGGCCGAGGGCCGCACGCACGAGCAACTCGCGGCCCAGTTCGAGGTGACGGTGCCGACCATCCGCAAGGCGCTGAAGATCGCCACGAAGTCGGACGGGGCGCTGGCCGAGTTGCCGCGCAAGATGCCCCGCGCCCGGTGGGAAGATTCGCACGCCGATGAGGTATGGAATCTCAAGCAGCAAGGACGCTCCGTGAAGCAACTCGCCGCTCACTTCGACGTGAGCGAACCGCTCATCCGCGCCGCGCTGAGGATCGCGGCCGACCAGGCGAGTTCGACGGGACAGCCCGCCGAGTCGCCCCCGCAACAATCCGGGCCAGAAGTCGAATAACGAACCAACAATAACCCCTTCGCGTGGTGTACGGCCCGCCGGTAGGCGGGCCGTACACCACGCTCTCTTTTATCTATCAGCGACGCAAGAGTAGGCGGGGCAATATTTTGCGCCACTGAAACGCAAGGTAAATTTTAACAAGAAGCAGTTTCGTATCGCGGCGGGTACATGGTCATGTACCCGTTGAGATGTGTGACGGCTTTCGGTCCCAGTTTCGCCCTGATCCTGCTGAATTCGAGCCCTCCAGATCAGAGCAGGCGCGGGACCGATTCTTGGAGGTGCGCGGACTCCCGGCGAAACAGTGTGGCGATGTTCGAGCGCGATCGTGCGGCCGCGCCGCCGGTCTCGGGGACGGACCGGTGCTCGGCGTACCGGAGGCGGCCGATGAGGGCGAGGGCGTCGAATCCGAACTCGTGCCGGGGTAACGCGAACGAGCCCTCGGCCTCCGGCCGGTACGGCTTCTTGTGTGCGGTGCGGGCGGGGTTGCGGCAGCGGCGGAGAGTGAGGCTGAGCCAGGTGACGCCAGTGCGGGCGTGGATCGTCCGACGGTTGGAGTAGACTGAACCGAGTACGTACCGAGTACGTTCCTACTTGTCAACTCGTCGGGCCGGCGATAACGTCATGGTGACAGGTTTGCCCCGCGCAGTGCGAGGCGATGAAAAGGGAAGCCGGTGAGAGTCCGGCGCAGGGCCGCTGCTGTATTCGGTCAGAGGTCGGGCATTCTTCGCCACTGTGACGCCGGTCACGGGAAGGCAGCCGGGACCTCGCTACGAGCCGTAAGCCAGAAGACCTGCCTGTCGAATGCTGTTCGGTGCCTCGGACCCAGGCGACCGGATCGACAGGCCGTTTTCGTCTGCGCGTGCGCACACCCTGTCCGTCCCGTCCCGGCTATCCTCAGGCACCCTTTCGCCCGTCCCGGCGAAGAGGAGTTGACCTGTGCCGACCGTTCCCTCGGCGTGTCGCCGCACGCACCGCCACGCGTTCACGCTGATCGAGCTGCTGGTCGTGATCGCCATCATCGCGATCCTGATCGGCCTGCTGCTGCCGGCCGTCCAGAAGGTGCGGGCCGCCGCCGCGCGGCTCAAGTGCGCCAACAGCCTGAAGCAACTCGGCCTCGCGCTACACAACCACGCCGACACCAACGGCGGGCGGTTCACCGCGTCGTCCATGCGGTCGTCGCCGGCGGTCACGTTCACCGACCTGTTCTGGTTCGGCCAGATCACGAACAACACCTCGACGCCGCGTGTCATGGAGCCGAGTCGCGGCATCCTGGCCCCGTACCTCGAAGGGAACCGGGCCATCGTCCAGTGCCCGAACTTCACCCCCGAGCGGTTCGCCCTGCGGTTCGACGTGCCGGTCGCCAGCTACGCCTACAACGATAACTTCAGCAGCTGGGACGTGTCCGGCGAAACCGTCGTCTCGGTGAGCAACCGGCGGGGGACGTCGGCCACCGTCGCGTTCGCCGACTCGGCCAACGTGCCGTTCGCCGCGCCGTTCGACAAACTGACCGAGAACTGGTTCCTGTCGTCGCCCTCGCAGCGGTTCCCGAACGCCCACTTCCGGCACGACGGGATCGCCAACGTGTGCTTCGCGGACGGGCACGTCGAAACCCGCACCCCGACCGTCAACGGCCCGCCGTCGTGGGAGAACCCGACCGCGACGGCCCTCCGCACGAAGGAAGTGGTCTGGGACATCGGGGCCGACGACGCCCTCTTCGGCAAGGACTGACCGCGACGCCGGCCGCCGCCCGATCACTTCGGGCGGCGGCTTCCCACCCGCCTTCGGAGACGCCAATGACACCCAGCCGGTTCCTCGTACTCGCGGCGATGATCGCCCTGGCCGCGCTCGCCCGGGTGGGCCCACACCCGCCGAACCTCACCCCGGTCGGGGCGATGGCCCTGTTCGGCGGGGCGTGCCTCGCCGACCGCCGACTCGCCCTGTTGGTCCCCTTCGCCGCCCTGTTCGTGAGCGACCTGTTCCTCGGTCTGCACGTCCTGATCCCGGTCGTGTACGGCAGCTTCGCCGTCAACGTTCTACTGGGCCGGTGGCTGCGGTCCCGGCGGACGCTGATGACCACCGCCGGCGTCACGCTGGCCGGGTCGGTCCAGTTCTTCGTCGTCACCAACTTCGCCTGCTGGCTGCTGTACTACCCACCCACCGCCGAGGGGTTCGTGGCGTGCTACGTCGCGGCCGTCCCGTACTTCCAGAACACCTTGCTGGGCGACGCCGTGTTCGCCACGGCCCTGTTCGGCACGTTGGCCGTGGCCGAGCGGGGGTTCCCCGCTCTCCGCGAGCCGGCCCCGGCCTCCGTCGCGGTCTGACGATCTTACCGGAGGTTCGGAATGCGGATCGTGTCCCTGCTCCCGAGCGCGACCGAGATCGTGTGCCAACTCGGGCTGGGCAACGACCTCGTCGGCGTCACCCACGAGTGCGACTTCCCGGCGTTCGTGGCCGGCCTGCCGAAGGTCACCCGCACGCTCATCCCGCACGACGCCAGCAACCGCGACATCGACGCCCTGGTGCGGGAGCGGTTGCAGACGGAGCGGGCGTTGTACACCCTCGACCTGCCGACCCTGGAGCGGCTGCGGCCCGACCTGATCGTCACCCAGGCGCTGTGCGACGTGTGCGCCGTGGCCGAGGCCGAGGTGACCGCCGCCGCCTGTTCGCTGCCGGGCCGCCCACGGGTCATCAACCTCGAACCGATATCCCTCGAAGACGTGTTGGACACGCTCCGAGCAGTGGGGCGGGCGGCGGGCGTGGCGGGCCGGGGCGAGGTCGTAGTCGCGGACCTGCGGCGGCGGACAGACGCTGTCGCCGCCCGCTCCGCGAGGGTGGCGGACCGCCCCCGCGTCGTCCTGCTGGAGTGGCTGGACCCGCCGTTCAGTTGCGGCCACTGGTCGCCGGAACTGGTACGGTTGGCCGGCGGGGACGAGGCGATCGGGCGGGCCGGGCGACCGTCGCGGACGCTGCCGTGGGAGGAGATCCTGGCCGCCCGTCCGGACGTTCTGTTCGTCGCGTGCTGCGGGTTCGACCTGAACCGCACGCTGGCCGATGTGCCCTCCCTTGCCGCCCGCCCCGGCTGGGCGGACCTGCCCGCCGTGCGGTCGGGCCGGGTGTACGTCACGGACGGGAACGCCTACTTCAGCCGACCGGGGCCGCGCCTGGTGGACGGCCTGGAGATTCTCGCCCACGCCCTCCGCCCGGACGTCCACCCGCTCCCGCCCGGCCTCCCCGCCGCCCGCCAACTCACGCCCGCCGAATTGGGCGCGGGCGAGGCGGTGGGGGCATGAGGCCCAGAGTGTTGTTGTCGTGGAGTTCGGGCAAGGACTCGGCCTGGGCGCTGCACGCCCTGCGTCGGCGCGGGGAGGTCGAAGTCGTCGGGCTGGTGACGACCTTCAACGAGGCGTTCGGGCGGGTCGCCATGCACGGGGTGCGGGCCGAACTGGTGCGGGCCCAGGCCGCCGCCGCCGGGCTGCCGCTGTGGCCGGTGCCGCTGCCGTGGCCGTGCCCGAACGGCGAGTACGAGGCCAGGATGCGGGCCGTGGTCGAGAAAGCCCGCTCGGCAGGCGTCACGGCGTTCGCGTTCGGCGACCTGTTCCTCGAAGACATCCGGGCGTACCGCGTGCGGCAACTGGTCGGCACCGGAATCGACCCGCTGTTCCCGATCTGGGGGACACCGGCCGACACCCCGGTCCTGGCCCGCGCGATGCTCGCAGCCGGGTTCCGGGCGACCCTGTCGTGCGTCGATCCCCGCCACCTGCCCCCGGCCTTCGCGGGCCGGGAGTTCGACCACGGCCTGCTCGCCGACCTGCCGCCGGGCGTCGATCCGTGCGGCGAGCGGGGCGAGTTCCACACCTTCTGCCGCGCCGGGCCGGTGTTCGACCGCCCGGTCCCAGTGCGGGCCGGGGACGTGGTCGAGCGCGAGGGCTTCTGGTTCGCCGACCTGCTGCCGGGGCGAGGACATCCATGAGCGAACCGGGCGACAGGCCGGTCGAGGGCATCGACTACTGCGTCGAGGGCGGCAGGTGGGTGTTCACCGCCGCGTACCACCGGAAGCGGGGCCACTGCTGCGCGAGCGGCTGTCGGCACTGCCCGTTCGGCAACGCGCCCGCCGACCGCGAGGGGGCGACCAACGGGACCTGCGGCGACGCGATGGACACCGACCGGGAGTCGGCATGACCCCCCAAGTCGTCCGCGCGCGGCTGGACGCGCTGGCCAAGCCGCCGGGCAGCCTGGGGCGGCTGGAAGACCTCGCCGTTCGGCTGTGCGTGATCCAACGGTCGCTGGCCCCGCGTACGACGCCCCGGCGGGTCGTGCTGTTCGCCGCCGACCACGGGGTCGTGGCCGAGGGCGTGTCCGCGTGGCCGTCCGATGTCACCAGGCTAATGGTGGCGGCCATCGCGGCGGGCCGGGCGGCGAGTAGCGCTCTGGCGGCGGCGACCGGCACCGACCTGCGGGTGATCGACGTGGGCGTCGCCGGGCCGGGGCTGCCGGACGGGCCGGTTCACCTGTGTCGGAAGGTGCGGGAGGGGTCGCGGAACCTCGCCCGGGAACCGGCTCTGACGGTCGAGGAGTTCCGGGCCGCCGTTGCGGTCGGCGAGGAGCAGGCGGCGGCGGGGGGTGTGGACCGCATGGCGGTGGTCGCGGCCGGGGAGATGGGGATCGGCAACAGCACTTCGGCCAGTTGCCTGACCGCGCTACTGACCGGGTCGCCCGCCGAGGCGGTGGTCGGCCCCGGCGCGGGTGCCGGGGGCGCGGCGCTGGAGCGCAAGCGGCGGGTGGTCGCCGACAAAGTCGCCGTCGAACGTCACTACTTGGCCGTCGACCCCGAGGCCGCCATCGCCTCGGCGTGCGGGCTGGAGATCGCGGCGATGGCCGGGTTCTACCGCCGGTCGGCGGCCTCGGGGCTGGCGGTCGTCCTCGACGGGTTCATCGCCACCTCGGCGGCACTCGTCGCGGAGCGGCTGTGGCCCGGAACGGCCCGGTCGATGGTCGCCGCCCACCAGTCCGCCGAACCCGGACACGCGGCGGCCCTCGCGCACCTCGGGCTGGAGCCGGCCCTCGACAACTGGGGGATGCGGCTCGGCGAGGGGACCGGGGCGCTCCTGCTCATGCCGCTGCTCGACGCCGCCGCAGCCCTCGCCACACGTGTGGCGACGCTCGCCGAGTTGGGGGCCGCGTATGGGGGTTAGTCGCCAGTTGCACGCCGCGATCACCGCCGCCCAGTTCCTGACC